>NZ_SUTK01000013.1 GCF_015062905.1 Methanobrevibacter thaueri
TGCCAAATATAGGGAGAGAATTAAAAAAAAAATAAGATTTGAGAATTATCGCTTAAATCGGATCAATAATTCCCTTTTCAGTAATTATTCCAGTAATCAGTTCTTTTGGAGTTATGTCAAAAGCTGGATTTATAACTTCGGTACCTTCAGGACAAATCCTTGCCCCACCATAATACCGTACTTCATCTCCATCTCTTTCTTCAATAACTGTATCATAAATGTTGATTTCATTATCAAATGTTGAGTATGGTGCAGCCACATAAAACGGAATGTCATGATGTTTAGCAGCGAGAGCCACCATAAAAGAGCCGACCTTATTTACAACTCCTCCTTTTGCAATTCTATCCGCACCAATGACAACCTTATCAATCATGCCCTGTGACATCAGATATCCTGAAGCAACATCAGGAATTAATTTAACTGGAATGTTCTCCTGTTGCATTTCCCACACGCTTAAGCTTGCGCCCTGTCCACGTGGACGAGTCTCATCACAAATCACGTTTATGTTTTTACCTGCATCGCGTGCTGCTCTAAATACTCCCAAAGCGGTTCCATAATCAACACACGCAAGTGCTCCAGCATTACAGTGAGTTAAAACTGTGTCTCCATCATCAATGACTTCAGCACCGAACTTTCCAATAGCCCTATTTGTTGCCATGTCTTCCTCATACATCTTAAGTGCTTCTGAAAGTGCATCATCACTATTCAATACTCTGTCAACTGCCCAGAACAGATTTACTGCTGTTGGCCTTGCCGCTTTAATTTCATCTGCAGCATCATCCAAATCAACACCTTCAATATCCGCCAATGCCATTGCAAAAGCGGCACTTACTCCAATAGCAGGAGCTCCGCGCACAGTCATATTCTTAATTGCCACTATAACATCCCGATAATCCTCACAGTAAACATAAGTCAACTCATCAGGAAGTTTTCTTTGATCAATAAGTTTTAATTTATTATCTTCCCATTCAAGTGTTTTCATTTTAACACCCAATAATTTAAAAAAAAGTTTAAAAAATATGAAGCATAATTAATGTTAGTTTCTAATTTTTGTTATGCAAAAATGCATAGAGTATTTATAATTATGCTTCCCGTCTAATTTAATATCCAAAAATGGATTGATTAGAGATGTATTAAAAATACATCTACATAATACTTTTTCAATTATCCTTTATAAATTTTTAGAAAAAACCTTAAAAAAACATGATATTTAAGGCAACCTAAAATTAATTAAGCATTCTCGGTCATGATAGGCACTACTTGTTTTTTACGGGAAACAACACCATCAAGTAATACGGTATTGTCCTCAAGTATTACACCGTAAGCCTTTTCAACTAAACCGGCTTCCTTACCTAATGCGATGACTTGAGAATTGCTGTTTACAATGTCTGTAATCAAAAGCATGAACAAGTCCAAATCTTCCTCTTCAATGATTTTATTCATTCCTGCTTCCAATTCATCTTTCATGGCCATGACATCAGAAATATCCGCAGTATTCACTTGATTAACAATTGATTTGACATCCTTAAAGTCTATTTGTTTTGCATCAAGGGACAGAATCTCGTCAATTGTGAAACTGCTTAAATCGGTACCTGCCTTAAGCATTTCCAATCCGTATTCTTCAGCATTGATTTCTGCAATTTCTGCAAGTTTTTCAACAGCAATTTTATCATCTTCAGTTGTAGTAGGTGATTTTAAAAGCAAAGTGTCTGAAATGATTGCAGACAGCATTAATGTAGCAATTTCCTTTGTAATTTCAACATCATTTTCTTCATATAACTTGCATAAAATTGTTTCGGTACATCCTACAGGTTCAAATCTTAAAAACAATGGATATGAAGTTTCCAAAGCAAGTTTGTGGTGGTCAACAACTTTTAAAATGTTTGCATTTTCTAAGTTATCGACTGACTCTGCAGGGGAGTTGTGATCCACAAGAATCACATTTGCATCATCTTCAACGCTTTCCAAAAGCTCAGGCGCTTCAATGCCCAAATAATTTAAGATAAATTCTGTTTCCTTATTGATATTTCCTAACCTATAAGCTTTAGCTTCGCTATTTCCTAATTCCTTTTCCAAGTTGGTCATTACCAAACTTGATGTGATTGAGTCACTATCTGGACTTTTATGTCCAAAAACAAAAGTTTCTACCATATTATTTCTCCTTTTTTAAATTATAACATTAACATAAACATTCAAACTATTTTAAAATAATTAATAATAGGATATGGGAACACATCCTATTAAGATTAACCTTTATACTTCAGTATATAGAACTTGGTATTTTCAACTTTACCCACTTTCTCTTTTGAAACATCTTTAGGTAAATCTATATCAGAACCTTGACGATATGCAAGATAAACTGTTTTGTTCTCATACTTGTTGAAATCGTCAGGCATTAGGAACCTTGTGTCCTTATCATCATAAAACAGAGTAAAATCCTTAGCCTTTTCCCGCTCTCCAACCGAGAATCCTCCATAAACAATAGAATCATTCAATTGATTATAGAAATGGACATACTTTACCATTCCATCAATGATAACAACAGAATTGTTGCTGTTGATACTTTGCAGGAATTCCTGATTTTTAACCAGTTTCTCATGATTGTCAGATATTTCATTAACCTGGTCAGCTATATTCGCTACACTGAACAGCACTAAAATAATTACGACAGGTATTATGACCCTTTTAAGGTCAAATTTAGATATGTATATTGAAAGACATAACCATAATACTGCAGTTGCAGGAATAACGTATCTAACAATGAAAATAGGGTTGAATACGATTGATACGGTAACTCCAACAAGGATTGTTCCAATGAACATTAAGGACCCGATTAGAACAATATCCGCATCCTCTTTTGATTTCCTATAATAAATCAGAATGCTAATAAATATTGCCAAAAATACGATTGCCAAAGCCAGATTTACGTAAAATTCGGCAGTGTCAGTGAATATTGATGCGAAAAACTGCACAAATGTTTCGAATGTAATTTCATCAATCCAATAACTGCCGGATACTGAGTTTATCTGTTTTAACAAGTATGGAACCCATGGGACAAAACATAAGATACCGAATACTGTTGATATAAGCCAATTTTTAATTTGTGTTTTATTCTTAAGGAGCACATGCACCAACAATAACATATACAATAGAATTGATGGGATAGCAACAAAATAATGAGTATATGCCCCACAAACTGAGAAAAATGCCAATAAAATCCAACTTTTCAATGAAGGATTTCTTAAAATTTCACATGCGTATAAAAAGCTTACCACTAAAAACAACAGACCCCAAGGATACATTCTTGCAATTGAAAACATTGTGAAAAAGTCAGCCATAGTCAAAAGTGTAAATGCAAATAACCCTCCAACTAACCATCCATAATCCTTTCTGATTTTGGTTAGGGATATCACAAATATAATAACATATGGAACTACAGACACCATCTTCATTAAGGTAATCATGTCAAATGGAATATGAAGCCATTTAAACAGATACACCGGCATCAAAGCAATGGCATAGTATAATGGGGGATGCACATCCTTAGCGGTTAAATGAACCATTTCTTTAAAGGAAATATTCAAAACACCTTGAGTAAACCATTCGTCAATGTGTAAAAAAGGCTTTTGAATGATTAAAAATATCAATAGCCCCAATACAAATAGACTAAGAATAAACAAGGCTTTTCCCATATTATCTTTAAGTTTATCACCATTATTAATATTCAATTTATTTCACCTTAGAATTTAATTTATAATAATACAAGCAAAATAAGAAAAAATAATCTTATCAAATTATTGAGATATGGATATTTATGATTTTTATATAATTTATTTGTTTTGAAAGAATCATCTTTATGGCGAATCACACAATAATTTTTTAAAAAAGATAGGATTTTAAAATATTTAAAAAATAGAAATGCAAACATTTTCATTCGAAACAAATGTTTACCAAGCAAATAAAAAAAAGTAAAAAATTTAGTAATGACTTTGAGGAGTCATTCCTAAATGATGATCTTCGCTTTTCTTACCAGGTATTCCGTAAGCATCAGCTCTGCATTGAGTACATGCCCTGAATACAGGTATAATCTCTTCAACTTGTTCCCTGACAGATTCCATCATCATACAGTCAGGCCTTTCAAGGTCTTTCATTTTACCTAAAGGAATTAAAGGTAAAACATTCATCAAAGCAGCACCTCGTTTTTCGACTTCACGAGCGATTTCAACAATGTGCTCATCATTGACTGTTGGAATTAAAACTGAATTAACTTTAACAACCAATCCGTTAGCAGCTGCCTTTTCAACACCTTCCAATTGATTTTTGATTAAAATCTCAACAGCTTCACGACCCTTGTAAACTTTACCTTCATATTTGATGAATGAATAAATTTTCTCTGCAATTTCAGGATCAACTGCATTAATTGTAACTGTTACGGAATTCACACCGAGTTCAGCTAATCTGTCTGCATATTTTGGAAGCAGAAGTCCATTTGTACTCATGCATTTTATTAAATCAGGCTGTTCTTCTGCTAATTTTTCAAAGAATTCAAATGTTTCTTCATTTGCAAGTGAATCTCCAGGTCCTGCAACTCCAACAACCGCAATAGGACCCTCTGCAGTAACATCATTAATATGAGTAATTGCATCATCAGGCTTCATTATACATCCTGCAACACCAGGTCTGTCTTCTTCATTGTTAATATCTCTTGTACAGAAATTACAAAAGATATTGCATTTAGGTGCTACCGGTACATGTGCTCTTCCGACTTTATCGTGCATTTTTTCATTAAAACATGGATGTGCCCTTGTTATATGTGCAAATCTTGAACCGTTATGTTCATTCATAATACCACAACTCCATAAATATAACATCTGTTAATTAGTATTGATACGAACAAATATATAAAGCTTTCTACATGCCATTATTTAATTCATCAATAAATTCATGGCATTTTTCAAGCCATTCATCCTTGATTAACTCATCAGTAGCTACAACTGCAACAATATTTTCAGAAGACAAATCTTTAATGTTTTTAAAGCCTTCAGGCAATATTCTAAAGACTGCATCATAAATACGTCTTTGTAAATTAGAATGAGGGTCATCAACAACAACGGAACTTAAGTCAGTGTAATCTCCCTTAATCTCAAGCTGGTATCTGTTGGGCTGGTAGATTTCATCCCTTGAAAATTGCATCCATAAGATTTTCAAAATATTTGGAAGATAATTTTCATTGTCAACCAAAATCATGGTCTTATCGTTAGCTTTATCATAAGTTAAATTAGCAACATCCTCAAATCTAATGACATTTGAAGTTTTTCTCATTTTAATAGCTAAGACAAATACAGGGTCATCAGGATTAACATAAGCCTTTAAATCATCAACAGAAGCACCTAAAACCAAATCTTGAAAGATCTGTTTTATGATGATTTCATAAACTTCAGCTCCACGCTCATCATAGCATTCAACTAACATCAAATCCACCCTTTAAATATTATTTATCATCTTGTCTGTGTCCCATTCCAGATACTAAAAGAGCCGCTCCAACAGCACCAATATGTTGAGAGTATTCAGGAACAATTACTTCGATTCCACCTAAGGTTTCACTTACAGCCTCAACAAGACCTGAAATCAAACTTGTTCCACCTACCTGAATCAATGGTTACGAATGTCAATTTCCTGAAGTTGTTGTTCATAAACTTGTTCAGAAACGGAGTGACATGCAGCAGCTGCAACATCAGCTTTGGAACCTCCTGCAGCAAGTGTGGTAACAAGGTCTTGAATACCGAATACGATACAGTAGGAGTTCAACATTGCCTTTCTCCAATCTCCCTGAACTGCCAATGGACCCAGTTCGGTAATGTCAACATCCAACCTACGGGAAGTCATGTCCAGGAATCTTCCTGATGCACCGGCACAGATACCACCCATGGTAAAGTTATCCGGAATACCGTTATTAACAGTGATTACCTTGTTATCCATACCACCAATATCCAAAACGGTTGCTTCACCTTTTTGACAATCTGCCAGATACACTGCACCTTTTGCATTAACGGACAATTCTTCCTGAATAAGTTCCGCTTTAAATTCCTGACCCATTGTGAATCTACCATAACCGGTAGTTCCAATACCGTCTAAGTCATCCCAGTCGTAATCAGTTTGACCGAAAGCTTCTGCAGCAGCAGTTTTTGCAGATTCGATAATGTCTTTTGTGGCAGTCCAACCGGTTCCAATAACTTGATTGTTTTCCATAAGCACCGCTTTTGTAGTGGTTGAACCTGAGTCAAGTCCAAGAGTAAGGCCTTCTTGTTTTTCACGGGCAAGAATGCTTCTACGAGTTACGGTAGTAGCTAATGCTTCCATACGAATAAACAGTTCGTCAGCTTTTGTCCTTTCAGTGAATGAATAGGTAACAACCGGAATACGAGTGTTATTTTGTATAAACCTTCTTACCTCATTTCTTACCAATGCCGCTTCGGCACACCTGAAACAAGTTGCAATAAATACCGCATCAGGTCTTGATCTACCTTCTACAATAGCCATGGCTCTTGCAATCATCAATTTTAAACTTGAACTTTGAGCTGAAAAACCGAATTTTTCATAAGACTCGTCAATATAATCCAAATCGATTTCAGGAAGAACAATTTCAGCGCCAAACTTATTTGCCGCCTTTTCAATTTCCTTTTGAATTCCACTGTATTCTGTTCCGCATGAAACTAATGCAATTTTAACCATATTATTCTTCCTCCTTAGCAGTTTCTTCAAGTGAATCCACAAAATCGTTGATTTGATTTACCATTGCATAGGTTTCATCTTGATTTGTAGGATAATTTAATTCTAAAACAGGAATTCCCTTATTCCTAAGTAAAAATATTGATAATTCATTGGTTCTTGCACAACCAATACAACCGAATCCATATGGAGCTCCATCTACAACAATTGCGGCCTCCGCTTCATCTATAAGTGGCCCAATAATTGCCATCCTTCCACGAACGCCTGAAGGAACTTCAATTGCAGCATATTTAAGTCCTTGAATTGGGTCGTCTTCTGTAATATTCATTGGAGGAGAATCAATCTCCGGGTCTTTTATTTTTTGCCTAATTTGTTTTTGTAAAACTAAAGGAGTATGACCTTTTCTTTCTAGCAAATCTGCCAGAATTAATGAGTTTGGTGGATAAACAGCGATTTTAACCATATTTTCACCTATTCTTCTTTATCTAAACAATCATTCATGATTCTTTTAAATTCATCAACGCTAACTGGTTTTTTCTCTTCAATTTCTACATCTTTGCGCTCTTCCAACGCATTTGCAACAAAACCAAGTATTCTGTACTCTTTTTCCATTTGATGGAAACCTTCTCGTGGACCGAATCGGTGACCTCTGCAACGTCTAGGGTCACCTGGAGCAAATCCTCTTTCTTTTGTGAAAATGTGGTTTGGATCAAGCTTTCTTATTTCCTCAATCGCCTTATAAACATCTGCACTTTTTCCACTAATCATAGATCCATAACAAGTATTCTTTATTGTAAGCGGCAATCCAAGCATGTGAAACTCAGTGACAATTTCCTGTTCACTTACATGAGCTCCCGGCCCAATAAAAATCATACGAGTAATTACATCCGGATCCCAATCTTCTGTACCTAAATCAGGACTCATTGTCAGATTCTGTGACATAAACTTCCACTCCCTCTTTTAATTTTTCAAGATGATCATAATCAGATGTGATGTCTCCAATTATATTTGTTGCCTCAAAGCTTTCTGCAGTCGGACCAAATTCTAAATTGTCCTCAAATCTAATACCAATCAAACCGGCACTTTTTGAAGCCATGTTTGTAATACCTATTTGGCCCCTGATTACCTTATCTACTGGGTTATTTTCAGGAATTAAACCTTTAGCCAATTTTTTATCCCCTTCAAAGATAACAATATGCATTCCAGGTACCGCAAAGTGAACTTTGATTTTACCAACAGGATTTTCTAAAAGTCCAGACAGGAATTTGAAGTACTTTACAGACCTTGGAGCATTATCTACAAATTTGATAGTGCATAAGTCTTCTTTGTTAACTGCCTTAGTTATTACCTGACCCTCTTTTAGGATATCAATTGTATGTTTTGGAGTCTGTTCGACAATTATTGCATCATCATCGACCAAACCATCTATCATGTGTTCAACACCAACAGCAGACAGCATTTCTGTAGCTTCTTTTTGAGTCTTATTCAATAGCATCAATCTTTGCTGCTCGGATTTGACTGTAATGAAATCATTTTCCTTTGCAATGTCAATGATTTCCATACCATTTACAATATGGCCGACAGTAGTATGATTTGGAGTTAAAACTCTGTTTTCACGATAGATATATAATTTTCCTACACCTACACCGTTATTTCTAACAGTTATTGTTCCCCTATTCCTCAAGGTAGTATCCTCTTTAGGTTTGATTATTCCCGCCAGGTCATAAAAACCTATAAATGATTCGCTATCATAAGAAACCTTAATTCTACCATCTTTAATAAGTGAAAATAAATGTTCTACACAAATCGGTGAGTCCTCATCGATTTCGAATGAAATATAAGTAAATAATTCATTGCCCTCTTGTAAAACTGTGCTTAAATCGGAAACTGAAGCACTGTCTGTTGTTGTGCTTCTTTCGATGATTGGCTCAATGCCTGTTATCTTATCATCGTCTGTCAAATTGTCCAATGTTTTTTTACCACCAATAATACGGGCAAAAATACCTTTGTTATATGGAGGCACACTATAGACATTTGTAGTGTTTTCCTTAAGCATTATTAAATGAGTAGACTCATTACTAAAACTAGATAAACTTAAAACAACATCTCCTTCAAAATATTTATGTTCATCAGAAGTAGGTTCCAAATCAGTTACGATAGGTCCGACAGCCACTTCAGTTGGAGTGGACCATCGAATATCCAAATCAACAAATTCCTCATATTGATTCTTCCAAACATCAATAAGAGGTTTTGCCTCCTCTGACTCGTCTAACTGAATTATTATTGAACCCTTGTTTGTTTTAATTTTATACTTGCTAATATTCTTTTCAAGTTCCTTTTTACCTTTTATTAAGCAAATAATACTTCCTGGAGTATAAGGAGCATTAGTTTCAGCGATTACATCTTGAATTGATGAACCGTCTGCCACTTCAACTTCTTCTCCATTAATTTTAATTAACATACAATCTCCAATAAGAATTTTTAATATTATATATATTTGATGTTTTAATATAAAATAATTATTTATTTGAATTTGGAAAATTATATTAACACAAAGTTATAACAATTATATTAATGGAGGGAAAATTTATGCAGATAAATAAAAAACATATCTTTTCTTTACTGATCATCCTGATTATCCTCGCAGGAGCGATATCAATTGCCAGTGCATACACAAGAACAGGATTTTCACACAGCGTTCCAAGTTCCAAGTACCATGATTTGTCCGCATCAGATATCCTAAATAAATATGAGGACACAAGCTGCAGCGTTGAGGAACGTGCAGTCTGCACACATGTGGTTGATGGAGACACCATATATTTGGACAATGGTGAAAAGGTACGTTTTGTAGGAGTGAACACTCCTGAGAGAGGCGTTGAAGGATATATTACATCAAAAAACTTTGTTCAAAAACTATGTCTGAATAAGGAAGTGGGCATCGACATTGATGATTCAAAACACACCGACCGTTACGGCCGTACATTAGGAGTCGTTATCGTTGGTGGAAAAAACGTTAATGAAATGCTCCTAAAAGAGGGTCTCGCCGAAATCATGTATATGCCTCCAAGCGAATTTTATCCATATGACTGGGCAAACAGCGATACACATGTATCAGAGTCACACAGCTCATCTTCATCAAGTTCCCATCCAACAAGCAGCGAATCTACAAGCTCATCCGATTCCGCCAGCTATGTCGGAAATGCAAATTCAGGAAAATTCCATGAAGCAAGCTGCAATAGCGTGAGCAAAATGTCTGAAGGAAACAAAGTGTTCTTTTCAAGCAGAGATGATGCAATTAATCAGGGATATCAGCCTTGTAAGCGTTGCAATCCCTAATTTAATATCTTAATTGTTTGATTTCCATTTCCAGCCTATCCAAATCATCATAATTTTGAGCAATATTGGAATACAGTAAACCCAATGAGTAGTTTCCGATACTTTCAATCAATGGTATTACAATACCTATATAGATTAAAAATCCGACATATGGGATGGACAGCACAAATGATGTGACAAATGAAATTACAATCATCAATACCAGCATGACTATTGCCCATTTGATTATGTTGGCTATGCCTATGTTTCTAATGTCTCCTACGACCTTATTAATTTTTAAAGCTTCAGGCAAACTGTTTAGGTAAGCCATTCTTGCCTTTGCAAAAAACAGTAGAAACTCAAATATGACATATGTGATTACAATCAAAAGAATTATCAAACCGACTGTCGCCAAAAAGGTATGAACCTGCAAGTTACGAAGCAAATCCACACTTGCGGGACCCAATGTAGTCAGAACAATGAAAAATACGATAGCCGGAACAATCATATAAACGATTCTCAGGAATAATACCCTGACTGAATCATAAATGTTATTGACCAAATTAAAGGAAGGAAGCATTGAAGACTCCCTTGATCCGGTTTTAACAATGGACAATAAATAACCCGGCACAATCAGGATGAATATAAAAAATGCAAATACTCCAAAATACACCATATAATCATTATTCAACGCCATTCCAATTGGAACGATAGACACTGCGATGAACAGAAGAAAAAGAAGGGGCAATTTGGCAAGGTTTCTAAAAGGATACTTAAAAGAATTTGAAATAATCTTTCCTACGTCCATAACATCACCTCATCTGAATATGAATACAGGATTCCTTTCCTGATTAAACACTTCGGCCTGCTGGCCATCATAATTCAAATAAAGGCAATTGGAATCGGTCACCTCACCGACCACTTCCGCAGCAATCGAGAATCTTGACAGATAATCCTTAATGTATTCGCAGTACTCCTCGGAAGCGGTGAATACAAAACCTGAACCCGGATATGACCTGAGCCAGTCAACCCATTCCACGCTCTCATTTCTTGGAATGTCCTCCAGATTGACTACAGCTCCTTTTCTGGAAGTTTCAAGTAGCATTTCCAATGTTCCAAGTATTCCAGGATTTGAAATGTCCTTTCCGGATTTGATATAATCGTTTTCAGCCAGGTATTGTACAGCAGTAATCTGGTCCTGAACTATTTTTGCATCCTTGTCGTATGTAGTGTCCCAATTCAGGCTGAACATTTCATGAGGCTTGCCGTCAAGGTCAATCGCAACAATCACCTTGTCTCCAACTTCCGCCCCAAAGCTTGTTATAATCTTATCCTTTTTTGCAATGCCAACAATTGCGACACCAAGGGAATCGACTTCCCCATCGGGATGCAGGTGTCCTCCAACCATAGGAACTCCAAACTTCAAGCATCCGTCTTTGATTCCCTTCAATAAATCCTCATAAATATCATCATTGCTTATTGACATTATGTTGACCATTGCGAGAGGTTTTCCTCCCATTGCAGCAATATCATTTACATTTACAAGCACAGAACAATACCCCGCCCAGTAAGGGTTTACATTCATAATGTCTCCCCAGATTCCATCTGCGGCGATAAGCATCACCTGATCATTTCCGATGTCAATAGCTGAAGCGTCATCTCCAATATCTATCACAACATCTCCAGAAACGTTGTATGATTCCTTCAAAAGAGATATGACATTATCTATTGAGCCTTTACGAGTAACTCCCTTAAATTCCTGAATTTCTCGAACAAGATTATTAAAATCCAATTTTACACATCCCAGTTTTATTCGATATAATTAATTTTATATTTACAATTAATATTTTTTATAATTTCTTCAATTTTTGCTTCAACATCATCAATATTTCCAAAGTCATGTGATTCCCGTTTGCCGCCGAAGATTTCCTTTTTAATATCTTGGCCGATGATGTCATCAAAACCACTTTCAACCTCAAAGATTATAGAATTCTTGACCTTAAATCCATCTTCCACGACCTTGTCCAAATCCCCATCAGTTATTCCAATTACAGGTATATCAAATCTGTACAGAATGTCCGAAGATATCAATGTGGTGTCATCCCCAACTGTTATAACAAGACTGGAATTTCTAAACTTATAGACATCCTCACCCGCATGGTCAAGAAAAGTAACTATGAACTCCTCAGGTTTATCATTTGAAATGACTCTCGGAGTGACTTTGGCATGTCTTAAAAGACCGGTTTTTATGATTGCGCTCTCCAGGTCAACCTCCCCAAGCTTTTCCAATCCATGACTTTTAAGTTCCCCTCCGACAATATCAACAATGTGATTGTCCTTGGCTATCAGTATCAGCCTATCAGAGTTTGTCTTTCCTATTACGACACTGTTGACCATTATATTCTCACCTGGGCTTACGCCATGGACAATCCTTTGATTTACTCCAACATCGTCCTGCCTAATGTGATTGTCATAGATATCCTCAGGAGTTACAATGTCCAGTCCCAATTTCTGGGACAATTCCTGAACGAGTTCAATATCATTGTTCCAGGCAATTATGCTGCCGTCACTTTCACCAGGACGCTCAATTTGAATCACAGGAACATCATTATCCTCAATCTTATCGACAAAATGATTATAAACCTTATATCCGAAAACTTGTCCGGTCACATCGGATTTTCCATAATTCAGTAAAAATATCACATCAACCCGTTCATCATAAAACAGCTTTAAGGAATCGCTGGGAACCAATTTACGGGAAATATCAATAACGTTTTCCAGATTGGCATCGATTACTGCAGTGCGACCCATTGTCCCCCCTAACCTTGCAGAAACGTCACCGTATGTTTTGAGCAGTTCAATCAATCGCAAGGCATATCCTGAATCAATTATATTAGGGCCATGAACCACAACACCAATTCTCATTTGTTCACCTTTATTCTTTTTTTAAATATGCGAGACCCGCATATTTCACAGTCATCAAATGGATAATCCTCATCATATTCCTTTTTACACCCTTCACAGACTTTTTTCCAGTTATATATTCCCTTGATGCCTTCTGTAATTACACCAGAATATGGAATATCCATGATTTTCAAGGTATTCTGAATTGTATAGTCATCGCTAATCACCTTGACGTCATGCCCCATTTCACGCAGCATATATGCAAGTGATATTAATTTTTTATCAGGGGTGGATAACCTTAAAATATCACCTGAATCAGATATAATATCATTGACACTTGATATGTATTTGGAAGGCACATCTTGTATACATAGACTGCCCTCTTCAAGGGCCATGTCAAACGCCAATTTAGATTTGAAATCCTTTATTTCAGATGTGATTTCCGGAACCGTAAAATTGTTGTCGGAAACAATTTTAAAGCCGTTAATAAAAGCGGATGCATCCAGCACATAAGTAGTTTCCATGAAGTTATATTTGAATTTATAAATTTATAAAACTTAACTATCTCAAAAATATGCCCTTAAAAAATGGGACTGTGAATAAGTTTTGAATAGATTTGGAATAAATTTGGAACAAGTTGTGAATAAAGTTGGAACAACTTCACAACAAGTACTGAATAAATTTACTATAAAGTCTTAAAAAGATTGGAAAATCTTTTAAATAGAATTTGAAGAAATTTAGAACATATTTTGAAAAAGTTATTTAAATTCTAACAAGTAAACTAAAATTAACAAGAAATTTTAAGAAAAAAATTTCTGAAAAGTGACTCTTGGAGGATCAAAATATGAGTATCTCAAACAACATTGACAATGATATTAAATTTCTTGCAAAATCTGAAATAAGACTAAAAATTCTAAGTGAATTGGATAAAAATCCTAATAATGTTCGGGGCATTGTTAAAAAAACTGATATAGCATATAGCTCTGTTTCAAGCAATATTCACAAATTGCAAAGCCACAACTACATTACAAAGGTTGAAAATAAATATCACATCAATCCAATGACCCAGGTCTATTTTAAAACATTGATGGACTTCAAAAACAGCGTCGAACTGGTAAACAACTATGATGCATTTTGGAGCAAGCATGATTTAAATCAGCTAAGCATAACATCAATCAAGAGAATCACAGATTTAAGAGATTCAAAACTGATTGAAACAACACCGATTGACATATACAAGACCCACAACACTATCAAAAGTCAAATTATGGATTCAAGAAATGTGAAGGCGATATTTCCATATATTCATCCTGAATATCCCAACCTGATTGAAGGCGTTTTGGAAAATAACGGAACAGTTGAATTAATTGTGCCTGAAACCATATTCAAGGAACTGATGTTTCGTGTCAACAGCACAATCAGAAGAAAAGCAATCAGAAACAAGAAGTTAAAGGTCTACAGCTTCAAGAATAAGTTGAATCTGTATCTGACAATATGTGACGGCAGCATGAGCCTGGGACTATTCAAAAATGACGGCAGTTTTGATCAGAACCGTGTTTTGGTATCTGACGACGAACAATCCTGCAACTGGGCCGAAGAATTATTCAACCATGTCAAAAAACAGGTGAAAGAATGAACACAGCGGAATCAAAAAAGGAATTGACTAAAGAGTTCAGCGGAATCAAATACATATTGACTTCAGGAATGAGGTCAAAATTACTCCTGGCGATTTATGACGGGCCTAAAAACTTGGATGAATTAAGGAAGGAATTGAAAAAGCCTTCAGCAACAATCCTGCATGGATTGAAAGAATTGGAAACAATAAACCTAATCAGAAAAGTCCAGAAATATTATGAACTCACATCTAATGGATTCCTATTAACAACCAATATGGTAAAACTTATTGAGAATTGGTACTCAATCAAAAAAAATAAGCAATTCTGGAACAGCCATGATTTGGATGGAATTCCTGATGACCTATTGAAGGACATTTATCTTTTAAAAAATGCAGAATATGTCGCATCAACAACAAGCGACCTATCAAACGCATTTAACACATACATCAAATTAATTTCTAAAGCAAAGAAATTGAAAATAATACTTCCAATTTATTCGGAAAACCACTTCAAACATCTGATAAAACTATTGAACGGCAAAAAACTGAAAGAATTGGAACTGGTGGTTAGTGAAGAAATCTTAAATTCAATTGAAGAAAATGAACTGCTCAAAAAAGAACTGATCGGCAATAAAAAAGTGAAAATTAAATGCGTCGAAAGGAAATTGAAAGTCTTTTTGACATACAGCGAAGAATTTATGTCACTAACCCTATTCTTTAAGGACGGTCACTATGATGATTCGCAGCTATTGACTGCAAAAGACAAAAATGCAATCAAATGGGCAAAAACTCTCGAAAAAAGCATATAAAAATAATGGAGGAGGTTAGATGGCAAGTTTACAGAAGACATTAGCAAGTTGGAATCTGCTTGAAATAAAAGATAAGGAACTTTTGAACTTTTTAGTTGGAAGAGAAGGAGGAAAAACAAGCATTCTCATATTAGATTTGATACTTCAAAAACCATATAACAAAAACCAGATAGCAAGACAATTAGGACTAGATTACAACACCGTAAACTATCACATTAAGATTATGTGTGACCACAACTACGTTACCGCAGAAAGATTCGAAAAAAGTGTCTTCTACTATCCTACTGAAAAATTTAATAAGGCTCGTCATGAATATACTATATTAAAAGAATATGTATTAAACAGATAAATTATCAAACAATGGAGAATTTATATGAAAAGTGAAACTACCGAACAACACAAAAGCGAATCATCTTCTGACATTTCATGCGGAATAATAACTCTTAGCGACAGTAGAAAATCTGAAAAATTAGATTTGTCAGGAAAGATAATCTCTGATGAAATCGAATCCAGATATACTTTGAAGTCTAAAAGTTTAATTCCTGATGAAAAAGATGAATTGATTAATGCAATAGAAAAAATGATTTTCGAGGGCGTTGATGTTATTTTGACAACCGGAGGCACCGGTTTGGATATCCGTGACATCACTGTTGAAACAGTGGAATCACTTTTCGAAAAAAAAATAGATGGGTTTGGAGAACTTTTTAGATATAAATCTTTTGAGGAAATAGGTTCTGGAGCTCTTCTTTCAAGAGCAACAGCCGGCGTTTACAAAAAGACACTAATATTTTCCATGCCCGGTTCTCCAAATGCTGTTAAAACAGCATTAAGCTTGATTATTGATGAACTTCCACATTTTGTTCATCATGTAAATAAATGATGAAATTAACTTTCATCATTTTCTAATCAAAAAATTCATTGACAGTGATTAAAGGCTCTAAGGTTATGCCCGCTTTTTCAAACTCTTCAATAGCGCCTTCCTGCCTGTCAACCACAACAAATGCCCTAACTACTTTACCGCCATTATCCTGAATAGCGTTTATTGCTTTTAAAAGTGATCCACCAGTAGTGGAAACATCTTCAACCACAATAACATTATCATCCTGGTTCAGTTCACCTTCAATTAATTTGGATGTTCCGTAGCCTTTCTTCTCTTTACGAATCATCAATAAAGGAAGTTTAGATTCTAAAGAAACTGCAGTGGCGATTGGAACTGCGCCCAAGGCAGGGCCAGCAACTTTATCAACATTTTCGCCAGAAATCTTTTCTGTAATCAGCTTTGAAATTGTGGATAAGATTTCAGGGTCTGTGATTGCCTTTTTCATGTTAACGTAATAATTACTTTTCTTTCCGGAAGCTAGAGTAAAATCGCCTTCAAGAAATACTTCATTTTCCTTTAATAAATCAATCAAATACTCTTTTGAAACCATTATAAATCCTCTTCGCCTTTAAGTAAAATTTTATCCCCAATGACTTTAACAAGCTCCATTGGAACTAGATTTTCACTAGCCTTGATTTGTTCAGAAAATCCTGTCTTTTTAAGAACCAAATCAGTTATTTCATATGTGTCCTTATCTAAAATTACATCAGAAACTTTACCGACAATTTGAATATCCGCATCAAGAACTTCTTTTCCAAATAATTCATCTCTTATTCTCATAAAAAACACCTTTTTAATATTAGATAGTTTTTAATATTAATTAATTCTTTCTAAAAAATAATGTGAAAAAGCAAAATTGTATTAAATAGTAACAATATAATAACAATTAGTTTAAAGGTGAATATATGGAAGAAAAAACTTTCAGCGTATCGGAAATTAATTCATATCTCAATAAAAAGTTTAAAGAAGATCCGAATTTAAAAGTTATTTATGTTAAAGGTGAAATATCTAATTTCAAAACATATCCAAGCGGACATAGCTATTTTACATTGAAAGATGAGAAATCACAAATTCCGGCAGTGATGTTTAAAGGAAGAAAGCACAGCCTCAAATTTCAGCCTGAAAATGGTATGAAAGTGATTATCAAAGGTAAAATCGAAGTTTTTGAAAGAGACGGCAAATATCAGTTATATGCATCAACAATGACCGAAGACGGAATAGGAAATCTGCATGTTGCCTTTGAACAACTGAAAAAAAAGCTTAAAGCAGAAGGTCTGTTTGACGACGCCCATAAAAAGGAAATTCCAGAATACCCTGGAAAAATAGGAGTTGTTACCTCACAGACAGGAGCTGCAATACGGGATATCATAACAACAATCGAGAAAAGATACCCTTATTGCGAAGTCCTTATCTTTTCAACACTAGTTCAGGGAGAACAGGCTGCCCCTCAAATCGTACAGCAAATTAAACATGCCCAGCAATTCGACATTGACACATTGATTGTCGGTCGTGGAGGGGGAAGCATAGAGGATTTATGGCCATTTAACGAAGAGATAGTGGCAAGGACAATTTATGACTGCAAAATACCGGTCATAAGTGCAGTAGGTCACGAAGTTGACTTTACCATATCCGATTTTGTGGCGGATGCAAGAGCTCCAACACCAACAGGCGCTGCAGTGATGGCCGTTCCGGATGTCAATGACGTTAAATTCAAAATTGTGCAATTAAGAAATAGATTGAACAAAGACATTAACGATAAGATTATGCAAAACAGGACCAAATTAAAACATGTTTCTGAAAAGCAGATTTTTAAAAATCCAGAATCCATTTACGAAATTAAATCCATGACATTGGACAATCTGGTTACCAAATTAGAGTTTTCATCTAAAAATATCATTGCAGAAAATCGAAACAAATTGCTGGAACTGGAAAACAAGAATATTATGAAAAATCCTGATGAAATCATCAGAATGAAAAGAGAACCATATCTGAGAAACGTTGATAAACTAGCTGTTCTTAACCCTCTTTTGACATTGAAAAGAGGTTATACATTAACAAGAGTAGAAGGAAAAGTGGTGTCTTCAGCAAAAGACGTGAAGTCTGGGGACAAGCTTGATGTTGAATTTGATGACGGAACTGTAAATACAAGGGTGATATAAATGGAAAATTTAAGTTTTGAAGAAAGTTTAGAAAAATTAGAAGAAATCGTGACCAAATTAGAAAACGGAGACGTGCCGTTGGACGATGCAATCGATGAGTTTAACAATGCTATGCAATTAGTTAAAATCTGTGAAAACAAGTTATCAAAAGCGGAAGAGTCAATTGCAAAAATAGTAAAAGACAATGGAGATGTTGTTGAATTCAATTCAACAGAGTGAAATTGTCTTTAATTTTTTAAAAAAGAAAAAAAGAAAATTTAAAGATCAGTAGCCTCAGCATCAAAAACATCAATGATGAGTTCTGAAGAGACTAAATCTTGAATATTTTCTCCAAATCTTATAAAATGATCAGTTTGCAAATGTGTGCCTAAAATCTCTTTTGATTCCCATTGTTCAACAAATAACAATGTGCCATCTGCAGTATTAGAATATAAATTATAATCTATGTTTCCTTCTTCTTTTTTAGTATTTTCAATTAAATCTTGTGCAAATTCAACAATTTTTGCACATGCATCTTCATCTTTAGGAATTGCTTTAGCTAAAACCATTATCATTAAAATCACCTCATAATTAAGGAATCTCAATTAAATATTAAGAAATTATGAAAATGGACATAATTTCCTAAATATTTAACTGAAGTTGAAATTAAATATATTAGTAATACCTATTATATTTTAAGATAACTATATTTTACAAATAGAGCAGTTAAAAATATTACTCAATTTTCAATCTTATTTCTCGAACTGTGGGATTCCAGTAATTCTAAGTCCACCATAATGGGATCTGTATTTAATATTCAATCCGATTAATAATGGAGTGATTTTTTCGATTATTCTTGATTTTTCTAATATTCCACAGTCAATAGCTTGGACACCTGGAAGTTTGTCTATAAGTTCAATTGCAACTTCTTTAGCTTCCTTATCATCCCCTGCAATTAAACAATCACAGTCTATTTCATTTGGAATATTGGATAAGTGGGAGTTACTGATATTACAGAATGCACAAATTACCTTTGCACCGGTTCCTTCAAGGATTTTAGCAGTTCTTTCTGCAGCAGATCCTTCCATTAAATCAATGAAACGGAAAGGTTTTCCTCCAATAGCTGTTTCAAGAGGAACAGTTGCATCAAGAACAATTTTGTCAGCACAAAATTCTTTAATTCCTTCTAGTGTAGGTTTTTGAGCTGCAAGAGGTACTGTGAGAATTAATATATCTCCAGCTTTTGCCGCATCTTCGTTGGCCATACCTACAATATTTAAATCATAGTCTTTAAGTTCTTCAATTGTTTCTTCAACAATGGTTAAAGCTTTTTCTTCTTTACGTGATCCAACAATTACTTCAACACCTTCAATTGCAAATCTTTTTGCAATTCCAAGTCCTTGTGGACCAGTTCCGCCAATTACTGCAACTTTCATAATATCACCTTAAAAAAGAAAATATATGTAATGATTAAAAATCATTACATAAAATGTATCTAGTCGAGATCTAACATTACTACAGGTTTGATTAAGTCTTTAGGTTTGTCTTTCATCAAGAGTAAAGCATCTTCGATTTTTTCAAGACCTTTGAATTTGTGGGTAACTAATAATTCTGGGTCTTGTCTGCCGCATAATGCTAAGTCAGCAAGTCTTTCCATTCTTACTGCTCCACCAGGACATAATCCGTTTTTAATGTTGATGTTGGACATACCGCAACCCCATTCTACACGAGGGATTAATACGTTGTCAGCACCACTTAAGTAGTTTACGTTGGATACAGTTCCTCCTGCTTTTGCAGATTTGATTGCTTCAGCCCATGTGTTTTCTAAGTTACCACCTGCAATAACAACTGAGTCTACACCAGCACCGTCGGTTAATTCCCTTACTTGTTCGTCGATAGGTCCTTCTCTGTAGTTTATGATGTCTGTTGCGCCGTATTTTTTAGCAACTTCAACGGAGATTGGACGAGTACCTGCTGCGAACAGTCTTCCTGCACCTAAACATTTTGCACCAGCAATAGCTGAAAGACCTACAGCACCGATACCGATAACTAATACGGATCCACCTAATGGAATGTCAGCGTTTTCTGAACCCATCATACCGGTAGACCACATGTCGGTTAACATACATGCGCCTTCGTCGGATAATCCGTCTGGGATGAATGTTAGGTTTGCGTCTGCCATGTTTACATGGAATCTTTCACCGAATACACCGTCTTTGAAGTTGGAGAACTTCCAACCACCGAGAGGTTCGGTTGTTTGTGATGGGAATCCTCTTTGTGCTGCTTCGTCATCCCAGTCAGGAGTAATAGCAGGAACAATTACACGGTCACCAGGTTTGAATTTGGTAACGTGGCTACCTACTTCAACAACTTCACCAACAGCTTCGTGACCTAAGATCATGTCTCTTCTGTCACCGATAGCACCTTCCCATACAGTGTGAATATCTGAAGTACATGGAGATACACAAGTTGGTTTAATGATTGCGTCTAATGGTCCACATTCAGGAACTTCTTTTTCTACCCATCCGATTTCATTGAGTCTTTTCATTGCAAATCCTTTAAAAGTTGCCATTTTTTTCACCTCTTTTAAGTAAAACATTCATATAAAATTTAAGTGAAAAAACAAGGAAAAATAAACAAAAAATGTTTATAAATAACTCATTTAAACACTTATTTCTTCAAATAACACGATTAAAAACGTGTTAATTTAGAAATAACTAAATAGAATACAAATGTTTTCTATTATAATATTTTACAAGGCCCATATATAAAAGTTACTACTTAACGGTGGCATATTTTCAGTATTACTAAATAATTATGGATTAAATAATATTTTTAAGGGTTCTTGATAATTTTTTATTAAGATGATTTTAATTAATTTGAAAATAAAAATTTTAAAAAAAATGCTAAAAATTCACAAGGCCTATGAAAATTGAAGACAAAATTAAAAAATTAAAATTAAATTTCAGAATTTCAAGGTGATGTAAAAATTTCATGTTGATGATAAAAATTAATATTGATGAAAAATTAAATTCAGAACGTAAAAAAAATAAATTATAAAAAAAAAATAAAGAATGAAATTAAAAAAATTATTTCAAAATATACTTTTTATATGAATTATAGAATCTATATGCATCTTCAATACCTGATTCTCCATCAACTAAAAGCATTTCAGAATTATCAAAGACAGAATCATCATAAAATAAGAATATTGATGCAAAAATGTCTGAGACAGTGAAAAAGATATTTGAAATGTCTTCAACAATATAATAATCAATCTTTTTATCACGAACCAATGCTTTAAAATAGTTTTCAGAATCTGATTTGACAATTAAATCATAGATTGTTTTAGTAGTCAGTAAATCCAAATGCCCTTCGTGATCGATTAAAGCTTCATATATTGAATCCATGAAAATTTTTGAAAATACCGGCAAAATCATACAGATATCTGTAGATTTTTTTATATTTTCAAGATACACATTTATAGGCTTTGCGAATTCTGTGATACTGGACTTTACAGATGAAACTCCGCTGAAGGAAGAAATGCCTTTTAAAAAACGAGTAGGTATCGATTTAATGGCATGGTCTTCCCAAAACCTCTCCTGATTGTCTATATTATCAAAATTAGATGACATATTTTGTAAATTCTTAGCAAATAAAAAACCTATGGAGGTAACAGCATATTTCCTGTTCGGCAAACGTGTAATGAATTTACAGGATTTCAAATCGTTTAACCCTCTGGAAATATTACCTGATTTTCTATTGAACTCTGATTCAAGTTCTTTAATAGTCTTACTGGATTCATATAAACTAAGCAATAATTTTAATCTTGTTTCGGATGAAAGAATAAATTTTAAATAATTAAAATCATTCAAATTGCTGTTTTCATCAAAAAAATTGGAACTAATGATCATCACCCCTGCCGTTTGGATAAATAATATCTTCTAATGAAACATAATCGCCGCATAATTTTTCATATTCATCAAAAAGTTTCAATCCAAATTCTATAGCCTCCTGACTGGTGGAAGTGATAACCGCATTCTGATTGAACTCGCCATTTTTAGTATAAAAGGCTAAGACCAAACATTTGTCAGAAACTGTGAATGCAAATTGAATATTGCAATCATTAGGCTTTAATTTGACAAATTTATTTTTAATGTTCGGACTTTTAGGAACATAATCCTTAATAAAATTTTTTACGGCTTCAGAAACCTCATCGGGAAGAATCAGTTCAACAGTACAATCATTATCAATCCAATAACTTATAATATCGTCATGTTTTGGATGGAAATAAGGAAATATGCCTTTTAAAAATTTGAATCCCATCAATGAACGTTGAAAAATTTCAGTAGCTTTAAATAAATCAACATTATTGGACTCGATTAGTTTAGATCCATCAAATGCAGATAAATCTTTAATTGTATCAATATTGATATCTATGAGAGA
Organism: Methanobrevibacter thaueri; assembly: GCF_015062905.1. Taxonomy (GTDB): domain Archaea; phylum Methanobacteriota; class Methanobacteria; order Methanobacteriales; family Methanobacteriaceae; genus Methanocatella; species Methanocatella thaueri_A. Next base: position 22,837 of record NZ_SUTK01000013.1, read on the forward strand.
ATAATTTAAAAAATCGGATTTTTCTTTTAAAAAGGTACATGCTTTGTTAAAATAAAGTACATTAGTTAATTTAAGCTTTGTTTTATTGAATAAATAAAATTTGTCTTCAACACTGAAAATAAATTTTCTTTGTTCAAGTTTATTAATATTATCCAGTATGGAACTATAGCTATAGCCTGTTTTTTCCTCTATTTCTTTTATTGATGCCGAAGAGTTATATAAACATCCTAAAATTTTCAAACGAATTTCAGAGTTAATTAAAAACTTAAGGTCATCTTGAAAATTTAAGAAATTGTTTTTATCCAATGTGTTACCCAGAATTACACCTCCTCAGAATATTCTAATATATATTTTATAAAATATTTATACTTTCTAATTCAGTATCAATATTAATTTTATAATTTTATATTATTATAAACTTATATATGCTATTATCTGTTCAATATTAAATATTCGATAAACGGAGAAATAGCGAATTGAAGATAATTGAGATTAGTTAATTAATGAAATAGTTAATCCAATATTCCAATAAACTTCTTACAGGATAGCTTTCGCAATTCTCTTTTATAAGGCATGCAAGATTAAAGGCATCCTCTTTTTCAATTAAATTATTTTCAAATTCATCAATCAAGTTTAAAATGGAAGTTGTAATTGCCACATTATCCTGTTTTTTCATATCCTTTTGCAATATCCTGACAAATTCCTCTTTGTCGCAATCCATATTATCATAAAACTCATTGATATCCAGGGTATATCGATTTAGTCTAACCAACACATTTGATTGTGATTTTTCAGATATCCAAACCTGTTTTTTAACCGCCTTTTTAATGGATTCACAAACAGCACTTGCAATCAGCTCCCCTAATTTGGAGTGCTTTCCGGCATTTGTCAGATTATTGCCAGATTCCAGATTGGAAAATATGCACAAACCGTCGGTTCCGGTTCCAGTCGCATATCCGTTAGAGTATTGTGATGGAATCTTCAAATCATTTAATGCAACTGTTTTCGCTTCGGTTGCAGTCATGAATGCTTCAAGCAATGTTTCATATTCCAAATGGGCATTGATTAAAATTATCGTATTTATTGTGCCGAACCTGCCGTTTTCCTCATAATATGCTGCAGGATCACCCGCCCTTACTGCATTTGTCCTGACACCGGCGGTAGTCAATGCAACAACTTCAATATTTTTGAACGATTTTGTTGCAATGCTTACGTTTTTCATTCTGGCGAGAGTGGTTAAACCTGTTGAATAATTGGAATCAATATTTAATGACTCGCAATGCTGAATCATATAATCACTAACGTCATGGTTTTCCAAATAATCAATATTCTCTTGGGATAAATGATGATTGAAAACGCTTTTGAAGTTGTTTGAAAATCCTCCATTTAGCTTAGAGGTGGAAATTCCATTACGCTTAACATTAAATTTAACAAAAATAGTGTCTTTTAAGTAATATATTTCATCATTGACTGATGATTGGAAAAATAGTCTGTCTTTCATAAAAATAAAAAAAAGAAAAGAAATTAAAAAATTTCTTTAAATTTACATCATTGGAGGCATTCCGCCAGCCATGGATGGGTCCATACCCATGTCTTCTGGGCCTCTTGTGGATGCAATTACATCATCGATTCTTAAAATCATTTCAGCTGCTTCGGAAGCAGATTGGATAGCTTGTTTTTTGACACGTTTTGGTTCAATTACGCCAGCTTCTTTCATGTCTGCTACTTCACCAGTGAATACATCTAATCCCATGTAGAATGAGTCTTCTTGTGCTGCTCTTAAGTCCACTAAGGAGTCGATGCTGTCTAAACCTGCGTTTTCAGCTAAGGTTTTTGGTACGATTTCTAAAGCTTCTGCAAATGCGTTTACAGCTAATTGTTCTCTTCCGGAAATGGATTCTGCATAGTCTTTGAGTTTTTTAGCCATTGCGATTTCAGGAGCTCCTCCACCAGCAACAACTTTGTCGTCTTCTACGGTAGCTGCTACTACGCCGATTGCGTCTTCGATTGCTCTTACGATTTCGTCAACGATGTGTTTGGTACTTCCTCTTACGAATAAGGTTACGGATTTTGCACCGGAACATTCTTCTACGAAGATCATTTCTTCACCGGAGATTTTTCTTTCTTCTACGGTTCCAGCAATACCTAAGTCGTCAGCGGTTAAGTCATCTAAGTTGGTGATGACGCTAGCGCCGGTTGCTCTGGATAATTTTTCGATGTCTGATTTTTTAACTCTTCTTACTGCTAAAACACCTGCTTTGGATAAGTAGTGTTGTGCTAAGTCATCGATACCTTTTTGTGCGAATACAACGTTTGCTCCAGCATCAACGATTTTGTTGACCATGTCTTTGACCATTTTTTCTTCTTGTTCGATGAAAGCTTGCATTTGAGCAGGATCGGTAATTGTGATTTCAGCGTCCATTTCGGTTTCTTTAACTTCTAATGGAGTGTTGACTAATACGATTTTTGCGTCTTTGATTTCAGATGGCATGCCTGGGTGTACTCTTTCTTTGTCAATGATTACACCTTCAACTAAGTTGGATTCTTCAACAACAGCGCCGTCTTTTTTCTCGATTTTGATGTTGTCAGTGTCAACTGTGCCGTCTTCTTCTGCTACAGCTTCTACAGCTTCTACGATTAATTTTGCTAATGGTTCACGTGCAGCTTCGGTTCCTTTACCTGTCATAGCGGTCATAGCTACTTTGAGTAAAATTTCGGAATCGATATCGTCGATTGCGATTTGGTCTAAGATTTCTTGTGCTTTTTCTGCTGCTTTTCTGTATCCCATAGCAATGATAGTTGGGTGAATGTCAGAATCTAATAATCCTTCGGATTTTTTCAATAATTCACCAGCAATGATTACTGCAGTAGTAGTTCCGTCACCGACTTCGTCTTCTTGGGTTTTTGCTACTTCTACGAGCATTTTTGCTGCTGGATGTTCAATATCCATTTCTTTTAAGATAGTTACACCGTCGTTGGTTACTACGATGTCGCCAAGTCCGTCAACTAACATTTTGTCCATTCCTTTAGGACCTAAAGTAGTTCTAACGGTTTCAGCTAATACTTTACCAGCTAAAATGTTATTTCTTTGTGCATCTCTACCGACAGACCTGTTAGTACCTTCAGGTAAAATAAAAATTGGTTGTCCTTGTGCCATAAATAATCACCTTTTTTTAATTTTTAAATAAATAGATCAGTTTATAATATCAACATGAGTAAAATAAGTTTATAGTGTTGACAAAACCTTTCTACTTAATACATGAGTTTGAGGTTATATAAATACTTTACGGTATAAAGTAAATTCAAGTAAGAAAAAGATTCAAACGTAAAATGCGATGAAAATATATGTCAGAAATATAGAAATCAGGGACAATTATATTGAAAGTTACCTGTCAACATATAGAATTATTAATTGCAAAATCAACTAAATGAAATGTCATCTATAATATTTAGGAATGTTATTGGGATAGATAGATGTGAACACACAAATAATTAAAAAGATAAAAAAATAATTTAGGTAGAATTATCTACCCTGTTTTTTCTCCAGTCTGAAAGGTGGAGTGCTTTCTTGAGTCTCATAAGCTTCCTGCTCTTCTTGCAATTCATTGAAGAAAGCATTGATTTCTTCTAATCTTTTAATCTTATCATCTTTTCTTTGAAGCTCATTTTGAAGTCTCAAGTAATCTTCACGTGAAACTGTCTGTTCCTTCAGATAACGAAGTTCACTTTCACGGGCATTAAGCTCGGTTTGCAATTGATTTTGAAGATTTACATAATCTTCCTTAGGAATTGATCTTTCCCTTAGATATTTGATTTCACTGTCCCTTGCATCGAGTTCAGTGTCAAATCTGGTTTTAAGGGAAATGTAATCTTCTTTAGGAACTGTATTTTCCTGCAGATTAACGATTTGGCCGTCCAATGTTTTGATTTCGGAATCGAATTTGGATTGCAAATCATCATAATCCTCTTTAGGGATAGTGTCCTGTCTCAAATTATCGATTTCAGTATTCATCGCATTGAGCTCAGATTCGAATTGAGTTTGAAGGGATATATACTCATCTTTAGGAATTGTTTGCTGTTTTAAAATATTTAACTCATTATTAATCTGATCAATTTCACTTTCTTTAATGCGAATCTCATTATCCTTAAGCTCAATCTGTTTTTCAAGCTCTAAAATTTGAGCCTGGGATTCCACATCATTTTCTAATTTGATCACTTTGATTTTATATTCATCAATAGTTCTAGAAAGAGTATTAATTTGGGCTTCTTTTTCTGCAATGCTTCTGTAAGACTCATTCAATCTTTCATTTACATCAGACAACTCTTTTTTCTTATACTCACGGAGTTGTTCTGCAAAATATTCCTTAATCTCATCAAGAGAATTGTTTACATAATCAAGTTCATAAATCCTGTCTTCCTGATTTTTGATTAGAATATCCTTTTCGTCCATCTGTTTTTTCAAAAGATTTATTTCGTCTTCAGCTTTGAATTTAATAACAGAAACTTCTTTTTCCTTATCTACAATGTCTTTTTCGAGTTCTTTTATCCTTTGTGGAGTGGTATCATTTGCTCGTTCCACTTCAAGCTCAGTTAATTCATATTTTAACTGATTAAGCTCTAATAGGCAAGACCGAATTAAAGATTGTAGAGTATCTTTTTCAGCATCAATTCCTATTTCCATTCTATCCCTTAGTTAAAATTTTATCCCAATATCGATTTCAAATTATTAATTATTAATGAATTTGAAAACTCCGATATATTGTACAATATAATTCCTTGATATAAAATATTTCTTTTATACTATTTAAATTAAACCCTTAAACTAACTAAAAAATAAAACAAAAAACAAATAGAAAACAAAACGAAAAATCAGTGAAAATTAAAAAAAATAAAAAAAATAAATGGATAAAATTAGAGTATTTTATCATTTATCAATTCAGCATTCAATATTGATGCTCCAGCTGCTCCACGAATGGTGTTGTGACCAACTAATACATATTTGAAACTGTTGTCAAATGCTGCATCTTTTCTGAGCCTACCAACGGTTACAGCCATACCATTACTTGCATTTCTGTCCATTCTTGGTTGTGGTCTGTCTGATTCTTCTTTAACAATGACCGGATTTTCAGGAGCTGAGAATAAATTTAATTCTTGTGGCAAACCTTTAAAGTTTGACATTTTATCGGCCACATCCTCAATGTCAAAATTATCTGCCAATTCAATAAATACCGCTTCAGTATGACCATCAATAACAGGCACCCTATGACATGATGCGCTTAATTTGAAATCTGCATTGATTACATCATTGCCATCATATTTACCCAACAGATATAATGATTCGCTTTCCATTTTTTCTTCTTCCCCACCAATGTAAGGAACAAGATTATCAACAATAGCCATAGATGGAACGCCGTTATAACCTGCACCGGATACAGCCTGCATGGTTGACACTCTAACTGATTTAACATCAAAATTATCAACAATAGGTTTTAATGTTAAGGCAAGAGCAATTGTTGAACAGTTTGGATTGGTTACAATGAATCCATCCCAATTATTTTCCTTTTGCTGAGCATCTATCATGTCTAAACATTCAGGATTGACTTCAGGAATCACTAATGGGATGTTTTTCTTCATCCTGTGTGCGCTGGCATTACTTGCAACAACATAGTCTTTAGCATATTCCTTTTCAACAGTGAGTGCAAAATCAGCCGGAAGTGATGAAAATACAATATCCACATCATCATCCATAGCCTTAGGATCAGTTTCAATAACTTCAATGTCTTTTACAGACTCTGGCATCTCATTATTCATATACCAGGTTGTAGCATCCTCATATCTTTTACCTGCAGATCTGGAAGAAGCCGCAAGTGCAGTCACTTTAAAATCTGGATGATTTTCAAGCAATTGAATAAATCTTTGACCAACCATTCCGGTTGCGCCAAGTACTCCTACATTTACCATATTTAACACCTATTCTAATCCTAAAACATCATTCATACTGCTGACAATACCTTTTTCAGCATTTGGAATGTATCTGATAGCTCTGATTACACCTGCAATAAACACTTCTCTTGTATGTGCCTGGTGTTTGAGCTCTAATCTTTCACCATCTCCCACAAACATTACAGTGTGGTCTCCAACAATGTCTCCACCACGGATAGCATGAACACCGATTTCTTCAGGAGTTCTTTTTCCGACCAGACCGTGTCTTCCGTAAACTCCAACCTCATCAGTGTCACGGCCAAGCTCTTCAGCTATTACTTCAAAAGCAGTCATGGCGGTTCCTGATGGAGCGTCCTTTTTCTGGTTGTGGTGAGCTTCAATAATCTCAATATCAAAATCATATAATAATGGGGCCAGTTTCTTTAGGGTATTGAAGAACACGTTAACTCCAATAGCCATGTTTGATGAAATGACTGCAGGAACATTGTTGTCTTTGACATTTTTAATGTTTGATTCCATCTGTTCATCGCTGAACCCAGTAGTTCCAACAACTATGCCCACTCCACATGAGGTTGCGGTTTTGATTGTCTCAACTGCCGCATGTGCAATGGTGAAATCGACCAATACGTCAGGTTTTGCTGCCTTCAAGGTTTCTTCCAAATTTTCTGAGCCGGTAATTTCAACCCCTAACTCTTCGGTTCCAGCTTGAAGACCAGCATCCCTACCAGCCAGAGGAGTGTTTGGCATTTCAATAGCTGCAACTACTTCCATATCATCTTGTTCTGTGATTTTCCTAATAATTCCGGAGCCCATTCTTCCTGCGGCTCCAGTTACTGCTACTCTAATCATATTATTACCCGATTATATTAATTCAGAATCTTTTAATGCTTTTTTAAGAATTTCAAGATTTTCCGGTTTCATTTCAACTAAAGGTTTTCTTAATGGTCCGGATGGCAATCCCATAAGATTCATTGCAGTTTTAACAGGTACAGGATTACTTTCAATGAACAATGCCCTAATCAATTCGACCATTTCATAGTGAAGTTCCATTGCTCTTGTATAGTCATCATTCAAAACACTGTCAACCATTAAAACCATTCTTCTTGCATCAATATTTGCAGAAGCTGAAATTACACCGGTTGCACCGACTGCCATGAGAGGCAAAGTCAATGAGTCTTCACCTGAAAGGATGTTGAAGTCATCCTCAAGTCCTTCATGGGTAAGTGCTCTGTAAATGTCTGATACTTTGTCGACACTTCCACTTGCTTCTTTAACAGCGTCAATACCATCAACTTTAGCCAATTCGACAATAGTTTCGACATCCATGTTTATTCCAGTACGTGACGGTACATTGTATAGTATAAGTGGAATGTCGGCAGAATTGGCAATTGTAGTGTAATGATCAATCAAAGCATGTTGCTGTGGTTTGTTGTAATATGGAGTAATTAACAATGCAGCATCAGCACCTGCATCCAATGCATATTTAGTTAAAGAAAGTGCTTCTGAAGTTGCATTACTTCCAGTTCCAGCTATGGTTTCGACCCTTCCATTGACTTCGTCAACGAGGATGTCGATGATTCTCTGATGTTCTTCATGGTTTACTGTAGCAGATTCACCGGTGGTACCTGCACCAACCAAACCTGATACGCCCTTATCGATAAGATAGTTTATATTTGATCTAAAACCTTCTTCATCAATTTCTTTATCTTCTGTGAATGGTGTTACCATTGCAACATATGTTCCTTCAAAATTCATTCTAAAACCTCTTTAATTAATTCACGTGCTTTTTCACCATCTTCCCAGTTAACAAATAGTACAATTGCTGTTTGTGATGAAATAATCTCGACAATGTTGATTTCATTTTTTCTTAGTGGTTCTGTAATATCTGAAATTATTCCCGGAGTGTCAATAATATCAGGACTTACAAATGTAATCATTGCTGTGTCTCTTCCCAATGATAGAGAACTTAATACATCAGTTTCTACAACAACCTGATGCAATAAATGATATGCCTTGTTGGAATCTGACTTATCTACAAATGTTGTAATTGAATTCTGGCCTGCTGAAATACCGAAAATGTTAATCTCTGAATCGGCAAGGCTTCCAGATAAAGTAGCGATTAAGCCGGTTTTTTTAAGCATTGCTTCACCAACAATGGCTATAAGTGAAATAGGGTTCTTATACATAGTTACACACTTCAACATGTCTCCTTCAAAAGGGCCTACAATACGTGTTCCCTTTGAAGACAGGTCTCCATGTGCGAAATTGATAATTTTTGCAGAAATGGATGGATCTTTGTATTTTAATGCATGAGGATGCAGGACCTGCGCTCCATGAGTGGCCAAATCCCTCATTTCCTCAACTGATATCTCATCTAACAATTGAGCTTCCTCAATCTTATTAGGATCAGTTGACATTACACCTTCCACATCAGTTACAATAACAACTTCAGTTGCATCCAGGCAGTGCCCAAGCAGGAATGCTGTGACATCACTTCCACCTCTTCCGAGAGTGGTGACCTCACCGCTAGGTCCCTGTCCTAAAAATCCGCAAACAACTGGTATAATTCCTTGATTGACAAGATTCTTAATGCCTTCTACCTTTTTAGTAGTGGTATTGAAATCTATAGTTGCCTCTAAGGAATTAGAATCGGTTACAATTGGCCATAATTCATGATATGGATCAATATATTCAGACTTAACTCCTAAAGATTCAATAGTTGCTGAAAACAATCTGACACTAGTCAATTCTCCCATTGCCATTATCTCTGCCTTCTGCTTATCGGTCAAACTAGCGCCAACGGCTTGATCAGATAATACTATAAGTTCATCAGTAGTCTTGTTTACTGCTGAAACTACTACAACTATCTGATTTCCTTTCATATACTCATTTACAACGGACTGCGCCGCTTTTTTAATCCTGGAACCGTCACCAACCGAGGTTCCACCAAATTTTGCTACTATCAAATCCATTAAGTTCACCTATTTCCTAAAAACTATTCATAGAAATTTTGTTCAGAATATCAACTAAACAAAATATTCATATATATTTTTATTTAATCGTATTAATATACTTTAATTAAAAAAAATCAATTGAAATAATTTAAAAATTATAAATTAAAAAAGAAGATTTTTATAAAAAAAAGAGTAAAAAAATATGAAAAAAGCTTAGTCTTGGGTTTGTTCTAACCTTACAAGCCTTGTAACATATCCTGCAATTTTATTTCTTAAATGTTTAGTACTTACAGTAGAGTATTCTTGTACTAATTTTTTATTTTCTTCAAAATCAGTAGTGAAAACACCTTTGTGAGTTTCAATAAGTTCTTTTGCTAAACGTTTAACAAATGAAGTTCTAATATTGCCCATCAACATTCCTCCTTAAAATTTTTTTCTGCTCATTTTTACTTAAGATTGTTAGCATATCTACGATTTGATCAATAATATCAACATCAAGATCATTTTCTTGAGCCCAACTCCTGATTTTGTCATGAACAATCTTTTCACGATTCTCATCATAAATTGGCATTCCAAGATATTCTTTAGAAAAGACTATGTCACTTGCAAGAGCAGTTCTCTCAGAAATTAAATCAAATAACTCATTATCAATTTCATCAATACGCTTTCGGGATTCCTTGAGAAGTATTTCAGCTTCTTCCTCATTTTCAAAAGATAAAATTTCATTATTACTTTTCAAAAAATCACCAAATTGATAATAATATAATTTATTGGAATCATAGTATATAAACTATATGTTTATTTTTTATTTTTGACAAAAAATCTAATCAATTATAACAAACAACATCCGTCATTGTCGACGACGGTTTCGATTACTCGTCCCTCATATTTGCTCCACACATCCTGGACATCACCTGTTGAATCCACATCAACAACAGCAAAAAAAGCGGAACCAGTTCCAGACAATCCTGATGCCAATGCACCTGCCTGCAAAGCATCAATTGCAATTGAAGAATTGAATCCCAATGTAGATGCATAAATCAAACCATTCAAATTGATTGCCTTGAAATAATCTTTTTTGGATGCGAAATCGAATGCTGTTTCAACAAGTGGTGCTAAAACTTTCATTCTCTCCACATCAGAATCGCCGGATTTTGAATGGAAATTCGGCATGTATATCAAAATGTCATGTTCATCCATATTCTCATTGATGATGAATTTCCTGTTTTTATTATCGGTTACAACGACTCCGCCAAAGTATGAAGCGGTTGCATCATCAAAAGAACCTGTAATTGTAACGCCCGCATCAAGGGATGCATCAATAGCCATATTGACTACTTCCAAATCGGTCAATTGATTCAAATCAAACTCCTCGGCAATAATTTCAGAGGTGACTTTCACAATAGCATTTGATGAAGCGCTGCTGCTTGAAAGGCCTGACGCCATCGGCAAAGTGGATTTTGTCTTTAGACTGATGCCAAAGTCATCCTGATTAATATCATAATGGTCAAATACCTTCTGAACACACAAATCCATCAATTTTGTGTCCGCTCCAACATCATTGGCACATTCGATGCCATTTGAAATTGATTTTGCTTCACATTTTATGTCCAGACCTATTCCGAATGCAGATCCGAATCCTGTTGCAATCGCATTGATTATTGTTGCTGAACCTGGAGACCTGACCGTCTTTTTCATGGTTTGAGCTCCTCATATGGAATGTCAACAACAGCAAAATCCAAAGCCCTGTTTCTTGCATTCATTGACAGGACAAGCCTTAAGTTTTCATCATTGACAAGCCTATCGACTGCCATAGCTATTGATGAGATCTTAGTTGGATTGACCAGCAGGCCAACATCATCGTTGATAATTTCGGTGATACCGCCAACATCACTTCCGATAACCGGTTTTCCACAGGCCAATGCCTCAATCAAAACCAAACCGAAACTTTCCGAAAAGGACGGCAGAATCAATACGTCACAGCTTGGAATGATATCCTCCACATCATCCCGAGCCCCTGTAAATATCACGTCACGAATGTTTTCCTCTTCAACTTTCTTTCTGAGCTTCTTAAATAACGGGCCGTCACCAACAATCACCAGATAGTAGTCACTGTTTGCGACTTTTTTGGCTTCAAGAAGAGAGTCGACATTTTTCCTTTTAATCAAGTTACCTACAAAAAGAACAATAGGCTTATCTGTAAGCCTGTACTCCCGTTTAAATGAATCGTTAGGTTTTGTTGAAAATTTATTGATGTCAACGGAGTTCCATGAAAGTTTGGTTTTGTTGGATATTCCCACAACACCTGTTGCAATTATTTCATGCCTTAAGGCATTACTCACTGCAAATACTCCATCGGCATCTTCCAATACCTTTCTGATGGATGAACGCATGAATGATTGATTCTTATACAATTCAAACATGTCTGAACCGTGTGCAGTCACATATGTCTTGATTCCATGTTCCTTTCCGACCTCAACGGCAGCGGCTCCTGCAGGGAACAGGTAATGACCATGAATAATGTCAATGTCTTCCTTTTCTATAAGCTTGTTCAATGCCTTTTTAGCATTTTTCTTAAACATCAGTCCTCTAACGCCTTTAATGCTAAGGCCCTTTGTTGGAATGACATGAATTCCATCAATATCTCTGATTTCCTTGTGAGGATAAGTTATCACATAAACTTCATGACCCATCTCAACCAATTTTTTTGATAAGGTATGAATATGAACACCAACTCCGCCGACATGAGGCGGGAACTGACCAACCATAGCTATTTTCATAAAATAAAACTCCGAACTTCAATTAATATTATATAATGAAATGATTATTTAAATAATTATATAATTTTTCCACTCTTATTACAAGACCGGTTCTTAAAAATCCATATTATCGTTTAAAAAATTTCCTTCCATATCCACCAGGAACACATTCAAATCCAAATCAAAGCGTTGCTTGCATCTGTCTTTAATCGCATTTGCAATGCTGTTTGAAACCTCAACTGAAACATCAAGTTCATTTAGGATATCCATCATGTCATCGGTTGTTTTGGAATCAAACAATCTCTGAAGGTCTTCCTGACCAACACCACAAATTCCTGCATGGGCAACCATTATCTCACGCCTGCCGTCGGCAACGGCATGTTTGGTGTTGAAGATTCCGCCTGCAACCTTGATCAGTTTGCCCATATGGCCAAAGAATGTGAATTCGGTTATTCCCCTTTTTTCAGCCTCTTCAAACATGAAACCGACATAATTTCCGGTCTGAACTATCTGTTCCTTGTCAACATTCAATTTCTTCAAGGCTAATTTTTCGCCGATGTTTCCAGGAACGAAAACCAGATTATCAATGTTTGAAGCAAGGGCAACATCCAATTGAGTGACAATGGAATTCTTGTAGGCTTCGCTGGACATTGATCTTGCAATGCCTGTGGTTCCCAAAATGGATATTCCTCCAACGATGCCCAACTTAGGGTTCATTGTCTTTTTGGCTATCTTTTCACCTTCAGGAATGGAAATGGTGACCTTTGCAGCTTTGCCTTTAGGTATTTTATCCTTCAAGTTTTCCAAAATCATGCGACGGGGAACAGGATTTATTGCATAATCCCCCACAGGAATCTGAAGGCCAGGCTTTGTGATTTTGCCAACTCCCTCACCGCCGGTAATGATAACATCATCCTCGCCAGCTTTATCAAATATCTCGACAGTTGACACAATCGCCAAGTCCACAGTAACGTCAGGATCATTATATGGGTTTTTATGAGCTACAGCATAGGCTTTGGTTGGCGAAATCCTCTTGCATTCGTCAATGATGATGTCCAAAGTCTTCTTGGGAGTTTCGACCTTAACGCATGCGATATCGGAAGTGTCCAAAATTGCATCCAAAGCGGCCAGGGAACAGGCGGTAGCTATTGTTCCGGTTGTAACGCCCATATAATTATCATTAGTCATTTTAAAAATAAAAAAAGAGAGAATCTATAATTTAGATTCAAGTGCGTCAATCAATTCGTCTTCAGAAGGAGCGCCTACGAAGGTTACTTCACCATCAATTACAATTGTAGGAACTGCCATGATTTGATAATCAACTGCTCTTTGTCTGTATTCTGGGTGTTCAGGATCATCGATTTTAATTGCTTCAACTTCAATCGCTTCACCTAATTTATCTTTAGCTTTTTCTGCCGCATCAATAGCAGCTGGGCAGTGTGGACAGGTACTAGTTGAAAATACTTCTACTTTAATTGCCATAATTTATGTCTCCTTAAATAAGTTGATTTGTAAATATTTTATAAATTAGTTATATATAATTGTTACCCAAATACTTTTCAAATGCTCTCTGGAAATATTTAATATATATTAAGAAAATAAAAATTAAATGATTAAAATGGAAAATTTAAGAGACGACATCAAAACAATAATCAATAGTGCTTATCCTTACATTGAAGAGTTCAATCCTGCTCAAAAAGCCGTGATTGAATCCGGTTATCTGAAAGACAAATCAAATTATATTATCTGCATTCCAACTGCAAGTGGTAAAACCGTTCTGGGAGTGTTGCCCGCCCTGAAAACAATACTTGATGGCGGAAAAGCGGTCTATGCAGCACCACTTCTTTCAATTCAAAACGAAAAAGTTAAAGAGTTCAAGGCTTTTGAGGAACATGGAATCAGCGTTGGAAAGCATCCTGCAAGTTCCGATTTGTCAGTCATGGTTTTTGAATCATTCGATGCACTAACAAGATTTTCCTGGAACACCCTGAGGGATGTTGACACATTAATAATTGATGAGTTCCATATGATTGGGGAATTCACAAGAGGCCCTACCCTTGAAGCTGCAATAACAAGGGCAAAGATCATAAATCCTTCAATGAGAATAATCGCGCTATCCGCCACCTTAAGGAATATTGAAGAAATCGAAGGATGGCTTGAAGGAAAATGCGTTGAGCATGACTACAGGCCTGTGCCACTTCATAAGGAGGTATTGGATGCGGAAATGTTCAATACGAAAAACAAGAACGATGTCATTGTAAAGGTATTGGAAAAATCAATCAAAGACTCATCACAGGCATTGGCTTTTGTTTCAACCAGAAGATTTACTGAAAGCCTTGCAACATATGTTTCCAAAAAGATTGACAAAAAAATTAATGTAAAGCAAAGGGAAAGCTTTAAAGAGGTTGCAGAAAAAATACTTGACGTTCCAAAAAGAAAGGGTTCACTTCCAACAACAACCTGCCTCAAATTGGCCGAAAGCATAGAGCATGGAGTGGCATTCCACCATGCAGGCCTTTTCAATGAACAGAAGGAAATTATTGAAGACGAATTCAGAAACGGGAACATTTTGATGATTACCGCAACTCCAAGCCTTATGTATGGAGTCAACCTGCCTTCAAAGACCGTTGTCATAAGGGACAATACCAGATGGACTGCACAGGGCCCTCAGCCGATTCCTGTCTTTGATTATGAGCAGATGTCAGGAAGAGCAGGAAGGCCGCAGTACGATGATGTGGGATACTCCTATCTGATTGCTAAAACCATGGATGAAGCCATGAATCTGGAGGCATACTATATCGAAGGCGAAATTGAACTGACCAATTCAAAGCTTGTTGACAATAAGGACGCAATCCTAAAACAGATTATTGCCCAAATCGCATCAACGCTTTCCAAAAATTTGGATGAACTGACTGAATTTTTCTCAAAAACATTATACGGATACCAAATGGCAAACAATCCTTCAATGGCGATGTTCGCTGCAGACAGCATAAGATATGAACTTGAGAATTCACTGGAATTCCTACTTCAAAATGGAATAATCAGAGCGACCCCTGAAGGATTAAAAACAACTGATTTCGGAAGCCTGATAGCCAAATCTAACTATTCAGTCGAAACTGCGGTTAAAATCAAGGAATACATTTCAGGAATCACAGAAATCAATGTCAATGAATTCATTTATGCATTATGTGAAACACCGGACGTGCCTCTTATTTCATTCAAGGGCAGAAAATCAAAAGATCCTGTTCGTGACAAATTATCAGAAGCAGGTCTCTTTGCAGTCGATATCGGCAACCCAGAAGCAACTGCAGTATCCCTGATGGAGTGGATTGATGAGAGAAACGAATATGAGATTGAAAACAGATACAGCGTATACTCCGCTTCCACCAGAAGGTCCGCTTATGAAGCATCACGCCTGGTCAAATTTGCAAAGGATACATCAGAAGTTTTAGGCAACTATTCCAACTTAAAAGACTTCGATATCCTATCAGCCAGATTATATTATGGCGTTAAAGAAGACATCATTCCATTGGTCATCAGCGTTAAACGACTTGGAAGAAAAAGAGCAAGAAATCTGGTCAATATCTTTGGAAATGATTTGAGTGGTGTTTCTGAAAATGAGTTACAAAAAGTAGAAGGAATCGGTCCTAAGTTAGCCGAAAAAATAAGATTGTTCGCAAATAATTAAAAAGGTGGGATTTAACCTCCACCTTCTGCGACACTGGAATCCATCTGCATGTCTTCCAATGCATTTGCTTTTTCTTTCATTGCTTCGATGTCAAGGTCCTGATTGTCCCTATCATCATATAGGGTGGATTTTTTAATATCCTTATCATCAAGCAATTCAACTAAATTAGAACGATACCATAATTCGGTTTTATCGAGTTTTACCCATTCCATGCCATCCTGTGTTTTAACATCCAGCACTTCGCCGATTGTTCCGGTATCCACATATCTGACATAGGAACCAAGAGCAATTTCTAATCCTCTTGCATCAAAAACCATTTTAATACCTATCTATTCTTCATCGTCTTCAATTTCTATTTCGACGGTTTCAGCTTCTTCAACTTCTTCTTCTTTGGTGATTTCTTTGTTTAAGATAATGTATGCACCGATAGTTGCAATATCTTCAAAAGCGATTTCAAGTTCGTCTTTGGAGAAGATATTTTTTTGTAAAGTTAAAGTAATAGTTTCGATTTTACCAGTTTCAGTGTCAAAATCAACATTTTCAACTTTACCGACTACATTTGCATTTTTATCTAAAACGGTTGATCCGATAAATTCTCTAATTTGCATTTTTTCACCTTCATAAATTTTTTATTAATATATATTTTATTTCATTAAGTATTTAAATAACACCAATATATAAAGTTAACTATTGTAGTTATGGTGAAAACAATGGAAAAAGCATGCAGAATTATAATTGATGACATTCTTGATGGCAAGATTACAACCCGAAGGGAACTTGAAGTCGAAAAAAGGCAGCTGTGCCGTGACTTGAAGCTGTCCAAGTTCATGAGCAATGCGGATATTCTAGAATATGCCAAGCCTGAAGAAAAGGAAATTGTTTCTGGAATCCTGAAGAAAAAGCCTACCAGAACAATGTCTGGCGTTGCAATTGTTGCAGTCATGTGTCATCCCCACAAATGTCCACATGGAAGATGTTTCTATTGTCCTGAAAGCGATATTGCCCCTCCAAGCTATACTGGTGAAGAGCCTGCAGCACTCAGGGGAAGAATGTATGAATACCACCCTTATGTCCAGTGTTTCAACAGATTGAAGCAGCTTAAAAAAATCGGCCATCCAATCGATAAGGTCGAATTGATCATCATGGGTGGAACTTTCCCTTCAAGGGACTTATGCTATCAGCAATGGTTCGTATCACAATGCCTGAAGGCAATGTGTGATTTCGGATTGATAATGGAAAACAAACCGACCAATTATGATTATAACCTTGACTATGAGGAAATAAGATCCTTTGAAAAAGGAGTGTTGAAGACTTACCCTCCAAACGACTATGTGCTGATTGATGAAGCGCAAAGGGTCAATGAAAATTCAAAAGTCCGATGCGTCGGAATGACCTTTGAGACACGTCCTGATTACTGTAAAAAAGAACATATAAATCGAATGCTTGATTTTGGTGTTACAAGAGTTGAACTTGGCGTTCAAACATTGTCAGATGACCTATACATAAAAATCAAACGTGGACATACAATAGCAGATGTTGTTGAAGCAAATCAGCTTCTAAGAGATTCCGCCGTTAAGGTGGCCATGCACATGATGCCTGGACTCTTCTCAGACCAAAGCCAGGATTTGAAAATGTTCAGGCAACTGTTCAGCGACGACAATTTCAAGCCGGACATGCTTAAAATCTATCCATGCCTTGTCACTAAGGGAAGCGAACTATATGACTTATGGCAAAGCGGAGGATATGAACCTTATAATGACGATGAGGCTGTCGAACTCATTACCAAAGTTAAAGCGATTCTTCCAAAATGGGTCAGAACCATGAGAATACAAAGGGACATTCCTTCAACTCTTATTGAAGCTGGAGTGAAGAAATCAAACCTTGGAGAACTTGTTTACAACAACCTCGAAAAGGAACATATCGATTGCCAGTGCATCCGTTGCCGTGAAATCGGCCATAAGAAAACATCAAGGGAATATACCTTGGATGACTTTGAACTGTTCAGCGAAAACTATACCGCATGCAATGGCCAGGAATATTTCCTTTCGATTGAAGACATTAATGAGGAAAGCATTGCCGGATTCATAAGGCTGAGACTGCCTTCCAGAAATCATTTCAGAGAGGAAATTACCGACACCACCGCATTAATCCGTGAATTGCATGTCTATGGAAACATGATTAAAATAGGCGGTAAAAATCCAAAAATAGGCCAACATACCGGATTTGGTGAAAGACTCCTGAAAGAAGCTGAAAACATTGCCATCGATAACGGCAAGGAGGAAATGGCAATCATCAGCGGAATAGGCACCAGAAACTATTATCGCAAATTCGGCTATGAAAAAGTTGGGCCTTACATGATGAAGAAATTGACATGAAAATATTTAAATATAATGTTCGTACATATACTAACTAATTGAGAGAGTGATATTATGGTCTATAATATAAAAAATTCAAAACAATTGGCAAGCCTAATTAATTACACTAATTTAAATAATATGATTTCTGAAAGTGAAATGAAGGAATTTCTCGAAAAAGCAAAAGAATTGAACTTCCATTCAGTCGTCATATCCCCAACCTATGTACCATTAGCTAAAGAAATATTGGCTGACAGCGACATCAAGGTTGGAAGTGTAGTTGGATTTCCTCTAGGTTTTGATGACACCGAAAGTAAAATCGCAGCAACTCAAGAACTGATTAAAAAAGGAGCAGACGAAATCGAAGTGGTAATCAATTTAAGCTACCTGAAAGATGAAAAATATGATCTGCTTGAAAATGAGATAAAGCAAATCAAGGAAGTGATGGGAGACAAGATTTTAAAAGTCATCATGGAAACCAAAGCTCTTGAAGACTATCAAAAGGCAAACGCTGCAAAAGTTGCTGAAAACTCAGGAGCAGACTTCATTAAAAATTCAACAGGATTCGTAAGCCCAAATCACATCTTTGAAAATGTCAATGATATAAATATCATCCAAAAATATGCTCCAAAAATCAAAATCGAAATCTGTGGAGGCATAAACGAATATAAATTTGCAAACCAGATATTGACCGGTGGAGCAGATTTAATCGGCAGTGACAACGGTTATGAAATCGTTAAGGCATACAAAGATTTAAGAGAAAACACACAGGTAAAACCAAAACCGATCACATTATAACAAAGATTAGATTAAAAAAAAATCCATCACCTCTTAATCTATCTTAAAAACTATTTTTAGAATTGAATTTTTAAAATACTGAATAATATCTAAAGATTGAGAAAAATAAGTTAAAAATTAAATGCCATGGGCCGGACTTGAACCAGCGACATCTAGATCTTCAGTCTAGCGTTCTCCCATCTGAACTACCATGGCATATGGACCGAACGAGATTCGAACTCGTGATCTCCTCCACGTCAAAGAGGAA
>NZ_SUTK01000066.1 GCF_015062905.1 Methanobrevibacter thaueri
AATCATAATCCACATCACTAAATTCATCAGAAATCTCTTCTTCAGTCATGATTTCATGCTTTGGTACGAGCATATGGTCTTGAATATCAATTTTCAAATTTTTTCCTCCAAATAAAAAAGTTAAAATATAAAATTAGAAACAGGCCTGACGGGAATTGAACCCGCGGCCGCCTGGTTAAAAGCCAGGCGCTCTGCCAGACTGAGCTACAGGCCTATATGACTATTAATACTACCTAAGATATGAGCGCCCTGGCCGGGATTTGAACCCGAGTCGCGGGCTCGACAGGCCCACATGATAGCCCCTACACCACCAGGGCATATCCTTAAATAGTACACTATCAATTAATATAATTTTCATCATATATAAATGTTATGGAAAAACAACAATTTTTCACAAAAATCATA
Source organism: Methanobrevibacter thaueri (assembly GCF_015062905.1). Classification (GTDB taxonomy): domain Archaea; phylum Methanobacteriota; class Methanobacteria; order Methanobacteriales; family Methanobacteriaceae; genus Methanocatella; species Methanocatella thaueri_A. Next base: position 406 of record NZ_SUTK01000066.1, read on the forward strand.
TATGATTCCAAATAATAAATTGAAAATCCCGCCTGCCGGACTTGAACCAGCAACATTTGGATCTACAGTCCAACGCTCTGCCAAATTGAGCTAAGGCGGGAAAAGATGGGTCCGCCCGGATTTGAACCGGAGTCTCAGGCTCCCAAAGCCCAAAGGATCGACCAAGCTACCCTACGGACCCACATACAAATGTATGTAGATGACATACTAATAATAATATTTCACTTACAAGTATATAAATATTACGATTATTGCAATAATAATCTAAAAATTGTTATATAAAAATATGATATTAAAGCCCCGGACGGGAATTGAACCCGCGACCACGAGATTACAAGTCTCGCGCTCTACCAGACTGAGCCACCGAGGCAATATAATAAAATCATATAACACTATAATTTATACAAAAAGTCATTTAAATACTTTACTATAAATCATATCTTTTTCATTAAAATTTAAATAATAAAAAATTTATAATAAATAATCATGATAAATACTGAAAAAGAATTACTCAATAGAATTGAAATTAATCTAAAAAGCATTAAAGAAAAAAATGCTTTAACACACTGCATAACAAATTCTGTTACAATAAATGACTGTGCAAATGCCGTGCTTGCTATTGGTGGGTCCCCATTTATGGCAGAAGATGCAGAAGAACTTGAAGAAGTCGTAACTATAGCCGACGTGCTTGTAATCAACATCGGCAAATTAAGTAAAGACCAAATCAAATCAATGAAAATAAGTTCCCAAACTGCAAACAAAACCAACACCCCAATCATTTTAGATCCAGTAGGGGTTGGAGTGACCGAACTTAGAAACAGAACCACAATGGATTTAATAGAAAATTATGATATCGCTGCAATAAGAGGAAACATCAGTGAAATTAAAGCAATTGCAAAACTGGTAGGAGTATTGGATGAAAGCAACACTGCAAAAGGCGTTGATGTTAATCTTGATGACATAATTACTGAAGAAAACCTAAAAGCAAATGGAGATTTAATCTGCGAACTTGCAGACAAATTAAATACAGTTATTTTAGCAAGTGGTCCTCTTGATATTTTAAGCGATGGCGAAACTACCGTTGTCATTGACAATGGAGACGACATGATGCCATTGATAACCGGCAGCGGATGCATGTTATCATCAATTGTTGGAAGCTGCATCGGAGGATCCAATCCGTTTGAAGGAAGCCTTGTTGCAATATTGGCAATGAATATTGCCGGTGAAAAGGCAAGGGCAAAAGTGGATGCAAATGATGAAGGGACAGGCTCATTCAGAGCATACTTAATTGATTATCTCTATAAAACAGACAGTGAGACCTTAGTAAAAGAAGCAAACATCAGGATATTATGAAAAACATAGACTTATCACTATATCTTGTCACCGACAAAAGTGACGATGTGGAAAAATTTTTGAAAACAATTGAAGAAGCAATCAAGGGCGGAGTAAGTGTAGTGCAAATTCGAGAAAAGACCGCTGACACACTTGACTTCTATAATTTGGCACTGAAAGTAAAGGAAATAACCCAAAAATATGATGTGCCATTAATAATAAACGACAGGGTCGATGTTGCACTTGCAATCGATGCCGATGGTGTCCATGTCGGCCAATCCGATATGCCTTGTGACGTTACAAGAGCATTAGTCGGGTCGGATAAGATTGTAGGCGTTTCAGCAGCCACCATTGAAGAGGCTCGCAAAGCTGAAAGTGATGGCGCCGATTATATTGGAACTGGAGCGGTATTTCCAACCGCAACAAAGGACGACGCTCCAAAAATTACAAAAAAAGATTTGAAAGAAATTGTGGAATCAATCAATATTCCAGTTGTAGCCATTGGCGGAATTACATTAGACAATGCACATGAGCTAACCGATACTGGAATCGCAGGATTATCTGTAGTAAGTGCAATAATGAGCTCAGAAAATCCAAAAAAATCATCAGAAGAGCTATTAAAAATATTTAATAGCTAATCTTTACTATTTTTTAAAGCTTCAACAGCAGCTAATTTTTTACCGGCAAGCATGCTTATGCAAGCTCCCCCACCACTGCTTAAATGGCTCATATATTCTTCCAGTCCAAGGCCTGCTGTAGCTGCCGCAATGTGTCCTCCACCGATTAATGTGAAACCTTCTGAGTTGGCCATAGCATTGATCAAATCTTCGGTACCCATTGCAAATTGAGGGTCTTCAAATACCCCTGCAGGACCATTGGCAAATATATATTTGGCGTTTCTGATTTCCTTTGCATAAAATGCAATTGTCTTTTCGCCTATATCAAAGATGGATTCATTTGGAATTTCACTGCTGTCAATGTCAACCCTGTTTCCATCAATTTGACAGGCCACATCTATAGGATACTTTACCTTATCCCCAAACCTTTCAATAAGCTCTTTTGACCGGGAAACCATATCCTCATATCCTTTAGAAATAATGAACTGCTTGTTGACTTCGCCGATGTCAGCACCGGATGCCCACAAAACAATGTTTCCGACAATACCTGTTGTTAAAACTGAATCGGCAGTTTCGTTGCTTAAAACATTTTCCATAACATCAATGGAATCTTCAGGCTTCATTCCACCAAGCAAAAAGACGCAAGGATGCTCAACATTGTCAAGCGCACTCTGGATTACGGTCAGTTCCTTCTCCATCACCCTTCCTGCAGCGGAAGGAGTGTTGACTGTGAATCCTACCAATGATGCCTGGGACCTGTGGGCCGCTGCAAATGCATCATTAACGAAATAGTCTATTAATGGAGACAATTGAGTTACAAGATGAGTTTTTGACTGCTCCAAAGGAGTTCTTGAAAGAGTCTCTTCAGAATAAAATCTTGCATTTTCAAGTAAAAGAATTTCATGAGGCCTTAAGGCTTTTATCGCATCTTTTGCAGAATTGGAAAAGAGTGAATCAACATATTTTACCCTCAAGTTTAAGATGTCTGACAATGCTTCAGCATGTTGGGCCAAAGTTGAAAAGTCCTTTTTGCCCGGACGTGACTGATGGGCAAGAAGCACTACCTTTGCCCCCTTATTGGACAATTCCTTAACGGTTTGGGCATGCAGCTTCAATCTTGTGTCATCCAAAATAATTCCTGAACTAGGGTCTACAGGAGAGTTAATGTCAATTCTCACAAGCACTGTTTTGTCTTCAACATCAAAATCATCGATTGTATTAAATTCCTTAGCCATTTTCTCACTCTATAATTTACTTACCAAGTCAAGCAAGGCATCTTTTGGACTTTCCGCCTTGATAATTCCTGATGCGAGCAATACTCCATCTGCACCCAGATCCATAGCCGCCTTCATGTCGTCTCCGGTGGTGATGCCTGCACCGCACAATACCTTAACATCTTTATTGATTGCTTTTACCTCGCGAACTGTATCCTCAACGACTTCAGGTTGGGCCTGAGATACAGGGATTCCGGTTCCGATAAGTTCAGGAGGTTCAACGGCAACTGCATCCGGAGCCAGTGTTGCCACAGCCTTTGAAGTTTCAATATTATTTGTGCATACGCATGATTCGATTTCATTGGCTTTGCACAATTTTACCACTTCATCAATGTCTGCCAACTTCATCCTCTGCTCTGAATGGTTAATCAAAGATCCGCTGATTCCCGCATCAATCAATGTATTGATGAGGTTAGAGCCGGTATGTCCCCCAGGAGATATTGCATCAATGTGTTGAGCAAAAATAGGCAGTGAAGTCTCTTCACTGATTCTGTAGATGTCTGCCGCTTGAGGGGCTGCAACCATAGTGATTCCAGATTCGCTGGCAGCACTTTCCAGGTCATGTGCAAGTTCTAAAGCCTTTAAACCACTTGATTCTAAATAAGTTTTATAATTCAATATTACTATTGGAGTGTCCATATCTATCCCACAATAACTTTATTAATTAAATATTTAATTAATCTCATTAAATAAATTTTTGATTGGAAATTCTCCTTTTTGCCAAGTCAATATATTCCGGTTTAATGTCATAGCATATGTAGTTCCTGTTGTTTTGCCGGGCTGCAATTGCGGTTGTTCCGCTTCCGCAGAAGGGGTCCAGAACAACATCCCCCTCATAGCTGTATAGATTTATGAGCCTATGAGGCAGTTCAATCGGAAAGGGTGCAGGATGACCGATTTTTTTAGCATTGACTGCGGGAAATGTCCATACGCTTCTTGTCCATTCGATAAAATCGTCATGAGCTATGGTGTCCCTTTTGACCTGCTTCTTATCCTTTGAATAGGAATCCTTTGAAAAGACCAGAATGTACTCATGATAATCCCTTAAAACAGGATTTGAAGCGGACATCCAGCTTCCCCATGCACATGATCCTCCTCCACTGGCGGACTTGTCCCAGATAATTTCTCCGCGCATCAGAAATCCCAAATCCAGCATTATCTCAATAATCATCGCATGCAGTGGAATATATGGCTTCCGTCCGATGTTTGCAACATTAACGCATGCCCTTCCGCCTGTGACCAGCTTTTTGTAGACTTCTCCAAAGACTTTGGTCAAAAGCTCCAAATATTCATCCAACGTCAAATCGTCATCATATTCCTTTCCAACATTATACGGAGGAGAGGTTATCATCAGATGAATGCTGCTGTCAGGTATCTCATCCATCAACTCACTTGATTTGCAGTAAAATTTATTCAGATTGCTTTCCGGAATAGGATTTTCCAGATAGTCTATGCTTTTCGGCAATTTGAATTCCTCAAATAGCTTTGAGCTGTAAAATTTCTTTGAGTTGTGGGATTCCCTCACCACCGAACCGAATGATTTAGTTTGTGTTTTTCTTGTCAAGTTAAGACCCCTTTAGGAGATTCAAAAATTTCAATCCCTTTTCCTGATATGTCTTTTCCCTGTTGGCAATCTCAATCAGCTGACCCAGCCTTTGAGGACTTTCCATCCCAGAGAAAAAATTTAATTCCTGTTTAAACAATTGGTTCAAAGTCATATTTAATTCATCAACATTATCCATCCTGATGAACCCGTTCTTATGGCTTCTTTTTCTGGTGTTTCCATGATTCAGTGGAAATGGATTCAGCGACCAGAACCCCTGGATGATGCCTGACGTTTTCAGGTAATCCGCTTTTTTGCAGAATCCATTTGAAAGGGGAGCATTACCCAAAACAATCAACGGGATTTTGGATGCACGGACATTTGAAACCCTTATGTCTATGCATTTTCCGATAGCCTTCAAAATCGAGTCCGAACGTGTGAAGCTTGGACGGCCCTGATGGGTTCTGTAGTCCCCTATTTCCCTAACGTGACCTGTTGTCTCATCATACTGCCAGTTCCACACAAGGGACATCTTCACTTCAAATATCAGCTTCACTTCATCAGGCATCAGCACCTTCTTATTAGCCTTTGAGATGACGATGTCTGCGGGGGACCTGTGAGTTATTCCGATAGCCGGAATCTGTGCCTGCTGGATGACAAATAGCTCCTCATCATCAAGCATGAAATTCAGCAGGTCACAGACCCATTTTTCAGTGTAGTTTCCTATCAGCGAATTTCTTGCCTGGAGCGTTGATTTTGCCCCGGAATATCCCTTGGGCCAATAGGACACATATCTCCCGTCATCGGTCCGGTAGAACAGCTGTTCGTATGTTGCGAAATTTTTTGATTTGTCGAAGAATAATTTTTCCTGATTTTTATTCCATAATCTCATAATGATTATCTATTAAACTTAAACATATAAATAGATTTAATGAGATAAAATAAATTTTGTTCAGTAAAAGTGATATTGCTTTGGACTTGTAAAAATGTATATACTACAAAAGCTAAAAATAGATTTGATTTTATGTCATTTACAAAAAACCAAATTGAAAAATTAGAGAAAAGCGGATACAGGTTTGTTGGAAAGCACGGCCATGCTGCAGTCAAGACCTGCCATTGGACCAGACAAAGCATTTCAGATAAAGGGGTTTGCTATAAGGAGAAATTCTACGGAATCAAATCCCACAGATGCCTTCAAATGTCACCGGCAGTTCCAAACTGCCAACAGGAATGCGAATTCTGCTGGAGAGACCTGACATACACCCAAACCAACTGGGAAGATGAGGAATATGACGAACCTAAAGTAATCGTTGATGAAGCAATCAAGGCACAGAATAACCTGCTGTGCGGTTTTTATGGAAATGACAAGGCAAACAAGAAAAAACTGGAAGAGATGAAAAATCCCAATAATGCGGCAATATCCCTTGCGGGAGAGCCTACACTTTACCCTAAAATAGATGAGCTTATTGGGGAATTCAACAGACGTGACTTTACAACATTTGTGGTGAGCAATGGCCAATGCGTCGACAGATTACGAAACC
>NZ_SUTK01000014.1 GCF_015062905.1 Methanobrevibacter thaueri
CTTCTTGTTCAAGAGTTAAATGAAGCTTAACAACCACACCCCGAATATACTCACCCATAAATCTCATCCCCAATCCATCATTATATACCATTTTCATTCATATCTAAAAAAAAATGAAAAAACATCTACTCTTTTTTAAAACAACAATTAAAATCACATTTAATTGAATAATATCTCATTTATAATTACCCACATATAAAAAATAAGAGAGAGCATTTGAAAAGTAATCAAATAACGAACTCAGAGCAATTTTTCAAACCCAAAGCAATAATATAATCACAACAAAAAAGTATACTGAACAAAAATCCAAGACCCAAAATAGCCTCCAAAAAACACAAAATAAAAATAAACACAATAAAATTAATTAAAAAAAGACAGTACATCCAATAGTGCAATTCATCCACAACTTGCAGAAGTTGTGGTATTCTTGCATTTTAAAGATAAAAAAAGAAAAAAAGGGTTTATTTATACATCAGAGTATAATAAACCAGTTGCTCTAGCAACAAAGAAGGTTATGTAAACACCTAAAATACCTAATAAAATACCACCGACAATGGAATTCCATTGGGTAATAAGAATAACGATGAAGAATAAAACAAATTCAATGATGAAAATCAAGACAATGAATAAAATTAGTTTTACAATTCCTACTCTTGAAATGTCACCAATAGCATCGCCAATTGCTAATGCATAACCTAAATCTTCAGTTTTTGCTAATCTGCATTGACCCATCATCAATGCTAAAGCAAATACAATAGACACGATTGTGGTAATTATTGAAGATAACCAGTGTTGGAAGACAACAGCTAAAATTGCACTGATGATTATTGGAATAATCATATAAACAATGTATACAACGAAAAATTTTACCCCATTGATGAATTGTCTAACAAAGTCGATACCTGGGGAACCTGGGTCCCTTTCAATACCGTATTTGACAATATCCAATTCATAACCTGTAATTATAAATCCTATAAATAATGCTATGATAATACCTATGATTCCAGATCCGATAATTGCAAGAAGATTTTCAGCAGCAATACTTGCAGTAATGCCTACCATAGTGCCTGCAATTGCAATTCCTAGAATAATCCCTAAAACAATATAAATAACTAATGCTTTAATATTATGTGCTGGATAAACTAAAGCATCACTTAATATTTCGCCTATTTCCATTTTTTTTATTCTCCTTTTAAATTAATAAAACTCGAAAAATATGAGTCATTAATATGTATTTGAATAATACTATTTATATTTAAGTAAAAAAATATTTAAAAACGGAAAAATCCCATAAAATAATAAATTTGAGTTGATTTCATTTGATTAATTCATATTACATGACCAATTATAATTTTAACACAGTTAACTCATGTAGAGCATAATGATTCGACAGAAGTCAATTTTATATACTTTTAAAAAAATAGTACATTACAATAATGAACATTAGGTGACACAATGGAATATGAAATAAGAGGCGGTTCATTCCCTATTGTAATCTGCACATTGCAAAAAGGAGAAACCATGAAAAACGAAACCGGTGCAATGGCATTCATGACTTCAAACATGAAAATGGATACAAATACCGGTGGGGGACTCCTGAAAGGACTTGGAAGAGCATTATCCGGAGACTCAATATTCTTAAATTATTTTACTGCACAATCAGATAATGAACAAATTGGATTTTCAGCATGCACCCCTGGAAAAATCATGCCCATAGAACTAAACGGATCCACAATAATCGGCCAGAAAAATGCGTTTTTAGCAGCAGAAGAAAGTGTTGATGTAGACATATACTTCAAAAAGAAACTAGGAGCAGGATTATTTGGTGGAGAAGGATTCATCCTTCAAAAATTCTCAGGAAACGGAATGGTGTTTTTAGAAATCGATGGAGAAGTGATAGAAAAAGACCTGGCGCCTGGAGAAAAGATACTTCTTGACCCAGGACATATTGCGGCAATGGAACCTACAATCGATTTCGATATTGAAAGGGTGAAAGGTGCCAAAAACATACTGTTTGGAGAAGGACTGTTCTTTTCAAAACTAACCGGCCCTGGAAAAGTATGGATACAAACCATGCCACTGTCAAAATTAGCTGCAGCTTTAATTCCATTTTTACCAACTTCATCCGGCCAATCATGGGACGTTTTATTTGACAAATAAAAAAAATACTTTTTAAAATTGGGGAAAAATTATGAAAATTACAAAAGAACACAATCAAGATGAATTGACATTATCCGTTGCGGGCCGCATCGATACAATTACTTCAAAAGAATTGGATACTGAAATTGCCTCTGAAATGGGAACTTTCAACTCAATGGTAATGGATTTGTCCGACTTGACCTATATATCAAGTGCAGGACTTAGGATTTTGATTGCAACACAAAAGAAATTAAAAGCAAGCAATACCCCCTTTGTTATTAAAAATGTTAACGAACCTGTAGGAGAAATACTCAGAATGTCAGGCATAGATAAAATATTAACGATAGAATGAATTCAATTAAACTAAAACCGGAAATAAATGAATTATATACATTAAACGAGTTCATTTTAAATGAACTTTCACAAGAAAACCTCCAAGTCAATTTAATTGTTGAAGAAATATTTGTAAATATTGTGAATTACTCCGGAACAGACTATATCATTGTTGAAGCAGAATATGAAGATTCTACACTGACTCTAGAGTTTATTGACAATGGAATGGAATTTAATCCTCTTTCAATGGAAGACCCTGAACCTTCTGAAAATATTGAAGAAGCCCAAATTGGAGGGCTTGGAATTTTTTTCGCCAAGGAACTATCTGATGGACTTGAATATTATTACGAAAATGGTGAAAATCACTTAATAATTATTAAAAATGGGGTATCATGAAATCTAAACTGAAAAACATGGCAATATCATTTATATTAATGATAGTGGTCTATATCTCATTTAGTTCAGAGATCTTTTTTGAATATGGTATATCAAACCCTCATGTGGGACTTTTATATTTCTTAGGTTTAGTGTTTGGTCCCTATGGCGCTTTAGGTGCAACATTAGGAAATATAGTATTAGATTTGATGAATGGACACGCTCCATTAGATATACTTCCTTCAGCATTGATCACTTTTGGAGTTTCATATTTAGCATACAAACTATGGTATTCCGGTTTTAAAACAGAAAAAATTACAAAACCCAGATTAGATAACATTTATCAACTTAACCTGTTTTTATCAAACATAGTGATATGTGGGCTCATATATTCCGCCGCCCATGCAACTTTGATAGGTTTATTTTTCAGCCCAAAACTGGATGAATATGCATTTATTTCATACCTTCTGAACTTTATCAATATCGCATTTATCTCAGGAGTATTGGGCGTGTGGCTTTCAAAAAGAATCGATGTTATAGAAATCCCAAAAAAATCAAAAAGAAAAGTCAATAGAAGATTATATCAGATAATATTCAATTTATTAGCAGTTGTTACAATCATCTCGGAATTAAACCTTTTCATATCACCAAACCAAACCATATTGGCCATAGATATAGTGCTAATAGGAATTCTATTATTTGCTTATCTGACAAAACCGTTCGAATATGACGTGGAACCCAATGAGGAAAACACAATAATTGAAAAGATTCTGCAAAATTTTCTTATAATCATATTAGGAATTGCCCTTCTAGGAATAATAATTTCCATTTTTAGCTATAACTATTTAGTGGGCCTGAACCAAATTAATCAGTACATCGTTCTAATGCCTGCACTCATAATCACTGATGTGATTCTGATTCTATTCTTCGTTCCATCTATACTTATCTTAAAATACATTGAAAATAATGTGATCAAACCTATCTCGTCATTTTCAGAAATCAAATCCTTCATCGGCGAAAATAAAAAAATTGAATCTGAAGGATTGGTAAATATCTATTCCAAATATATCAACGAACAAAATGAAATTGGAACTCTGGCCAGGTCATATACAGACCTGATTAACTTCAATAACCATTATATTGAAAATATCGATAAAATTGAAGGGGAACGAAAGCGCATTGAAACCGAACTTGATATTGCTACTAAAATTCAAGCGGCAAACCTGCCGACTGAAGCTATTGAAACAGATGAGTTTATTGTCAACGGATATTCTCATCCTGCCAAGGAAGTTGGAGGAGACTTTTTTGACTATTATATCCTGGATGATGACCATCTTGCCCTTGTAATTGGAGACGCTTCAGGCAAGGGCGTTCCTGCAGCAATTCTTTCTATGAACACCCAGGTTCTGATAAAGCAACTCCTGAAATATAATCAGGACCCCTCAAAAATATTATACCAGTTGAATAATCAGCTATGTGAAAACAATTCCGAAACAATGTTCATCACATTATGGCTCGGAATTTATAACAAATCAACCAACGAATTAATATTTTCCAATGCAGGACATAATCCTCCATTAATAAGGGAAAATGATAAATTCAAATATTTGGATATCGATTCAGGAATTGTGATTGGAGTGATGGAAGACTTTGACTACATCACAGAAAATATAAAAATAACAGACAAGTTGGTGCTCTACACCGACGGAATAACCGATGCAAACAATAAAGATAAAAAAATGTATGGGGAAGACAGACTTCTGAACTTCTTCAATGAATTCAAAAGCGATGCCGACCCAATTGACCCATTATTGGATGATATTAACAGTTTCGCCAAAGATGAGGAACAGTTTGATGATATGACCTTATTATATCTAAAGATAAAATGATTAAAGTAGCCTATTGCAATGTGGAAAACCTTGATTTGAAAAAAGCCTACCCGCTTGTTTCTCGAAATCGCCAGGAAAAAATCGATTTCTACAGATTTGACAAAGATAAGAAGTTAAGCGCCGGAGCATATCTTCTTTTAAAGAAATTGTTGTCCGGGGAAAATGTGGCAGATCCGATTTTCAAAACCCAAAGGTTCGGCAAGGCGTACATCTCAAACCATGAAAACATTCATTTCAATTTAAGCCACTCGGGCGAAATGGTCTTATGTGCAATATCGGACATGGAAATCGGTGTGGATATTGAATATAATGATTCCAAAATCGATTTGGACATAGCCAAGCACTACTTCTACAACAGAGAATATGAAAGCATCATGAATGCGGCAAATCCTTCAGATGAATTCTTCAGATATTGGGTTTTGAAGGAAAGCTATATGAAATACACAGGACTTGGAATGAACCTGGAGCTGGACAGCTTTGAAATAATAATTGAAGATGAAATTAAACTTAAAAATGATGATGAGGATTTGAAATTTAATCTCTTCGAAATCAAAAACTACAAAATAGGAACTGCAGGACATTATGACGTGTCCGGTTTAATCGAATATGATGTTGAGGAATTGTACTGAAATTTCAGTCAATATGTAAAGGCAAATCGCCGATGACGTTGCCCCTGCGGTTAATTTCAATGGTATCCTCAAGACGGACCCCAAATTCTCCTTCAAGATATATTCCGGGCTCAACCGTTATCACCATCCCCCTCTCGATTACTGTTTCGTCACGTGTTGAAAATCCCGGAGTTTCATGAATGTCAAGGCCCAGGCTATGGCCTGTTGAGTGTATGAACTTATCGCCATATCCATATTCAGTTATGATGTCCCTTGCGACATTGTCAACCTCACAACACTTAATGCCCGGTTTTGCCGCCTTAATCGCCTTGTCATGCGCTTCGGCCACAATATCCCAAATTTCCTGTTGGCGTTCAGTATAAACCATTGTACGTGTGTTGTCTGAGCAGTAGCCATCAAAAATTGCTCCCCAGTCAATCAATACAGGCTGGCCTAACTTTTTAGATTCGGGAATTGCATGAGGCAAGCTTGAATTGGCTCCGCTTGTCACAATAGTATCGAATGATTCCTTGTCTGCACCGTTTTCAATCATGAATCGGACAAGATCAAACGCAACCTCCTTTTCAGTGTTGGGATTGTTCAGAATATCCAGTTGAAGGAAGGATTTCTGGGCAATTTCTGTTGCCTTTGCAATCTTTTCAATTTCATCCGGCGTTTTAATCATCCTCTGCTTGTCTATGTATGTTTTGGAATCTATATTGAAGTCGTCCCGGAATCTGACATATGTGCTGAATGGCAATGCCGGCTCGATTGCCATATTTCTAACGCCCTCTCCCTTAAGCTCATCTACAATAACTTCAAAGGATTCATATTCCCTGACCTCGATAGATGAATTCCTGTTGGCCAATTCCATATCCATTTTGGAAGCGTATATGATGGGATTTTCCTTGATTATGCAGAATGCAAAGCTGGTTGGCCTGTAACCTGAAATGTATTCGACATTTGTAAACTGAGTAAGCAAATAAGCTTGAAAATCATCTTTTTTCAAATCATTTAATATATTTTCAACATGTAGTTCCATAGTTAATATTAGAAAAAAACTTTTATATATAAAATTAGATATTTTAACATTATGTTTAAGTTTACACGTAGTGAAGTGAGAGATTTAATAATTGCATTTTTCGTTATTTCACTTTGTTTTGCAATTGTGAATGGTGGCAGAAACCCAAATGCAATATTAACCATCCTTCCATTTGTTATGGTAGGTGTAGGTTCCGGTTTCATCCTGCACGAGCTCGGACACAAATTCGTGTCAATGAAATACGGATACTGGGCCGAATTCAAATTATGGCCTCAAGGGTTAATATTTGCGCTCATCACATCATTTTTCGGTTTCGTATTTGCAGCACCAGGTGCAGTTTATACCTATGCAAACTATATGACTGACGAGATAAACGGTAAAATCTCCGTTGCAGGACCCGTCGTCAATATAATCCTTGCATTAGTATTTCTGGCAATTGCAATTGCAGTATATCCATCCGCATTTACATCAGAAACCTCTGTAATTCTATTCATAGTCTGTTCAGTGGGTTATTCAATCAACAGCTTCTTGGCTGTATTCAACTTGCTTCCTATTGGAAATCTTGATGGATCCAAAGTGCTAAGGTGGAATGTCGGAATTTGGATTATCACAATAGCAATAGCAGGAATACTGACTGCAGCATCCATGACAATGGGCGTTGAAAGTTTAGTTAGACTGATTATAGGAATGTAGCATGACAGATGAATTGACATACTTTAAAGGGACACACAGGGTAATCGCACCCGAAAAAACCATTGAAAACAATGAGGACAAGCTGAAGACAGCAGGAATCACACGTATTGCCGACATAACCGATTTGGATAGGATTGGCCTTCCGATTTATACTGCAATCAGACCTACCGCCGAAGAAGGTGCAGTGAGCATTTATGGTGGGAAAGGAATCACAAAAGACCATGCAAGAGCCTCAGCAATGATGGAAGGCTTCGAAAGGTATTCCGCTGAAAGGCAAGAAAGCGATGAGGTCACAATTGCCGGTTTGGATGAAATTTCCGATTTGGGAGAATACATCAATCCGGAATCCCTGAACCTGCCGAAAGACTTTAAAAAGCAGAATCTGGATTCGATGAAGCTGGAATGGAGTCTGGTAAAAGACATTATTTCAGATAAGGAATATTACATTCCAACAAATGCCATTTATCATCCATACATTCATGGAAATGACTGTGAAAGCCTGTTCAAGTCAAACACCAACGGCCTCGCATCCGGAAATATCCTGGAAGAGGCGATTTTGCATGGAATATTTGAAGTTATAGAGCGTGACGCATGGAGCATTTTCGAACTTACCCATAAAAACTATGCCCAAATTGATTTGGACAGCATCGAAAGCGATATTGTCAACGACACAATCGACAGGTTCGAATCAAATGGCATAAAGATAAAGCTGATGGATTTCACTGCAGACATCAATGTTCCGACAATCGCCGCTTCAGCCGACGATACCGTCACCCGTGATGCAGGACTTTTAACCTTGGGAATGGGAACCCATCTTGACCCTGAAGTTGCAATCCTAAGGGCATTGACCGAAGTGGCTCAAAGCAGAGCAACACAAATCAATGGTGCACGTGAGGATACGGTCAGAGCAGACTTTGCCCGTGAAGCAGGATATGAGCGCATGAAAAGGATTAATAAATACTACTTCAGAGAGGAAGATGAAAAGATATCCCTTTCAAGCATTGAAAATAAGTCAACAACATCAATTACAGCTGATTTGGAAATAGTAAAAGATGAATTAATAGCCAACGACATCGATAAGATATTATATTATGATTTGACACGTCCTGAGCTTGATGTCAGCGTTGTTAGAGTAATAATTCCTGAAATGGAGCTTTTCGCACTTGACCCTTCAAGGGCAGGATACAGATTTTTGAAAGTATGATAAAATGCTAAGGATAATAGTTTATACCGGCCTTTCACTTCCTTTTGATGAGGCAAAGGAAATTCTTGATTCAACAGATGAGGTTGAAGTAATCTATAAAAGACCTATTCAGAGAGGAGATTTGGGTCAGGCCATAAAGGAACATCCTGACATCATCGCAATAATTGACGGAGTATTCCACCAAAGCTCCGCAGTCGGACACAAGGAGATACTCAACGTGATGAAAAGTGGAGTTAAGGTATATGGTGCTTCAAGCATGGGTGCCCTGAGAGCGTCAGAACTTGACACATTGGGAATGACCGGAGTAGGATATGTCTATACCCAGTATGCAACCGGCGAAGTCGACTCTGATGATGATGTGGCAGTGATGCTTGACGGCGAGACTCTTGAAGCACTGTCCGTTCCGCTGATCAATATGAAATATGTTTTTACCAATGCTGTAGATGCAAACATAATTACTGAGGATGAAAAGGACGAATTGCTTAAAATCACCAAAAAGACATTTTATCCTAAAAGAAACTATTCCCAAACATTAAGTGAATCCGATTTGGACAATGATAAAAAGGCGGAACTGATTGATTTTATCAGAACATCCCCGGACATTAAAAAGGAAGATGCAAAAGACTTGCTTAAAATAATTAAAAAAGAAATTGATGAAATTAATTAGTGTCATCCACATTAGAAAACTATTTTTAACATTAATTCATTGAAAGATTAATTAAAATGAAATAAGTCCTTATTAAAACGATAGTGTTGATAAAACTTTAATTTAAATCAATCACAAAATCAAAATACTAAACGAAAAATAGATAAGGAGAAATGAATTATTTTTCATTCATTTCACGATACTTTTTGAGAACAATGTCGGGAGTTTCGATGACATGATCAAAACTTGTTGAAAATTCCCTGGCTTCAAAATCGCTTTCGACTTTCCTGATTCCATTTAATGAAAATGAACAGCCCTCAATTTTAAATCCAACATCATCGGCAACAACAGAAATCAACTTGACTTCAATTTCAGATGCCTTTTCCAGCACCTGATTTGCCCTGACATCATATTTCAGGTTTAATGTCTTGTGGGGGAAAATCTCATTAATGGTTCTTTTGATGACTGAATCGAAAAGCTCTAAAAACTTTACAGCGGGAGGCAAGTCATTAGCCCACCAATAAGTAATTACAGAGTTCAGTACAATTTTATGTTCGGAATAATCATCGTATAATCTTGCACGAACGCCAACCGTACTTTCGTCTGCTTTAATCACCAATACTGGACTAACAGCCATTATACCACTATTCTTTTTTAACCAAAGCCTTGATTAAATCACTAGCCCTTACAAGACCGACCAAATCTCCTTCAACTCCAATTACAGGAATTTGCTCGATATTTAAGGATTTCATTTTTTTAGCACAGTCAGAAACTTTGGTTTTGGAATTTGCAACCTCAACATTGCTGACAGCAACATCAGCAACAGTCTTGTCTGCAAACTTCAAACTGTTTTTCTCAATGTATAAAACTGAAGTACTGTCCCATGACCATTTATCCCCTTCGGTTCCGACAGTGGAACTGTGTTCACTTCTTTCGGAGATAATTTCGATTTCAGAAATGAAATCGGTTTCAGTCAATATACCTGACAATTTAGCGTCGTCATCAAGTGCCAAGATTGATTTCAATCCGAATTGATTCATGGTTTCAAAAGCGACATTCAATGGAGCTTTTTCCCAAGTTGTTGGAACGGTAGTAATCATATAATTTTCAACAGCGTCATGCACTTCAATTTTGGTTAATGCTTTAGACACCAAATCAAAGGAGGTGATGATACCAACTAATTCACCATCATCATTTATAACAGGAACTCTTCTAACATTATTTTCCATCATTACGCGAGCAGCATCGACTACATCGTCGCCAGGTTTGACGGTGATTAACTCTCGGGTCATCAACATTGCAATTTGTTCTTCATCAGGATTATTAATTAAATCAGAACGAGTTACTAGTCCTACTAAAATATCAGTATCTTCTTTAACTACAGGAAGCACTGCTTTGTTTTCTTTTCTCATTAAGTCTAAAACTTTTTCCCTATTTCCTGGAACGGAAACACTGACAACATTTTTAGACATTGTTCTTTTAACTAACATAAAAACACCTTTATAAAATACAATAATAATAAGTTTAATGGACAACAAGTACTGCGCATTTAGCTGAATTTACAACCTTATCTGCTACACTACCCATAATAAATCTATCGAAACCGGATTTACCAGAACTACCCATTACAATCAGGTCAATATCCTCTTCCTGTGCAACCTCTAAAATTACTCTAGCAGGTGATCCTTCCCTAATTATATGAGTAATCTTTAAATCGCTATCATTCAATTCATCAAATTCCTTGAGATTTTCTTCTGATCTTTCCTTTAAGATTTCGTTTAACTGGTATACCTCATCATCCAATGGAAGTCCGTTAACAAAATTATTTTCTGTGACACTCACAGCAACTATTTCGGCTCCACTAACCTTTGATAAGAATAACGCATGTTTTTCAGCTTTCTTTGCGAATTCTGAACCGTCTGTAGGAACCAATATCTTTTTATACATCATTAACATCTCCCATAATATATGGATTCATATCCATGATATTATACATTTATCTTTTTGTTAATAGTATATAATATATTTTTCGTTTCTACACGATTGCATATATTAAGGTATGGATTTTTAGAAAAAGATTTTAAAACAATAAATTCGGCAAAATTATCCTCTGAAATCAATGATTTTTCGACAACACTGTTGATTTCAAATCCACATATGTTGGTTGTTGCCATTTTAACCAAGTCTTTAGGATTGATATACTTCCTATAATAAACAGACATCAATTTGAGAGTGAATTCCAATTCCCTGAACATATTTGGTGAATTCAGCATCACATTGTCGCTTCCAATCAAAGGCATTATTCCTAAATCAAGCATCCTGTTTAACGGAGCCACACCAACGTTTAAGGTTGCATTTGCCCTTGGACAAACTACAACATTCTGATTTGAACCGGCAACCAATTCCAAATCGTTTGCCTTTGGATTGGTCAGGTGAACCAGCTGAGTGAAACTGCTGTTAACACCTTTGGCGATTTCAGTTAGCTTATCATTGTTTAATGACTCGATTTGATTGGATTCTGATTCGGCCACATGAATTGATGAGATTTTGCCTTGCTTGCTGCATTTCTCTGAAATCAGACCTGCAACTTCCGGAGTGATTTCGCCAAAGCCGCTCGGAGCGATTCCATCCGCAATCTTCAATAATTTGCGAATGGCTATTTTAACCTTGCCCAAATCGGGATCATCACCATAGAAACTGTCGTCACGGCCCAAAATTATCGGCTTGATTGGAAGGTCCTTTGAAGCCACCCTTAAAAGCTTGACTCCCTTGATTCCCCCTTCACGATAATCGATGAAGTGGGTTGTTCCCGAATCAATCATGTCCTGCATGGATTGCCTCATGGCGTTGACCAAATCCTCATCTTCGGCATTGGACAGGGCAACGTGCTTGACGCCATTTGGAGGCTTGACCATTTCAGCCAGCGAAAGGCCGTAACCCTCATCCTTGATTATGGAGTCCCCAATGTGAACATGACCGTTGATGAAGGACGGGCATACAATGGCACCATCAACATCAATGATTTTGCCCTCTTTTGCATCTTTTGCAATTTCAATGATTTTCCCATCGTCCACAACGATATTTTCACGAACAGGAACCAAATCCTGGCCTTTCAATATAATTCCATTAGATACAGTAAACATTAAAGTAAAATCTAATTTTTTTTATTAAAGTATTTTTTTATTCATTAAATTTATTTAATTTGAAAAACAATAATATTAACTAGATATCGTGAAATTCGATTATCTCTTTTTTAAACCATCAAGGTGATTTCTATTAACTCCCAGGAAATAAGATACTTTTACAGGAATATTGTTAAAACCGGCAATGTATACCGAGTCAAATACAATAATAAGGATTATGGAGAGTTCAGTAAATTATCTGATGCATTATATGAAAGGGATGCACTGTTTTTCTGTAATTTCGATTATGATCTGCTTGTCGAATGCGACCTTGAAAACAAGTATGAAAACATGGAATTGCCCCCTTTTCCCGAAAAACGGCCAAAAGGCAGAATCAAAGGAACAAAATTCAATAAAAAGGAAAGGGAAGGAGAAATCCTTTTTGACCACAAAATAAGGAAATTCTACATTAAAAAAGGCGATGACATCATAGGGCATTACGACACAATGACTGAAGCGTTTTACTATAAAAAGATGCTGATGGACAACGATTGGGACATGAATGTGCTGAAATCACACGTCACCGAAAGAATCGAGATTAATATTGTTATTGATCAAAGCAAAGAGTATAAGGTTCAGCTCAACTTCTGTCCTAAGTGTAAAAGCAGGTTGAAAATCGGTGAAGAGGAATGTCCTTCATGCGGTATTAACATTAAGGATTATCTATATAATAATTAAAAAAAGGATAGAGAATAATTATTCTCCATCAACATATTCGTTTAAAGATTTTACATTGATTTCATTATTTTGCACAGCCTCAATAGCATTTAAAACTGCTCTTGCGCCCGCCAAAGTAGTTACGTAAGGTATACCTAACTCAATAGCTAAACGTCTGATGATATAGCCGTCCTTAGCGGATTGCTTACCTTCAGATGTGTTGATAATCAGGTCGATTTCCTTGTTCAGGATAGCATCCCTGATGTTAGGTGATCCCTGTGACACTTTCAGGACCTTTTCAACTGAATCAAGGCCGGTTGCATCACCGGTACCGGCAGTTGCCACAATATCAAATCCTAAATTGGCAGCCTTTTCAGCGATTGGTCTGATTTTCTTCTTGTCGGCTTCTTTGACACTGATGAAAATCTTACCTTCTTTAGGAAGTTCCATATTAGCTGAAAGCTGTGATTTGTAGAACGCCATTCCAAAGCTGTCATCAATACCGATACTTTCACCGGTTGATTTCATTTCAGGACCAAGAACGGTATCGGACTCAGGCAGTTTCAAGAATGGGAATACTGATTCTTTTACGGCCACGTGACCTATCTTGATTTCCTTTTCAAGACCGAAGTCCCTTAATTTGGCGCCGTTCATAATCCAAGTTGCAACTTTTGCCAATGGCACACCGATAGCTTTACTTACAAACGGAACGGTTCTACTTGCACGAGGGTTTGCCTCAATGATGTAAACCATCTCTTCGTCAAGCTTGACAGCGTATTGAATGTTCATCAAACCTTTGACATCCAATTCCAAAGCGAGTTTGGTTGAGTGTTCACGGATTGTGTTCAGGATATGTTCAGGAATTGTCTGAGGAGGTATTACACATGCGGAATCTCCAGAGTGAACACCTGCTTCCTCGATGTGTTCCATGATTCCTGCAATGAATACATCTTCTCCGTCACATAACAGGTCCACATCAAGCTCGATTGCATCTTCAAGGAACTTGTCCACAAGAATAGGGTGGTCAGGTGAAACTTTAACTGCCTCTTTCATATATTCCTCAAGCTCGTTCATATCATAAACGATTTCCATTGCCCTTCCGCCGATAACATATGACGGACGTACAAGGACTGGGAATGTGATTCTTTCTGCAATCTCTTTTGCCTCTTCGAATGAATTTGCTGTTCCGTATGGTGCCTGATGAATGTGAAGTTTTTCAAGGAGTTCTGCGAACAATTCTCTGTCTTCTACCCTGTCGATGCTGTCATATGGTGTTCCCCATATTTTAACGCCTGCATTTGCGAGCGGTACTGCAAGGTTGATTGAGGTTTGTCCTCCGAATTGCACGATGACCCCATCAGGTTTTTCCTGTTCGATTACACCCATCACATCTTCAAATGTCAACGGTTCAAAGAACAGCTTGTCTGAAATGTCATAATCGGTACTTACGGTTTCAGGGTTGTTGTTGATCAGGATTGTTTCTATTCCCTCTTCTTTTAAAGCTAAAGAGGAGTGTACACAACAGTAATCGAATTCGATACCCTGTCCGATTCTGATTGGTCCTGCACCAAGAATTACCACTTTTTTCTTTGTGGTTGAAGTCAGTTCATTACCCTTATCATAGCTGCTGTAGTAATATGGAGTTTTAGCTTCGAATTCAGCAGCACAGGTATCTACCATCTTATAGGACTGTTTTATGTTGTATCTGGTAAGCAGGTTTTTGATATACTCTTCAGTCTGGCCTGAGAGTTCTGCCAAACGTTTGTTTGAGCATCCCATCTGTTTTGCTTTTCTTAAGTACTCTTCATCGTCAAGTTTTTCAGCTGTGACATCGTTTTCGAACTCTACGATATTTCTGATTTTGTATAGGAAGAAATTGTCGATTTTGGTGAGTTCACGGATCTTGTCGATATCCATTCCGTCCTTTATAGCTGAATAGATCTGGAAGTAGATAAGGTCTGTTGGATGAGCAAGGTCTTCTTCGCTCCATTCGACATATTCGAATCCGTCGAATCCCATGTCAAGTGACCTTAACGCTTTCTGGAATGCCTCTTCGAAGGTTCTTCCGATAGCCATGACCTCTCCGGTCGCCTTCATCTGAACTCCGACTTCACGGCTGATTCCTTTGAACTTGTCAAACGGCCATCTTGGGATTTTGATAACCACATAATCGATGGCAGGTTCGAATGATGCAGGAGTCTCCTTGGTGATGTCGTTTTTGATTTCATCCAAGGTCAAACCTAATGCAACTTTTGATGAGATTTTAGCAATTGGGTAACCTGTTGCCTTTGATGCAAGCGCACTACTTCTTGATACCCTTGGGTTTACCTCGATTACTTTGTATTCATCGGTTTCAGGGTTTAGCGCAAACTGAATGTTACACCCTCCACGGATTCCCAATGCTCTGATAATCTTTATTGATGCGTCACGCATTTTCTGAATGGTTTCGTCACATAGACATTGGATAGGTGCAACTACGACACTGTCTCCTGTGTGGATTCCCATTGGGTCTATGTTTTCCATTGTACATACGATGATACAGGTGTCTTCCTTATCTCTCATTACTTCGAATTCGATTTCCTTCCATCCGAGAACGGATTCGTCGATAAGAACCTGGTTGATGAAACTCATATCCAAACCGTGATTTGCGATTTCAATAAGTTCCTCTTCGTTGTGGGCGATTCCTCCACCGGTTCCTCCTAATGTGAAGGCCGGCCTTACGATAACAGGATAACCGATATCCTCAACCGCTTCAAGAGCTGCCTCCACGCTTTCAACAGCGTGACATTTTGGAATTTGCTCTCCGATTTCTTCCATAAGGTTTGCGAATAAGTCACGGTCCTCTACATCCTTGATTGTTTGAACGTCGGAACCTATTACCTTAATTCCTTCAAGTAATCCTAAATCTCCAAGTCCTGTTGCAATGTTCAATCCGGTCTGTCCTCCCATGGTTGGTAAAATAGCATCAATTTCCTCTTCTTCAATAATTTTTGCAACGACTTCAGGAGTCAAAGGTTCGGTATAGACAGTATCGGCCATTCCCAAGTCAGTTTGAATTGTAGCAGGATTACTGTTAACGAGTACTGTTTCAATACCTTCTTCTCTTAGTGATTTACATGCTTGTGAACCTGAATAATCGAATTCTGCTGCTTGTCCGATTTGAATAGGTCCAGATCCAATAATTAATACTTTTTTAATATCTTTATCAACTGGCATTTGTAATCCCTCTAATTAATAATCATCCATCATTTGGTTAAATTCGTCAAAAATGTGTCTTGTATCGTTTGGACCAGGTCCTGCTTCAGGATGGTACTGTATACAATTTAACGGCAACTCTTTATGGGAAATACCTTCCGGAGTTCCATCATTCAAGTTAATCTGAGTCAATACTAAATCGGTTTCCTTTAAAGACTCCTTATCAATTGTAAAACCATGATTTTGTGATGTAATGAATACTTTTCCGGTGTTTAGGTCTTTTACCGGCTGGTTTTCACCACGGTGACCGAATTTCATCTTATATGACCTTGCACCGAATGATTTGGCAATCAGTTGCTGACCCATACAGATACCGAATATTGGCAGCCTGTTTGATAGCTTTTTCATGGTTTCGATAGTTTCGGACACTCTGTCAGGGTTTCCAGGTCCGGAAGTAATCATGAGTCCTGATGGGGAGTAATCCAAGACTGTCTTGTAGTCAGTGTCATAAGGGAACAGTATGACTCCAATGTCACGTTCCAAAAATGAGTTTATGATATTCTTTTTAACACCACAGTCAATCAGAGCGACTTTCCTGTCGGCATCCTCATTGAATATCTTGATTTCCTTAGTGGAAACCAAAGGCACAACATCCCTGTCTTCAATGCTTGGCTGTGCTTTTGCCATTTCCAGGAGTTTGTCATCATCGATGTCTTCAGTTGTGATAGCTGCTTTAAGTGAACCTCTTTCTCTGATTTTAAGTGTCAAATCACGAGTGTCGATTCCACTGATTCCAGGAGTTTCAAACTCTTTTAAAAATTCGTCCAATGTTTTTTGAGGTCCGAAGTTTGAAAGCTCACGACAAACTTCACGACAAACAAATCCTTCAACCTGAATCTTGTCAGATTGGTACCACTCTTCACTTACCCCGTGATTACCTTCAAGCGGGTAAGTGGACATTAAAATTTCTCCTCTAAAAGACGGATCAGTCAGAGATTCAGTGTAACCGCCCATACCAGTGGAAAAAACAAGTTCCCCTAATTTGGTGGTTTCATAACCGAATGCTTCACCTTTTAAAATAGTTCCATCTTCCAAAGCCAATTTAGCTATTTTTACCATTAAATCACCATAATAAAATATAAAAATTTACTATCTTTATTATATTTTATTTTAGATTATTATTAAACTTTGTTTTTTAGTGAGGAAATCATCATTTTTTGAAAAAAAATTCAAATTTAAAAATTCAATTTTGAAAATTTATTAATTAAAATGACCAAAATAAGACCATGGACAGGGAATCTGAAAAGTTAATCAAAAATCAGATGAAAAATCCGAATGACTTCAAGAAATTCAAAAAAATGATTGGAGAAACCAAAGCTTACGACGTTCCAAAGTCATTCACCGGAGAGCTGAGGCCTTATCAAAAGATAGGTTATTCCTGGCTTGTTTCAAATGTCAGATATAAGTTCGGATGCATACTGGCAGATGACATGGGGCTCGGTAAAACAGTCCAGGTTCTAACCGCAATACTCCATTTCAAGGAGGCAAATCCCCTGGACAGTGAACCGTCACTGATTATAGTCCCTCCGACACTGATATCCAACTGGGAAAACGAAATCAAAAAGTTCACCCCTGAACTGTCATATTACATCTATCACGGATCAAACAGGACATTCCCATTTGAGGAATATGACATCATGCTGACATCCTATGGAGTAATAAGACTTGACTTGGACATGTTTTTAGACAAGACATGGTTCGTATGCGTTATTGATGAAGCTCAAAACATCAAAAATCCGAATACCCAGCAGACAAAGGCCATCAAGAACGTGAAGGCAAAGACAAAGATTGCCCTTACCGGTACTCCCATCGAAAACAAATTGACAGATTACTGGTCCATATTTGATTTTGTAAACAAGGGATATCTCTCATCACTGGACAGCTTCAAGGCGAATTATGTGATGAGAATCGAGAGGCTGGAAGAGACAAAGACCCTGGAAAAGTTCAGGACGATAACAAAACCATTTGTCATGAGGCGTCTCAAGACCGATGACAACATCAAGGATGAGCTTCCGGACAAGATTGTCAATGACATCTACTGCAGCCTGACAAACAAACAGATTAAACTGTACAATGCAATAATGGACGGCATCTTCGAGGATCTGGAAGGAAAAACAGGCATTGAAAGACGCGGAATTATTCTAAACATCATCACCGGACTAAAACAGGCATGCAATCATCCGGCACAGTTCCTGCGTTCCGACAATCCGAAGATTTCAGAATCAGGAAAGATGGAGTTGCTGATTACAATCTTGGAAAACATTATGGATATGGATGAAAAGGTGATAATCTTTACCCAATATGCTCAAATGGGCAAAATAATACAGAAGTTGGTCTCCAAAAAACTTAAAACCGAAGTGCTGTTTTTACACGGTTCCCTCTCACAACAGAAAAGAGCGGAAGTTATTGAGAATTTCCAGGAAAACAAGGACTGTAAGATTCTGGTTGCCACACTCAAGACAGGGGGCGTTGGACTTAACCTGACAGCCGCACAGAACGTTATCCATTATGACCTATGGTGGAATCCTGCAATTGAAAACCAGGCAACAGACCGTGTGCACAGAATCGGCCAGAAAAGCGATGTGATGGTGTACAGGTTCATCACAAAGGGAACCCTTGAAGAAGTAATTGACGAGATGAGCAAAAACAAGCTGAATCTTGCTGAAAAGGCCATAAGCAGCGATGAAACATTCATCACCGAAATGACCGATGAAGAGCTGAAGGAAAAATTATCATTGAGAATATGATAACTAGTCTATCCTCAAACTGAAATTAAGGCTTCTTGATGAATGTGTCAGTGCTCCGATAGAAATGATGTCAACACCATATTCAACATAATCCATGATATTGTCCTTTGTGATTCCGCCTGAAACCTCAATGAGAGAATTTTGACGAATTTTGAGTTTTTCAAGCTCATCAATGACTTCCTTGACTTCATCACCGGACATGTTGTCAAGCATTACAATATCCGCACCGTTTTCAACGCATTTGACCGCATCATCCAATGTTTCAACCTCTATTTCAATTTTTTTGGAAAAACTTGTGTTTTCTTTGGCTTTCAATAGAGCGTCCAAAGGAGATCCGCAAACCGCAATGTGATTGTCCTTAATCAGAACCATGTCATCCAAGCTGAAGCGGTGAGTGTCCGCTCCTCCAACAGTCAGGGCATACTTGTCAAATTTTGCTATTCCAGGAGATGTTTTACGGGTGCCTGCAATCCTTACATCATAATCGCGAACCAAATCAGCATATTCAGCTGCCGCACTGGCAACACCACTCATCCTCATGAGCAGATTCAATGCTGTTCTTTCAAGAAGCAATATTGTTCTTGCATCTCCCCTAAAAGAAATCAGCAAATCGTTCCTGGAGATTTTGACCCCTTCCCTTAAACAAAGGGTAATTTCAACACCATATTCTTCAAATAATTCTCGGATGACATCAATTCCTGCCAGAATGCCTTCATCCTTTGATACGATAGATGCATTTACAATCTTATCCTTTTCGACAACTGCATTAGAGGTAATGTCTCCAAATCCTTCATCTTCAGCAAGCATATATTCAATAATCTTATCCAAAAAATCACCTAAAATTTAATATAATTATGAATATATAATTAATTGTATATTAATATTGAAGTGATAAAATGGAAGTGACATTTTTAGGAACCTCATCAGCGGTCCATTCAAAAGACCGCAATCATCCGTCAATTGCAGTCAAGGCGTTCGGAGATGTATTCTTATTTGATTGCGGTGAAGGGACACAGAGACAATTATTGTTTACCAATGTAAGTCCCATGAAAATATCAAAGATATTTATCACACATTTTCATGGAGACCATATTTTGGGCCTTCCGGGATTGCTTCAATCAATGAGCCTGAATGGAAGAGAATCAAAATTAACCGTTTACGGTCCGAGAGGCTTGAATAAACTAAAAGATGCAATTTACAGCTTAGGCTATTGTGCAATCGAGTATCCTGTTGAATTTATTGAAATCGACACTGGAATCGTTGACGAAACTGATGAATATGTAATCAGTGCACAAAGTGTAAGGCACAATGTTCCGTCATTGGCCTATTCAATTGAAGAAAAGAAAAAGCCACGCTTTTTACGTGAAAAAGCCATTGAATTGGGAGTTCCCGTTGGTCCCGCTTTTGGAAAACTGCACAACGGAAAAAATGTTGAAATCGACGGCAAAATCATAAAGCCGGAACAAGTCCTTGGCCCTCCCCGAAAAGGAATCAAGCTAACCTATTCCGGCGACACACGTCCCTGTGAAGAGATGATCATGTTTGCAAAAGACAGCACATTGCTCATTCATGAGTCAACTTTCATACAAAAAGAAGCACAGAATGCAGAGGACTATGGACATTCCACTTCCCAGGATGCCGCTTTTGTTGCCCGTGAATCCAACAGTGAAAAATTGATAATCACCCACATCAGCACAAGATATGGGGAAGAATACGCCCAGATAATGCTGAAGGAAGCTCGGGAAATCTTTGAAAATACCGAATTGGCCAGAGACTATATGGAAGAAAACCTTCGAGGAAAATCATGAATATTCTACCGTTAAACAATCCTACACTGACACCAATCTATATTTTGATTATCATTATCGCAGCATCAATGCTTACACGCATTATTGCCTTTTTAATGAACAAAATGAACAGATTTAAAAAGGACATGACTGTAGTCTATCTCATAAGAGACATTATAAATTATATAATCTATTTCATTGCGCTGATGGTGATTCTGCAGTTTTTCGGGATCAATCTGACCGGAACCCTATTGAGTTTGGGTATTGTAGGTATTGCAGTGAGTTTTGCTGCAAAGGATATCATTTCAAACCTGTTTTCCGGAATCATACTAATTTTGGGTAAAAGCATAAAAGTTGGTGACACCCTTGAAATCCATGACAAAAAGGGCGTTGTTGAGAGGGTAACCCTCAGATCCACAATCATTGTCGATGATTTTGGAGTTAAAGACAATATTCCCAACTCAACATTGACAAATGACGCCTACCTACTGTTTAAGAAACCGGAAAAATATAGAGTGGACATAGTAACGGGACTGGCATTGGATGTTGATGTTGAGGAGTTTGCATCCTACATTACCAAAAAGATTCTAGAGTATGATGAAATCTCAAAGGAACCTGAACCTGAGGTCTTTGCCAAAGAGATATCATTTAAACAAAGTAAAGTGAAAGTGTCATTTTGGGTAAAAGATTTTAATAGTAAAGATAAATATAGATTAATAGTCATTAACGAAATAAGGAAATATGTTGTAAAGGGTGGAAAATATGAGTAACTCACTTCAAGAAGAAATCTTAAAATTAAAAGAAGAGAAAAATGCAATAATTCTTGCACACAACTACCAGCCAAAGGAAGTTCAGGAAATTGCCGATTTTTTAGGAGATTCACTGGAATTGTGTATAAAGGCTTCTGAAATAGACGACAAGGATCTGGTAATATTCTGCGGAGTCGACTTTATGGCGGAAACCGCTTTTATCTTAAATCCGGACAAAAAGATTGTCATCCCAACACTTGAGGCCGAATGTCCTATGGCACATATGCTTCCTGAAGAGGAACTGCTAAAGGCAAAAGAAGAGCATCCTGATGCAGGAGTCATTCTTTACGTCAACAGTATTGCTGAGGCAAAACAGCACGCAGACACATTATGTACCTCCGCAAATGCAGTCAAGATTGCAGAAAGCCTACCGCAGGACAAGATATTGTTTGGACCAGACAAAAACCTTGGAACTCATGTCGCAGAAAGAACAGACAAGGAAATCATTCCAGTTCCAAAAGACGGCCATTGCTATGTGCACAGGTTATTCCATGTTGAAGATGTTGAGCTTAAAAGAAAAGAATATCCTAACGCTGAGATAATCTGCCACCCAGAATGTAAGATTGAAGTTCAAAAAGCGTGTGACGAAGTGATGTCAACCGGTGGAATGTTAAGACACATTGCAGCAAGCGACAAGGAGGAATTCGTTATCGGAACTGAAATCGACATGATTACAAGAATCAACTCAGAGGTTCCGGGCAAAAAATTGTATCCTATGCTTGAAGGGGCAATCTGTGAAACAATGAAGCTCCATACACTTGAAAAAATCAGGGATGCACTTGTCAATGAGGCTCCGGAAGTCACATTGCCTAAGGATGTTGCCGACAAATCCCGAAAAGCCGTTGAACATATGTTAAATGCTAGCTAGACTAGCTTTAACACCTTATTATTTAAATTGCTTAAAAAAGGCGATGACCTCTTCACCAATATGGTCATAATCTTTTTCTTCAAAGTAATATTTCTCTTTTACATCTTCCTGTTTTAGAACAATTGAATTGGAAACCTGGTCTTTAAACGGTAACATGTCAAGTTCATAATTGAAATAGTTATCATTGGTTGAGACGAAGAAAGATTTTGCCTTAATATTGCCCAACTTTTCTACAACATCATACTCCAAAAAACAGTCATTTCTGAATTTGAGATCATAGATGTCCCTAAAGAAGCATTCATCGTTAAAATCTTCAAAAATTGCGGAAATTTCATCATTGCCCAAATTATTAAATATTTTTTTGGAGGACGAATGTGCAAAAAGCAGTGCATTAATCGCCATCATATTTTTAGTTTTTGAAACACTGTATCCATCAGTATAGTAATCATCTATTGAGTCTATGATAAGTTCCAAAACTTTTGAAATGATGAATCTGTAACCTGATAGCTTTGCAGCACTATTGGCAAGGAAAATAAATTCCATATCATCAGGAAACTCACATGCCCAGGTTAGAACTATATAACCGCCAATACCTTCTCCAACCAGACCTAAGATCTTTTTAATTTTGAATTTATCAGCCAAAAACTGTCTTTTAAAATTTACAACATCAAGAAGGGTATATCTTGGAAATTCATAATTTAATCCAGTGGATGAAGGAGAACAGGTACCTGGAATTCCTAAAGGACTAATTACAATAAAATAGAATTCATCAGTGAAATTACCATTATCCATTATATACTTATGAGACTCTCTTAAAAAAGAATAGATACCATTGAAAGTGGAAAAAAACAGGACTGCATTTGTAATGAATCCTTCTTCATCATATTTTGGAGTGCCGAATGTCTTATATTCGACTTCAACATTTTCCAGCACCCTGCCATACTCAAATTCAAATGATTCCATTACATGAAAATTACTTTCAGGATACATTTAAAAAAACCTCGTTTCTAATAAATAG
The DNA here is from genome assembly GCF_015062905.1 of Methanobrevibacter thaueri. Lineage (GTDB taxonomy): Archaea > Methanobacteriota > Methanobacteria > Methanobacteriales > Methanobacteriaceae > Methanocatella > Methanocatella thaueri_A. Next base: position 23,253 of record NZ_SUTK01000014.1, read on the forward strand.
GTAGTAACTGAAAACATATAAATTTTTTTAAAAAAAGTTTGGAAAAATTGATAAAAAATTAAATACATTTAGATTTTAATGTAAAAGTATAAAATATATTACATATCTTCCAGAAAACTTGACAGGAAGACATTCATTTCAATCTCTTCACGGGCAATGAAATCATCCAATCTTATTTTTGCAACATCACTTTGGAAGGGATACAATTCTTCACTGAAATGCATTGTCAATGTCAAAACATCGTCGTTAACTGCGAGTTCCTCATCCAAATTTGCCTTCAGATAATCCAGCTGGCTTTCGGACAAACCTGAAACGGAATACCTGATGAATTTCCCATTGTCGTCATCACCATAATCTGAAATGCTAACAATCATCAAACCCCTCCATAAATTCTTTTAATTCATCGGAAATTGTTTCAAGCTCATTGAAACACAAATGTCCCAATTCGGAATCCATTATAATCAGCCGTGAATTTTCAATCATCCGAGACATTGGAATGCCATCCAATTCGGGAGGAAAATGAGGGTCCTGTTTGCATGAGATGATTAAAACCTCAGAAGTAATCTTGTCCAAATCATCCTCCACATCAAAGTTCATGCAAGATTCATTGCAGTATTTCAAATCGTAAATGTCTGTTTCAAGCATCTCATTTCCGAATGTTTCAAATTCAAATGCCAGCTCCTCATTGGACATTGACCTTAATGCCTCCTTGGAAAGTCCAAAATTAAATTCGGCAAGATTCGCCAATCTCAAAGTCCTGATTAGTGAGTAGGTCATTTCGCCGCTTGCATAATCCGGATCAGATGTTATGATTTCATCGACAAATTTTGAAAGGATGTAATCATGGCCTGCAACCTTATAGCTGCTTACGCCACAGATGATGAATTCCTGAAATTCAGGATAGAGGATGGCCTGTGTCAGACCGATGAAACCTCCCATAGAATTGCCGATAAGTCCCAAAACATGTTTGATGCCAAACTTTTCGGCCAAAAACTGCCTTTGGAAATTGACTACATCAACAAGGGAATATTTTGGAAACTTATTTTTCAAATCGGTTGTTGAAGGAGAGCAGGACCCCGGAGAGCCCAAGGCGGACATGCTTACAAAAAAGTATTTGTCGCCATCAAACGCATCGCCCTTTTCGGTCAGTGGCAAAATCTTGTTTATTCCCGCAAATGTTCCAAGAGATCCTGAACAGTAAACAATTGCATTACTGATGGAACCCTCCGCGTCATATTTTGGAGTTCCAAACGTCATAAACTCAACAACGGCATCATCAATCACATCACCATTTTCAAATTCGAACGAATCCATGGTGAAATACTCTTTTTTTTCTTCAAAATATTCATCATCGTAAATGGAAATTCCTCCCCTGAACTATAATAATTGATTTTGAAAACAAATTATTTAAATTAATCTAGACAATGTAAATTGTGATGAAATATAAAATTTTAGAAAAACCTAATTGCGAAGATGCTTATGACCTAATTGAGGAGGCTCTCAGAAAAAGGGCAACAATACTTATTTTTGCATGCTGCAAGGTAAACTATGAGGGAAGGGCTCTGAGTGAATTGAACTGGGGAGAACGCATAATAATGATTAAACCAGATGGTGCGTTTTTAATCCATCAGGAAAAGAAGGTGGAGCCGGTCAATTGGCAACCTCCAAAATCACGAACCAGAGCATATATCAAAAACGACAACCTGTTTTTAGAAAGCCACAGGAGAACTCCTAAAGAGCTTTTGACAGTTGAAATAAAGCAGATTCAGTTCATCAACTATGCGAATGTAGAGGACTTTGAGGAGCTTGAACAGGCAGGATATGAAAAGGACATGAGCGACATGATAATGGAAAAGCCCCATATAATCGAGGAAGGCTTCAAGCCGACCACAAGGGAGTACAGTGTCGAACATGGATTCATTGACATCTTAGGAAAGGACAGCGACAACAATTTGATGATTCTGGAACTGAAGGCCAGAAAAGCCGGAGTGACCGCCGTAAAACAGCTTAGACGCTACATCCAGGATATGGAAAATACCGACAACGATTATCTAAGGGAAGTTGAAGCCGAAAAGAAAAAGATAAGAGGTTTGCTTGTTGCGCCGTCAATCATGGACGATGCATTGGAGATGATTGAAGAGGAAGGCATTGAATTTGTATCTGTTGAACCTCCCCGTGAGTTAAAAAGAGACAAAAAAGTAACCCTGGATTTCTTTTAATCCAGAGCATCTTCAATTCTTTTTAGTTCTGATTCATAGAATTTCTGAGTGAATTCATTAGCCGGAATTGAAGTGGTTACGTGACAGTCCTTTTCCAATTTGTAAATGAGATATTCATCGCTTTGAAGAGGAATGGTCTCATCATCACCCAAAACTTCAAGACCCTCCAATTCGGATAGGATATTTTGATATTCTGTTTCTTCCAATGCAATTGTATCATCCAATTCCATATCCTGAACCTTAGGATTCAATTGCATTGCAATAGCTACAAAACCGTTGACCGTTTTATCCGAAATAGAAAATTTTGTATTCCTGATTTCCTCCATGGAGAACTTGATATGATCTATTGTGTTTTTGGTAACAGGTATTTCTCTGGATAATCCAATCTGGTTAATTTCATAATGGTTTTTCCATTCGCCAATTTTATAAACCGCATAATTTATATCATCAAGATTAATCATTTCTTCATCTGCCATACTATCACATTAATTAAATATATTTTTATAGTATAAAAATTAAATGTAACATTTAATGGAGGGAAATCTGTGAAAAAATGTCCTGAATGTGGAAATCCTAGTTATGATGGGGCTCCTGTTTGCGGAAATTGTGGTTATACATTCCCCAAACCAAAAGTTGCACCACCTAAAAAAGAGGATATTTTCCAAGAAAAACCAAGATTAGAGAAAAAGACCGATGATGACGGCATTATTACTATTATTAAAAAAAACAAGTTAGTTATTGGAACTATTTTACTTATAACATTAATCGTTATTTGCGGAATTGTGATTATGGGATCAAGCAATAACAATACTAGCAGTAACTCCAATCCTGTAATTCAATCAACAAACGATTTAGTCGAATTTGATGAAGGAGAATTTTCATTTAAGTATCCAAGCACTTGGAAACAAGTAAACGGTAGCGATGAAGAACACACCGATGCTGTATTCTTCCAAAATGAAAACAATGCAACTATTGAGTTTTATAATATATCTACTGATGCCAATTCCTTAAAAGACATAACTCAACAAAGAATCAGCCATGCCCAAGAAGGCGGCGATTATGTCGAACTTGTTGAGACAATTACTTTGGACGGCAGAAACTCATCAAATATGCTAATTGAAAATGCAGATGGTGACTACACCAGATACGTATCAATGTTCAGTGATGGAAGATTATATGTTTTCAAGGTAACAGGATCTTCTGAAAACTCCCTTACTTCCGAAGATATTGAAAGCGCTATAAAATCTGCAGATATTGCTTAAGTATGATTCAATCATACTTTTTTCTATTTTTTTGTATTAACATGACCAAAATCAGACTCGCCCTTTGTCAGATGAATGTTGTTGACGATAAAGAAGCCAACCTTAAAAAAGCCAGCTCAATGATAAGAGATAGCGTAGCCAATGACACTGATTTTATCGTTTTACCCGAAATGTTTAACTGTCCCTATTCAAATGACAAATTCATTGAATACGGCGAAGAGGAAGCTGACAGTCTCACTTTAAATGTCATTTCCGAACTGGCAAAAGAGAATGATGTTTATATCCTTGCAGGATCGATTCCTGAAAGGGAAGGGGACAAACTATACAATACCAGTTACCTATTCGATAAAAGCGGCTCTGCAATTGCAAAGCATAGGAAAATGCATCTTTTTGACATTGATGTCAAGGACAAGATTACATTTAAGGAATCGGATGTGCTGACTGCAGGCGACGAGTTCACAATTGTCGAGACTGATTTTGGAAAAATCGGCATTGGAATATGCTATGACGTTCGTTTTGTTGAGCTTGCAAGGATAATGGTTGAAAATGGAACTGAAATTCTCTTCTATCCCGGAGCATTCAACCAGACAACCGGACCCGCACACTGGGAGCTGCTGTTCCGCTCAAGAGCGCTGGACAACCAGGTCTTCTGCGTCGGCGTTGCACCGGCATTGAATATGGATGCGAGCTATCACAGCTACGGCCATTCAATCGTTACAAATCCATGGGGCGAAGTATTGGCACAGGCAAGCGAAAAAGAGGAATTGATTTTCTGTGAAATTGATTTAAGTGAAATAAAAAAAGTGAGGGAAGAAATTCCCGTTTTAAAAAATAAAAGGAAAGACCTCTACGAAGTCATTAGAAAATGACTATTTCAATTTAGCCAATCTTTTTTCGAAGTAGTCGACCTTTTTGGTGCCGTCAAACACTTCGATGGCAGTTTCTATGACCCTGACTTCATTGTCATAGTCATCCGCTTTTCTGTATAGGATACATAATCTTTTATATGGAGCATCCTTAGCCTGTTTTGCTTCCACATAACGTTCATATTCCTTGATTGCCTTTTGAGGATTGGTTTTTTCCATCTCTTTAATTGTGCTCATTGGAATGACTTTTACAATCGCTTCACCGGATTCCTTTGCCTTTTGTCTTTTTTGAGCTTTCTTGATGGCTTTGTTACATGATTTTTTGAAGTCCTTATCATCTTCGGATTTTCTTGCATCCTTGATCAATTTGATTGCATCATCGCTTGCAAGGTCACCCAATGCCTGAATGGCAGCAAGCCTGACTCCCCAATCTTCATCCTCCAGACATTTTGCAATTGAATCAAGTTCATCTTCAGCCTGAAGCTCACCTAAGGCACGGACTGCAACCTTTCTAACTCCGAAATCATCATCAGAAGTTGCCTCAACAAAATAAGGAATGACTTTTTTATCTTCAGTTTCTTTAAGTGCAAATGCTAAAAAACGTTTGTCTTTACCTTCGGCATTTGTAAATTCTTCAATTAATTTATCGACAGCCACATCACCCATGCTGCCTAAAATTTCAGCCGCTTTGAATCTTACTTGCGCATTATCATCAGTAGTAGCTTTGATTAAGGGTTCAATAGCTTCTTCATCAGTGCCTCCGACCAATGATTCGATAGCTTCTTTTCTGACCTTAACATCTTCGTCGGATAAATTGTTAATTGCTTCTTCAAAACTTAAATTTGACATAGTTATAATTAGATTTTAGAAATATATAATCTTTAAGAAAAAAAATGTTTTTAAAAAAAAATAGAAAAAATAAGAGAAAAAATCTCTTATCTAAATAGCTGTCCAACCACCGTCGATACAGATCAATTGACCTGTACAGAAACTGGATGCGTCAGATGCTAAGTAAATTGCAATACCGTCCAATTCACCAGGTTTACCTAAACGGCCTGCTGGACAATATGCTGCAATAAGGTCCATGAATCCAGGTAATTCAATGGAGTCTACAGTCAATTCGGTTTCGAATACTGCAGGACCGATAGCGTTTACGGTAATGTTGTATTTAGCCCATTCTACAGCTAAGTTTTTGGTTAAGTTCATTACTCCACCTTTAGCTGAGGAGTATGCACTAATTCCTCCTCCAGGGAAGATAACTCTTGAGTGGATTGAACCGATGTTGATGATTTTACCATATTCTTGTTCAATCATGATTTCTCCAACAGCTTTACACATGTAGTAGACACCGCTTAAGTCGATGTGAATGTGTCTTTCCCATTCTTCGTTGGATTGGTCAGTAACCATTTTGTTGTTACCCATACCTGCTGCGTTAACTAAGATGTCAATTCTTCCGTAAGCGTCCATGACTTTTGCAACAGCTGCGGTGATACTGTCGTAATCACCTACGTCACATACAGCATACATTACTTCGGTTCCGAATTCTTTTTCGATTTCAGCAACGTTTTCTAATAATCTTTCTTCTCTTCTAGCGAATAATGCTAATTTTGCACCTTGGCTTGCGTATGCTTGAGCAATTTGCCAACCAAGACCTGATGAAGCTCCAGTAATGACTGCAACTTTGTCTTTAATATCGAAATAGTTTTTCATTTTTAATCACCTTAGTCCTAAGACTATATATAAATATTTGAAAAATAAACTATTTAACTATTTTTATATGAATTGTTGAGTAATATTCAATATAACAAATTGAACGAATAAACAAATTTAAACAAATGACAAATTTAATGAATAAACTGGCCAATAAATATATGTTATATTTTTTTGACTGTACAAAAATATTTACAAAAATTGTAACAACAAACTTTATTAAAATTCAAAGATTAATATTATTATAAAATATTTTTAACAAGAGATGAGAAAAAATGATTGAAGAGCAGACAAAAAGCCATTCCAAAAAGGAGATTTTCAAGACACTCCACCAGTGGGTCAGGAAATGGTTCGACTCCCAATTTGAAGATTTCACGCCCGCTCAGAAAAAATCAATCATTGACATCCACAAGGGGAACAATATCCTCATCTCATCACCGACCGGTTCCGGTAAAACACTGACAGCATTCCTATCGGTCATCAGCGAACTGACCGAACTTGCCGAGAAGGACGAACTGGAAGACAAGGTCTACTGCATCTACATTTCCCCATTGAAGGCCCTTGACAATGACATCGAAAAGAATTTGGATGAACCTCTCGAAGGAATTGAAAAGATTGCCGGAAAAAGTCTGGGAATCAGAAAAGCAGTCCGGACCGGAGACACCACACAGTACCAAAGGCAAAAGATGCTTAAAAAGCCGCCCCATATCCTCATCACCACTCCGGAAACATTGTCAATCTTATTGGTGGCTCCGAAGTTCAGGGAAAAGCTGAGCCATGTCAAATATGTAATCATCGATGAGATACATTCGCTGGCTGAAAACAAAAGGGGAGTGCACCTAAGCCTGTCCCTGGAAAGGCTGCAGCATCTCATTGGACAGTATACAAGAATAGGCCTGTCAGCAACCGTCAGTCCCATTGAGGAGGTCGCCCGTTTCCTTGTTGGCTATGAATACGGCGTCGAGAGAAACTGCAAGGTGGTCAATGTCAACTATCTAAAGGAGCTTGATATGGAGGTTATGTGTCCTGTAAGCGACATCGTGCTTGCGGATGAAGAGGACACCCGTTTGGGAATGTATGACCTTCTTGATGACCTTATACAGGAAAACAAGACAACACTGATATTTACGAATACAAGAAGCGGAACCGAAAGATTCGTCTACAATCTGAAAAAGATGTATCCGATGCATTACAATAACGAAAACATTATGGCCCACCACTCCTCTCTTTCAAAGGAAGTCCGTCTGGAAACCGAAAACAAGCTGAAGGAAGGAAAGCTCAAGGCAGTGGTCTCATCAACATCCCTGGAACTGGGAATCGATATCGGATACATTGATCTTGTTGTTTTAATTAACTCTCCTAAATCCGTTGCAAGGGCACTGCAGAGAATCGGGCGAAGCGGACACCGGCTCCATGAAAAGTCCAAGGGAAGAATCATCGTTACAGACCGTGACGACCTGGTTGAATGTTCGGTTCTTCTTAAAAACGCCAAGGAAGGAAAAATCGACAAGATAACAATACCTTCAAACTGCCTTGATGTCCTGGCACAGCACATCTACGGAATGAGCATTGAAAATCCATGGGACATCGACTATGCATATGACGTGATACGAAAGAGCTATTGCTACAAGGACCTCACAAGAGACGATTACGAGGATGTTTTAAGTTATCTTGGCGGAGAATACGAAGAGCTTGAAGAAAGGTATGTCTATGCAAAAATATGGATTGACTATGACAACAACACATTCGGAAAACGGGGAAAGCTGGCAAGAATGCTTTATTCGACAAACATAGGAACAATACCTGATTCGTCTGGGGTGCTTGTCAAATGCGATGGTGAAACCGTCGGAAAGATAGAGGAGTCATTTATGGAAAGGCTGAAAAAGGGAGACACTTTCGTGCTTGGAGGGAGAACATACAGATTCAACTACGGCAAGGGAATGACCATAAACGTGACTCCCGCAAGCGGACCTCCAACAATACCTTCATGGTTTTCACAGCAGCTGCCTCTGTCTTTTGACCTGGCAATGGACATACAGAAGTTCAGATCATTTATGGAAGCCAGATTCGAGTACAGGCGAAGCAAAGAGGAGATAATGGAGTTTATCTACGATTACCTATACGTTGATGACTTTGCGGCAAATTCGATATATGAATACTTCGTCGAACAGTACAAGTATGCGAAGATTCCTTCAAACCGCTGCTTTCTCATAGAGTACTATAAAGGGTTCGGAGGGCGAAAATTCGTAATCTTCCATTCACTATTCGGCCGCAAGGTCAACGATGCGCTGTCACGTGCAGTGGCCTACGTGGTTGCCCAAAGGTACAACACAAATGTCACAATATCCATATCAGACAATGGATTTTATCTGAGCTCAGACGGCACAATAGGAGGTTTGGAATCATTCAGGGAATTGAATCCTGAAAACTTCGAAAGAATCCTGACAAATTCCCTTAACAAGACCGAAACACTGGCTTCAAGATTCAGGCATTGTGCCGGAAGGTCATTAATGACTCTAAGAAGATATAAAGGAGAATCAAAGTCAGTTGGTCGCCAGCAGGTGCGGGGCAAAATACTGCTTAAGTATGTGCAGGACATGGATGACAATTTTTCAATATTAAAAGAGGCTAGAAGAGAGGCAATGGAAGACTATATGGACATTAAAAATGCCTTAAAAATCATAAACATGATTGATTCGGGGGAAATGGAAATAAAAACAATCAATACAGTAATTCCAAGTCCTTTTGCATTCAATCTGGTTTCACAAGGTTATCTTGATGTATTGAATCAGAACGATAGGGGAGAATTCACAAAAAGAATGCATCAGGCAATACTTGAACAGATTAAGGATAAATTGAAAGAACTTTGATAACAACAAATAATTTTAATAATGAGTTAAATAATTATATTAAACGGTGATATTATGGCTAAAACAAGTGCAGTATTTATTGGATTTTTACTGACAATTGCTGTAAAATTATTCTTTGCACCCTACGAATTTATAGGATTATTGATTGTAGGGTTCATCACAGGATATATTGCACATTCCGGAGCGTTAAGCGGACTTTGGAATGCTGCACTTGCGGGAGCATTAGGCACAATCATCAGCGCAATATTATTTATTTTGGTTGCAACATTTGGAGGAAGCCTTGTGGGTCTCTTTGGAGGATTAACCGGATTTACACTCTCAGGAATCGCAAGCCTAACTGTTGTGATTGAAACTATAATTTATTATGCGATTGTAATGGGAATTACAGGAGCATTTGGAGGAGCAGTAGCTTCCAGAAACAAGTAGTTTGGAGATATGAAATGAACAAGTTTACAGATTTGAATTTCAAGGCTTTAGTGTTTGGAGCGGCAATAGCCGGCGCATTTATACTATTCGGATGGCAAATTAATGATTGGCTTTATCCATTTGCATCAATTGGGCTTTTATATGCAGGATATGGTCAGAACAATTGGAAACAGGGAACACTGTGTGGTGCAATTGCATCAACACCTATTATCGTTTTGACATTCCAGGGATACATGGGCCAATTCGACGGATTTTTCCTAACTGAAAATGGAATGATGGCCTTGACCGCATTGATTTTAATAATTGGTGCATTCGTTGGTTTTGTTGGTGCATGGACAAAAAGAAGCCGTGAAATGGCATTAGCAGAACAAGAAAAAAAGCAGAATATAGGTAAAAATAAAAATAAAAAGAAAAACAAAAAATAATAACAAATTTATGTTATTATTTTTTCTAATTCATCTCTTTCTATACCGTTTTTGATTTCAAGAGCAATTCTTCTTCCCATACTCATAGGTTTGCCGTAAGTCAAGTATGAGTAAGGAGAACCGTCCATGAATGTGTTTGTTCCACCGTCGGTTCTTGCACTGATTTCAAAACAGATTACTTCCAGATTATCATTTACTAATGTTTGCATACAGAATGGTCCGTTTAATCCAGGAGCAACTAATTTTTTAGCACTTTCAGTTAATTTATCAGCAATGTCAAATACTTGTGGAAGCAAGGATTCACGAATTACTGCAGGGTGGTTACCGGTTACAACATAAGATGGACTTAAGTCAATGTCCAATTGGTCTTTTGCAGGCATCCTGACAAAACCATCAATACTTGATTCGTATCTTGTATCCATACCCATCAATTCGACCTTGTCATCGAGAGCTGAGTAGAAATAGTGGATACAGTAGTTACATCCTGAAACATACTCTTCAATGTGGGCAGCTTCTACATCGCTGTCTTCCAACCATCCACGGGCTTTCATAGCTTCGATTTTTGCATCGAACTCTTCAGTGGATGATGCTACAAAGTAACCTCTTCCTCCTCTTGCACCTGGGAATTTGACCATTACAGGACGGTCGATTTCTGAAGGGCCATTGTATTTGAATGGTATTCTTACATTACCTTCAACAAGCAATGCTCTTTCCTTGTCCCTTTCAGCTTCCCATCTGAGCACGTCTCTGTTTCCAAACATTGGGACATTAAATTTATCTTCTACGTTATCAAGACCGGCGTATGCAACAAAAGATCCGTGAGGAACAACGATTGCATTCATATCTCTGAGTTTTTGCTGAACATCCTCATTGACTATGTCCTTGAATTCATCGACAATGATGTATTCATCTGCAACTCCAAATCTTTGATATGGAACTTCTCTTCCTTTTTCACAAACGATAGCGGTTCTAAATCCTTCTTCCTTTGCACCTTGCAAAATATGTAAAGAAGTGTGACTTCCGAGAGTAGCTATTGTGATTTCACTTTTGTCATAACCAGCCAAAATATCTAAAATATCTTCCTTTTTAACTTCTCCCATTTTATCTTCTCCTAAAAGAATGATATTTAAATATATATTTTTAACAATTAATAAAGTTTTTTTAATTAATTTTAATAGGAATAATTAACAGAACATTATATGAATAATTAAGGAATGAAAAAAATGTTAATTGGTTTAATATCAGACACCCATATACCTGACAGAGCAAGAATATTGCCTCAAAATGTAATTGATGCATTCAGCGACGTTGAATTGATTTTACATGCCGGAGATCTGACTTCCCTGAAAGTCTTGGACGAACTGGAACAGATCGCTCCGGTCATGGCAGTTCAGGGAAATATGGACCGTGCCAATGGAATTGACCTGTCGAGGGCAAAGATTGTTGAAGTTGAAGGCCTCAAAATCGGAATCATACATGGGGAAGTATATCCGCGTGCGGACAGCGACCAGTTATTGTATCTGGCCAAGGAACTGAATGTGGACATATTGGTTTCAGGACATTCCCATCAGCCAAAAATAGAGCAGAAGGAAGGGATTCTGCTTTTAAATCCGGGAAGCCCTATTGTTCCAAGGCTTGCAGACAGAACAGTCATGTTGCTTGAAATCAAAAACAAGGCAGTTGATGTGGAGATAGTCAAGATTGGCTCACCGGTATGCAGTGCACTTGACTTTGACCAATACAAGAGGGATTGAAATGGGAAGCAAATGGCAAATGGAAAAACATAATGACCCCTATTATAAAAAAGCTAAAAAGGAAGATTATCGTTCAAGAGCATCATATAAACTCAAACAGCTCGATAAAAAATACAAGCTCATCAAGCAGGGAAATACAGTAGTGGACCTTGGTGCGGCACCGGGCGGATGGTCCCAGGTCGCCCTTGAAAAGGTAGGCGAGGATGGGATTGTTGTCGGTGTTGACTTGAACAGATTCAAAAAGTTCCACGAAGAGAACTACTACGGAATCAGAGGGGATTTCACAACCCCTGAAGTTCAGCAAAAAATAATGGACATTATCGGAGGAAAGGCAAAAGTGGTAATGTCTGACGCATCACCTTCACTGTGCGGAATCAAAAACATTGACCAGCTCCGGTCCATTGACCTGACATATGCTGTTATCGGAATAGCCGAGAATATCCTGGAGCCGAAAGGAAATCTTGTCATGAAAGTATTTCAGGGCCCCGAATATAAGGAAATGCTGGATTCACTCAAAAGCAAATTCAGGCATGTGAGAACTACAAAACCCGCATCATCACGTAAAAAAAGCTCTGAAATGTACGTGGTCGGCCTGGAATATATGCCTAACAAAAAAAAATAGAAAAAGAAAATAAATTAAAGTTCGTTGTAGGCTTGATTGGCTGTTTTGAGTTTTTCTTTAGCGAACTCAATCCTACTGTCCACTTCATTAGACGGTTTGCCAGCATCCAAAGCACTTTGAACATTCTGAATGGCCGAATCTGCCCGTGACAACTCTATTTTTGCATCGTTATACACCTTGACATCATCAGGACCACCAGCATAATAAGTCGCTTTTACACTATCGAACTTGACAGACAGATTGTTATATGAAGATCGTAACTCCGCAAGTTCATCATATTGAGTTCCAGAGGATATTTCATTAGTAATTCCATTTGAAACAACGCTGTAACCTACATATGCTACAACAATGATTGTTGAAATTATCATGATGATTCCAACAACAGAAATTAGCATTGAAGTGGATTTGAATAAGCTTAATCTAGATTTTCTCATATTAACCTCAAATAATAAATCTATTATATACCAATATGTTCATTTTAGTATATTAATATTACTTTTCAGATGCTCTTTGGTAATGTTTTTTAACTATAAAAAAAATAATATTAAGACAATGAACTCTACTAGCAAAACACAAACATCAACTGCAAAATTTGAAGAATTTTTTGCAACATCATATAAGGATGACGTATTCAAGATACTCGAAAAATATCCTGATGACAGGTCACTGACTGTGAATTACCAATCATTAGAGATGTTTGATCCGGAATTGGCTGATTTATTGATTGAAAAGCCTGAAGAGGTTATTCAAGCGGCACAGATTGCTATAAAAAATATTGATCCATTAGTGAAGGACGCTGACATCAATATTCGTTTTGAAAATCTGAGCAACATCATTCCGTTAAAAGACCTCTTGAGTAAGTATATTGGAACATTTGTCTCAGCTGACGGAATTGTGAGAAAAACAGATGAAATAAGACCTCGTATTGAAACCGGTGTTTTTGAATGTAGAGGATGCATGAGATTGCACGAGGTCGAACAGACATCTGGAAATCACATCATAGAACCGTCATTATGCAGCGAATGTGGTGGAAGGTCATTCAGACTGCTCCAGGAGGAATCAAAATACATAGACACCCAAACCGCAAGGATGCAGGAGCCTTTGGAGAATCTGTCTGGAGGAACCGAACCTAAACAGATGCTGATGATTTTGGAAGACGACCTGGTTGACGACCTGAATCCTGGAGACAAGGTAAGAATCACAGGTACCCTTAAAACATTCAGGGAGGAAAGAAGCGGTAAATTCAAAAATTACATCTATGTCAATCATATTGAACCGCTGGAGCAGGAATTTGAAGAGCTCCATCTTTCCGAAGAGGATGAAGAGAAAATCATTGAACTGTCACAAGACCCTCACATTTACGATAAGATTATCAAATCCACAGCACCATCAATCAGAGGATATAGGGAAGTTAAGGAAGCTATTGCCCTTCAACTGTTTGGAGGAGCTGCAAAACAACTTGAGGATGAGACCAAACTAAGGGGAGACATTCATATTCTGATTGTTGGAGACCCAGGTATTGGTAAATCCCAGATATTGAAATACGTTTCAAGACTCGCACCAAGAAGTATCTATACAAGTGGTAAAGGTACAAGTGGAGCAGGATTAACTGCAGCAGCCGTTAGGGACGAACTTGGAGGATGGTCTCTTGAAGCAGGTGCATTGGTACTTGGGGACCAGGGTAACGTATGTGTTGACGAATTGGACAAGATGCGGTCAGAAGACCGTTCAGCGCTTCACGAAGCATTGGAACAGCAGACCGTAAGTATTGCAAAAGCCGGAATTATGGCAACATTGAATTCAAGATGTTCCGTTCTTGCGGCAGCAAACCCTAAATTCGGAAGATTCGACAGATACAAAGTGCTTGCAGAACAGATCGATTTGCCTGCACCAATCATTTCCCGTTTCGATTTGATATTTGTAATTGAAGACAAGCCAAGCAGGGAAAAGGATTCCGATTTGGCAAAACACATTCTGGAAATACATAAGGAAAATACCGTAAACTACGAAATCGAACCTGAACTGCTTAGGAAATATATTGCATATGCCCGTAAGAACATCAATCCACGCCTAACCGATGAAGCCAATGAAATTCTAAGGGAATTTTATGTAAATACCAGAAACAGCAATCCAGAAGAGCAGGGCGCAGTCCCAATTACCGCCAGACAGCTGGAAGCTACCATTCGTCTGGCAGAAGCCAGCGCCAAAATCAAGCTTAAAGACAAAGTGGAAAAAGAGGATGCTGACAAGGCGGTTAAACTGACCATGTTCTGTCTTAAGGACATTGGTGTCGATCCGGAAACCGGTGAAATCGACATTGACCGTATCGGAGACGGCACACCAAAATCCGACAGGGACAAAATACAAAGGGTAACCGAAGAGATCCAAAACCTTGAGGAAGAATTAGGCGGAGACGCTCCATTGAATGTTTTAATCTCAAATATGAGTGATAAATATGGAATGAGCGAAGACAAAACCGAGCAAATTGTCAGAAACCTAAAACAAAAAGGAGTAATCTACGAACCTACTACAGGATACTTTAGAATAGCCTAAATTATCCCATTTTTCATTTTTTTTATTGAAAATTTCAGAATTCATGTTAATTATCAATACATTAATAAATGATTAAAACTAAATTTAATATATTATACTTATACTAATTTTATAAGGAGCGATAATTATGGATAAATATGAAGATTTATTAGAAAGAGCAATAGACCAATTACCTCCTGAAGTATTTGAACACAAAAGATTCAAAATTCCTAAAGCTTATTCAGATATCCAAGGTAATAGAACATTCATTAAAAACTTTAAAGATGTTGCAGAAGGTTTGAACAGAGACCCTCAACATTTATTGAAATTCTTAATGAGAGAGTTAGGTACTGCAGGAAATATCGAAGGTCAAAGAGCAATCCTACAAGGTAAATTTACTCACTACTTGATAAATGAAAGAATTGAAGATTATGTGGACAAATATGTAATTTGCCACGAATGTAACAGACCGGATACAAGAATTATCAGAGAAGGTAGAATATTCTTACTTAAATGTGCTGCATGCGGTGCAACAGCACCTTTAAAATCATTATAATTCTACTTTTTTTACTTATTTTTTTAGAGATACAATGTTTTGTCCAGAGTGCGGAAGTACAGATAAAGAGATGGTCGGAGACATCTGCATAGACTGCTTTTTAAAGGAATTTCAAATGATCGAGATTCCAAAAAGAATTGAAGTTCAGATATGCAGCCACTGCAACAGCAAACTTGAAGAGGGAAAATGGAGCGATGAGTTCATTCCCGAAGAGGAAATCATTTACCGCGCACTTGAGAGAAACATCCAAATCGCCGACGAGGTTGAAAATGAAATAATCAACCTTGAGATAGATCAGATCAAGGGAACAATAGCTTACTGTTATGTTGAAGTTATTGGTGAGGTTCACGGTACACAGATAGAGGAAACCCATGACTGCGAAGTCAAAATCCTTAAAACAGTCTGTCCAACATGCAGCAAAATACAGTCCGGATATTATGAAACTGTAGTCCAGTTCAGGGCAGATTCAAGAGAGATAAAAGCCGAAGAGTATGTCAAAGCGGATGAGATTGTTGAAAGGACACTGATGAAACAGTCAAAAAGTGACAAGCTGGCATATTGCCCTCAAATCGCAAAGCTGAAGGAAGGCTATGACTACTACATTGGATCATTCAAATCAGGCCACAAGGTCGCTGATGCGCTGACTGAAGAATTTGGAGGCATAATAAAGGAATCCCCAAGGCTCATAAGTGAGGACAAATCCACCGGAAAAGGACTTTACAGGGTTTGGATTTCAGTCAGAATCCCTGAATTCGAAATTGGCGATTTCATTGGATTTGAGGATAAGATCCTTCAAGTGACCAGCATCGGCAAAAGCAGCGTTGTCGGAGTGGACATTTCAACAAACAAAAAGCATAACATTCCAATGAAAAATATGGAAAGCATAAAACTCGTCAAAAAATCAGATGACATTGAAACTACAACAATAATCTCAAAATCCCCTCAATTCCTTCAGATTCTAGATCCAATAGACTATTCTGCATTGGACCTGAACATGAAAGAGGAATATGATGAATTGAATGTTGGCGAAGAAGTGAGACTTATTAGAATTGAAAATAACGTTTATTTATTGATTTAAGTGATAAAATGAATATTGAAGAAAAAATTCAATTGATTGAAGAAGGAACTTTGGAAGTTATAGACACAGAAGAATTGAAAGAAGTGCTTGAAAAAGAACAGCCTATAGCTTATACCGGTTATGAACCTTCAGGTAAAATCCATTTAGGGCATGCCGTAACCGTGCAGAAATTAAAGCAACTGCAGAAGTTAGGCTTTAAGATTAAAATCCTATTAGCAGATTATCATGCATTCCTTAATGGAAAAGGAACAATTGAAGAGATTGCCGAAACCGCAGAATACAACAAAAAATGTTTCCAGGCATTGGGGCTTGACGAAACCACTGAATTCGTTTTAGGTTCATCTTTCCAGTTAGAGCCATCCTACACAGATAAAGTTTATCAATTGGCCACCATGACCACCTTAAAAAGGGCCAGAAGAAGTATGGACCAGGTAAGCCGTGCCGACGATAACCCTAAAGTGGCCAGCGTAATCTATCCTATCATGCAGACCGTCGATATGGCTGCATTGGAGGTTGACATTGCACTTGGAGGAATGGAACAGAGAAAAATCCAGATGCTGGCACGTGAAAACCTGGAAAAAATCGGCGAAAACGTTCCTGTCTGCATT
>NZ_SUTK01000015.1 GCF_015062905.1 Methanobrevibacter thaueri
ATATTTTAAAAAGATATTAATGAAACTTATCATTAAACAGCCAAATTTTTTAAAAATAGATAAAACAAAAATATACAAATTAAATCATTAAAATAAAGATTTAAATAAATAAATATTAAAAAAAAAATAGATTTTAATAGCTTAAATAAGATTTAAGCTATAAAATTAGATTATTCTACAGTCACACATTTTGCCAGATTTTTAGGCTTGTCAGGGTCGTGACCCTTCTCAAGAGTAATATAATAGGCTATCAACTGCAACGGAACAATATAAACCAATGGTGCAATAATCTCTTTAACTTCACTGTTTATTGCAATTACCGCATCAGCTTTGGCTTTTAGAGATTCATCTCCATCTGATCCAATAGCTAACACATTGGCTCCACGAGATTTGACTTCTTCCAGATTACTCATTGTTTTTCTATAGTTGTCTCCTGGAGGAATCACAACAACGACCGGAATTCCTTCATCAATTAAAGCCAAAGGCCCATGTTTCAGTTCACCGGCGGCATAACCTTCACCGTGTATATAAGTAATTTCCTTGAGTTTCAATGCACCTTCAAGTGCTGTAGGATATGAATAACCTCTTCCCAAATAGAAGAAATCACGGGCATAGTTATATCTTTTGGACAGCTCCTCGACCAATTCAACATTTTCCAGGGTCTCATCAATGAAATCCGGAACCTTGTCAAGCTCCTTTAAAAGCTCTGAATTTTTGGATATCAAAGCTGCAAGCAAATAGATTGCAGTCAATTGTGCAACATAGGTTTTGGTTGCTGCAACCCCAATTTCAGGACCTGCCTGAGTTTGAATGACATGTTGGGCACGTCTTGTAATGGATGAACCTGCAACATTAACTATACCTAAGGTTACAGAAGTTTCATTGGCCACATCCAAAGCCTTAAGTGAATCTGCTGTTTCACCTGATTGGGAAATGAATATGACTAATGTCTTTTCATTCAGGGTATTGGCAGAATACTTGAATTCGGATGCAAGAATCACATCAGTAGGAATGCCTGCAAGAGACTCTATCAGATATTTGCCTGTAAGGGATGCATGGTAAGATGTACCGCATGCAACAAAACAGATTCTTTGAACATCCCCAACTTCATCAATGATCTCCTTGATGTTGTCCCTTTGGGTTAAAGTATTCCTAACGGCAATTGCCTGTTCATTAATTTCCTTTATCATGAAGTGGTCATAGCCTTCTTTTTCAGCCATTTCAGGTGTCCAGTTAATTGTTTCTATTTCCTTGTTGACAACATTGTCAAATTCGTCATGAACAACGACACCATCCTTATCCAAAATGACTATCTCTCCCCTTTCGGGATATATGATGTCACGGGCATACTTTAGAATTGCCGGAGAGTCTGAAGCCAAATAGTATCCATCTTCACCGAGTCCGACAATCAACGGTGAATCCTTACGTGTTGCAACAATCTTATCAGGCTCATTTACTGCAATCGCTGCAATTGCATAAGCCCCTTCAATAATATCGATTGTTTTTCTGACGGCATGTTCAAGGTCGAACTTTTCAGCCATGAACTTTTGAATCAAGTGAGGAATCACTTCAGTATCGGTATCTGACTTGAACACATGACCTTCAAGAATCAGTTTCTCCTTTATTTCCAGATAATTTTCAATTATACCGTTGTGGACTACTGCCACAGTATTGTCCTCATCTACATGAGGGTGAGAATTAAGCTTTGAAGGGTCTCCATGTGTTGCCCATCTTACGTGAGCTATACCCAAGTTTCCAGGCATGTCTGTAAGATTCAGCTTCTTATCCACTTCAGCGATTTTACCCTTATCCTTCTTGATGTTAATCTTATCTTCAAAGAATGTAGCTAAACCTATGGAATCATATCCCCTATACTCTAGCTTTGAAATACAGTCAAAAAGAATAGGTGCAACATCACTATCGTCCTTTAATATACAGCCAACAATTCCGCACATCTAATCACCTTTGATAATCATAAATTTCCTTATACATTTTTACAACATCCCCTATAATCAGAATCGCAGGAGTGTTGATATTCTTATCGGAAATATCATCAAGAGTTCCAAATACCAGATTCTGATTTGGCAATGTTCCGCTTTCAACCGCACAGACAGGAGTGTCCGCCGAGCGATATCTCATGATTTCAGCAGTATTCTCTTTAATGTTTCCTATACCCATCAATATTATCAGGGTGTCAGCAGTATAGTCCCAGTGCACTTGGCTTTCAGGTTTTGTCGGGTCCTCATGACCTGTTACAATAGTGACTGAGGTTGCTACTGCCCTATGGGTTACTGGTAGTCCTAGTGAAGTTGGTGCTCCAATGGCTGAAGTTACACCTGGAATAACTACAAATTTGATATCATGTTCCATTAAAGCCAATATCTCTTCTCCTCCACGGCCAAAGACAAAAGGGTCACCTCCCTTAAGCCTTACGACATTTTCATGATTTTGAGCCTGCTCGATTATCAACTCATTTATTTCATCCTGAGTTTTGTAATGCTCGCCTGCCTTCTTACCGACATATATTCTTTCAGCAGTATCCGGAGCATGAGCCAATATTTCTTCATTTGCCAAATAATCATACAATACAACATCAGCTTTATTCAAAGCCTTCACAGCCTTAAGAGTTATTAAATCAGCATCTCCAGGTCCTGCACCAATTAAATAAACTACCATCTTATCACTTTATAAAAATCCTTTGAAAAAGTTTAAACCATCATCGGAACCGAACAATTCCTCGCACGCCCTTTCAGGGTGAGGCATCATTGCGCAAACGAGGCCGGATTCATCACATACGCTTGTAATGGCTTCCATTGAACCATTAGGGTTTTTGCCTTCAAACTGCAATACGATTTGGTCTTGATCTTTTAACAAATCGATGTCCTCTGTGTAGAATCTTCCTTCGGCATGTGCAATTGGAAGAGCTATTGTCTGGTCCTTTTTGAATGCCTTTGTAAATGGGGTTCTTGAAGTGGCAACTTTCAAATTGACCCATTCGCAGTTGAATTTAGGAGTCTCATTTGTAATGAAAACACCTGGAACAAGTCCAATTTCACCTAAAATCTGTGCTCCATTACATATTCCTAAAACAGGTTTTTCTTCTTTTACCAATTCCTTAATTCCATCAATTACCGGTGTAATGGATGCCATTGCACCAGCCCTCAAGTAATCTCCATATGAGAATCCTCCAGGAATAACGATACCGTCATAGTCAGCGAGTTTCTCTTCACTCCACCAGACATATTCCGGGGTGAGGCCGGCAAGCTCAACAGCTTTTGCCACATCACGGTCACAGTTGGTTCCTGGAAATCTAATTACTCCAATTTTCATCATATACACCTACTTACCGCAAGCCATGTTCTGTGGAATAACGTTAATCTTATAATCATGAATTACAGGATTGCAAAGCAATCTTTCGCACATGTCTACAACATTTTCTCTGATTGCTTCCCTGTCTTCCCCTTCCATTTGGAATTTGATGGTTTCAACAGTCTTAACGTTTTTTACTTCGTAACCTAATAAATCAAGTGATCTTTCAACTTGAGTAGCTTCAGGGTTTAACATACCGCTTTTCAATGAGATTTTAATTTCAATATCAAATAACATCTAAATCACCTTTTCATCATCTGGAATAACTCTATTATAAACTTCAATATAAGCCGCCATTACTTCATTGTCCTTTCCTTCGCGGAACAGTTCCTTGTCCAACATTTCCAGGGTTTCACTGTCCCATAATCTGCATCCGTCAGGAGATATCTCATCACCCAAAAGAATGTTTCCGTCCTTATCCTTACCGAACTCGACCTTATAATCAACGAGGATAATTCCTGCATCGGCAAAGAATTTGGTCAAGACCTCATTGATCTTCAATGCCTTTTCAATCAGGATATCGACCTCTTCGTCTGTAGCTATGTCCAGCGCCCTTATGAGTGACCTGTTAAGCATAGGGTCGTGATACTCATCATCCTTATAATCCATTTGAACCAAAGGAGGATCCAATTTAGTACCCTCTTCGATAGGATATTTGCGAACCAGACTGCCGGTAGCAATATTTCTTACAATAACCTCAATCGGAATCATTTCAAGCTTTTTTGCAATCATGACATTAGGTTCAGGCAAGTCGACAAATTGAGTTGCAACACCATTTTCCTCCAAAACCTTAAATATTTTAGCGGAAATTACAGCATTGTAAGCTCCTTTATTGTCCATCACTTCTTTTCTTGCACCATCACCTGCGGTCATGTCATCCCTAAACTCAATTATGACCTCATCAGGATTATCAGTAGTGAAAACGCTTTTCACTTTTCCAGAATTAATTAACTCTTTTTTGTCCATGATATCAACAAAATATTAAATTATTATATTATTATTTTTGATTGTAATATTATATAAAAATAGTTAAAAATAGAGAAAAAAATAGCAGTTATAATTTGTTGATTGGAATTCCGACACTTTCATTTTGCGGGAACTTCATGCCATTCAAAAGGCCGTTTGGAAGTTCGGACAAAACAATTACTGGAAATTCCTCACCAGGTTTTATAAACAAGTGATGTGTTACATTCTGGCGTGTTGTAACTGCTATTTCATAAGTATTTCCTTCTTTTGTAAGTTTTCCATCAAGAAAAACTTTGTTGAATGTTTGATTTAAAAGATACTCCGGCAAATCCTCATCGATACTGAAATGAATCAGCAAATCACTTAAAATCATCTTACTCATTCCAGACTTGGAAGTTTGCTTTGATCTGACTCATATGAGGAACCTATCAATTCACCGGTTTGTGTATCATATTGTCTGAATCCACCATCCTCATAGGTGACTTCCCTATAGGAACCTTCACCATTTTGATAATTCTGCTTAACCTCTTCCTTAACAATATCCACGACATTGCCGGAATCTGATGATGAATCTGAACTTTCTGAAGATTGACTATTAAACATTTTATCCATAATTTGGCCCACCGTATCTGCGTTTATATTCTCAATTCCTGCTTCATGAACTACACTTACTGCAGCTGCACCGCCGACAACCAATATCACGGCGATGATGCCCAATATTAATAAAATAAAACCTTTCATATTTTCACCTCACAAAGCTTTCAATAGATATATAACCAAATCCATTTAAATATTTTTCTATCAATTTATATATTACTAAAATAAAATTATTATTATGAACATGAAAAATACTGCAATACTTCTGATATTTCTACTATCAATATTAGGTCTGGTAATGGGAGTCTACTGCACAGATGATGCAAACACCAGTACCTCTCAGGACAATGATTCTGATAGTGTAAACGAGGATTCAAACAGTATTGGAAACATTACCCTTACGGATAATGAAAATAATGTTTTAAACTGCTTTTTCAAATGACCTAATTTTAATTAAAAAAAAATAGAAGGTTAAATTTAAAAATTTAACCGAATTCAAACTCTTTCTTCAGTATTATTCCATTCAGGATTTTTTGCAGGCAATATTGTAAATATCAAAGTGGCAACCAATAGAATGACTGCAGATGCAATAGTGAAAATCATCTGTTCAAATGAACAGCTGCGAACCACGTCAAACATTCCGCCAATCCAAATAATAGAAATGAATATTGGAAGGATATATTTGACAATCAGCAACCACCATTTTCCAAGAGTAATGGTTTTAGATTTTGAATTAAGGAAATCAATTAATTTTTCAGCCTTAAATATCCAAGCAAAGATAATACATTCAACCACTACACCAAACAGCAATGCAATCTGGTTAATAAAAGTATCGACAAAACCCAAGAGGGTTCCTCCAAATGCGGTTGCATAAATCATTGATATGCAAGTACCAACAATGATCAGCATTGTCATTGTCTTTGACCTTGAATGTCCAAACTTGTTTTGAATTGAAAATGACAATGGTTCAACTGTAGACAATATGCTTGTAAGGCCTGCAAGATAAACTGTCAAAAAGAACAACGGTCCAAGAACATATGCCCATTGACCCAATACATTAAACACAGTAGGATAAACGACAAACACAAGTCCAGTTCCTTGAGTTACAAGCTCTGAAACTGCAGTTCCTGATTGCAATGACATATAACCTAAAATTGAAAATACACCCAGCGCTGCAAAGTTTTCAAACAATGAATTGGCAAGAGCGATGGATATTGTATTTGTGATTAAATCAGCATCGTCTTTAGTATAACTGGCATAAGTAAAAGCAATTGACATTCCCAAACTTAATGAAAATACAATTTGTCCAAATGCAGCCATCCAAATTTCAAAATGTCCTAAAAGTGACCAGTCAGGATTGAACAACTCTGCAAGACCGATTGAGGCACCAGGTAAAGTCAATGAAAATATCACTATGATAACCATAATGATAAACAATGCAGGCACCAAGACTTTTGAAACCTTTCCAAGCCCTGCTTCAAGATCCCTGTGTGAAATAAACCAAATAATTATCCATCCGACAAGCATAGCAATTGCAATAACCGGGATGAAATTAAATAAACCAGTGAAAGATTCTGAAGATTGTAGGAGAGTGGTTGCAAAGAAAGCATCCGGATTTGCTCCCCAACCCTTAAAGAAACTCAAAACTATATATATTCCGTCCCAACCGAGAATGGCTGAGTAGTAAATCATAATCATAAAAACAGCAACCGGTAAAAACCAGCCTAAATACTCACATTTGGAGTTTATCTTTCTTGCAGCCTTTGCAAAAGAAGATTTAAAATTATACCCCACACCATACTCCAAAATCAGGAATGGAATTCCCATTAAAAGAATAGCTACAATATAAGGGATGTAAAACGCTCCTCCACCATTAGAATAGAGTACATAAGGATATCTCCAAATATTTCCAAGTCCAACGGCAGAACCTATCATTGCCAATATGAAAGATAGATTACTGCCCCATTCATTTTTATCTGCCATAATTTTCATTTCCATTTTAATAATTTATAATAATATATTGGAAATTGATACATAAAAATGTACCATATATCATGCACCGCCAAAAACAAATTTTAAATTTTTTAAGAATTTAAATTCTGAAAATAAGTGTTAATTGAACCCTAAAAAATAATAGGGGCAAGTTGATATCATTATAGGCCAAATCAATAATTAAACATATTACAACAATCTAAAAAAAATATAAATAATCATTCAAAATACTTAAATATTACTTACGAGTTATTACTTTCATGAACAAAAAATATCTGATTGCAATTATTGCAATAATAATAATTTGTGCAGCGGCATTTGCACTGACAAATTCCAATTATTCAAGCAATGGATCAGTCAGCATTGATGCAAATGCTCTGGAAGACAGAGGAAACCTTGTTGTCGACTCTGAAAGTTTGGATGAACATAACGGATACTATCACAGTGACAATGCAGACACCAATTCCATTTTAATCAAAAATGGCGGAAATCTAAAATTAGCAAACTCAGCAGTCAATAAAACCGGAGATACTGCAACCAGCGGTGACGACGCCGATTTCTATGGAGTTAACTCTGCCGTTTTAGTCAATACAAATGGTACATTGGACATTTCAAACGTGGAAATAACTACCGATTCCAAAGGGTCAAACGGTATTTTCGTCACCAATGCAAATGCATCCTCTTCAAGCAGAGATAACCCGCAACAAGGTTCAGGAGAAGGAAGCCAACCACCTGAAGCTATGGGCAATGGCGGTGGAGAAGGAGGCCAACCACCTGAAATGCCTGATGGAAATGGTGGGGAAGCAGGACAGGCTCCAGAAGCACCTGACGGACAAGGTGGTGGAGAACAGCCTGGACAAAGCACTATTGAAGGAAGCACAGAAGCAAACATCAACAATGTTAAGATAACCACCCATTCAGACAAGTCAAGAGGCCTTGATGCAACCTACAACGGAGCAATCAATGCCGAAAATGTCATCATCAACACTGACGGGCAAAGCTGTGCTGCTCTTGCAACAGACCGTGGAGAAGGGCAAGTTCATGTCAAAAACTCCGAAATCAATACAGGAGTCAGCAAAACCAGCGGCAGAGGATCACCACTAATCTATTCAACTGGAAACATTACCGCAGAAAACACCAAAGGTACATCCTATGTATCTCAAATCGCATGCATTGAAGGTAAAAACTCAATTGAATTGACAAACTGTGATATGACAGGATTTGCAGAAGGCAACAGACAGGATGGTGATACATACGTTGATTTGGGAGGAATATTCATCTACCAAAGCATGAGTGGGGATGCTGATGTTGGAACATCCACATTTACCGCTAAAAATTCAAAATTAGCAATAGCTGAAGACTCACCAGTATCCAAAGAGGCTCCAATGTTCCACATTACCAATACTGCCTGTGTAATCAACCTGGAAAACACAGAACTCAGTTTCAACAGCGGAGTATTTCTGGAATCCTCCGGTCAAAACCAATGGGGAAATGAAGGATCCAATGGAGGAACCTGTGAGTTAAACACTGAAAATGAGAATATTGCAGGTAATGTCATCGTTGATGCTATCAGTTCCTTAAACTGGAACATGAAAAATACCCAATTTAAAGGAGCAATCAATTCAACTGGAAATACAACCGTTAGTGTAGGTGAAGGTTCTACCTGGACTTTGACCGGCGACAGTACAGTTTCATCATTGGAATTGAATGGAAACATTGAATATGGTGAATACACTTTAACTGTTGACGGCAAAACATACAACAGTTCAAATCAATTTAAATAGGAAAGATAATACTTTCCTATATTTTTTAATTTTCAGCAATTGAAACCTGCATCATATGCCTTTTTCAATTGATCGTTTTGAGATTTAACATTGCCTAAGACTTCAAATACTTCTTTTTCTGTCGGATTTTTAGAAAAACCGATGAAGTTTCTAATTCCTGCCAATGTATCTCCACAGCTGCTGCCCGCAGCAAGTATTATGTAATAATCCTTGTTTTCAAGATCCCTGAATATCGGATAGCACCTGTCAAAAAACATCTTCAATGTTCCGCACATACCGTAATAGTATACCGGTGTTGCATACAGTATTACATCGGCTTCCATCATTTTATCAAGAATTTCAGAGATTTGGTCTTCCTGGAAACACTTCATTTCAGGGGTCTTGCATTTGTAGCAAGCTTTGCAGGAAGAAAATTCAATATCATCCAGAAAATACTTAACCACATCATTTCCGGCATCCATTGCTCCCATTACAAACTCATCACACATAGTATCGGAATTTCCCCCTTTTCTTGGGGAGGAGCTTATTACAACTACTTTCTTACTCATCTTCAATCCATCCTTTAGCTTTTGAAACATCCCCCATGAACCTCATTCCTTTTGCGAAATTGAGTTCTGGATAGGTGTTTGCCAAATCGCTAACACATTTATCGATTCCAGAACCTCCAGAGGTACAGAATGCCTTGATTGTCTTTCCGCTTAAATCAACGCTTTCAATGAAAGTGTTGATTATTGTAGGAGCTGTATACCACCATACAGGGAAACCTATTGCAACTATATCATATCCGCTTACGTCACATGACTCGGCAATAGGAGGCCTGAATTCCTTGTCGTTCATTTCTATTGTTGATCTGGAGTTCTTGTCTGTCCAGTCCAGGTCTTCGGGAGTGTAAATTTCTTCAGGAACTATTTCAAATATATCATAACCGTTTTCATTCGCTATCTTTTCAGCTATGCCTTTAGTTACTCCGCTAGCTGAAAAATAAGCGACAAGTACATTACTCATATTATCACCTATTTAAAAATAGTTTTTCATATTATATAATGTTAACATTCGCAACAATTAACTGTCAAAGTAAATTTTCCAGAAAAGATCAATTTTTAGAATAATATAAACAATGAAAAATCATATTAAAAAGTTGAAACATAATATATTACATTATTAAATTAATGAAGGTAATGAAAAATGTCAAAACCTGTTGTTGCAATAACAAGACCAAAAGACAGGGCTAAGAAAGCCTGCGAAATTGTTAGAGAATTAGGTGGCGAGCCGATATTGGCGCCAACACTTGATTTGAAACCGGTCAACACACAATCCCTAAAGGATTTGGTTGCAAAAAAGGATGAGCTTGATTGGATCATATTCACATCCCCGACAACAATAGTTTCACTGAAACAGTTTCATCCGGACTTTTTGAAAAGCCTGAACTGCAAATTGGCAGTCATTGGAAACAAAACCGGAAAATTGGCCGAAAAAGAAGGCATGACTGTTGACCTGATGCCTGAAGAGTTTACAGCCGAAGGCCTTATCGAAGAGTTTAAAAAGCAAGGCATCACCGGTAAAACAATTGGAATTCCAAGAACCGCTTCTGCAAGACCTGTTCTGCCTGAAGAGCTGGAAAAACTTGGAAATAAAGTGATTTTAGCCGAAGCATACAAATCACTCTTTCCGATGGATGAAAATGCAGTGAAAGAACTCATTGAAAAAATTGAAAACAGGAAAATTGATGCAATTACATTTACAAGTCCGCTGACTGTCGAAAACTTCTTTGAAATAGTGGATGACAAGCAGAAGATCGCAGGACTGCTGTCAGATAACCTATTGACAGTATGCATCGGTCCAATTACCGCAAAGGTTCTGGACAAATATGACATTACCTACATTTACCCAGACACTTACACAGTTCCGGACATGATGGAGCTATTATTTGAAGAATTAGACAGGTGATAAAATGATAACTATCTGGCCACAATATTTGGATAAAAACTTGACCCTGAAGGAAGGGCGCAAAATCGCTAAGGAATATGCCGTAGCGGAACCTAGCCTTTCAGACATTGAAAGAGCTGTAAAAAGACTTGGATTACAACACAGTGTTCAAAAAGAAGTTTCATACCCTGGAAAGTGGTATGAAAAATCCGGAAGAATACTTGTTGAATGGGAAGGAACAAAATTGGAACTTCTACGTGAAGTCAGCTTAGAAATTAAAAATATGAGAAACTGATTATTATGCAAATACCACAACTAATGTCTGAACAGTATCATGAGGCAAAAAAGATTATTGAATCATCAACCAGCATCAAAATCTATTCACACATCGACTGTGACGGAATCTGTTCAGGCGCAATACTATCAACCATACTAGACAGAGAAAATAAAGAACATGAAATTGAATTCGTAAACCTGGATGTTTTGGACAATCTGGATTTGGACCACGAACTCACAATATTTTCAGATTTGGGGTCCGGCCAGCTTATTGACACCAAAGCAAAGGAAGGTCAAAAGATTCTGATTTTAGACCACCACCCACCTTTAAGGGACCTCGACTATAGAATCGGAAAGGACTACACATATCTGGAGATCAATCCACACCACCACGGCATCGACGGCTCATACTATGTTTGCGGCGGAGGACTATGCTATTTCCTTTCAAAGGAATTCGGATATACCGACTTGAGCTGGATTGGGGTGCTGTCCGCCATTGGAGATATGCAAAATACAAAAAGCGGACATTTTGAAGGACTGAATGAAATCATTCAGCAGGACGCAATCGATGGAGGATACCTCGAAGTTATCAAAAACGACATCAATATATACGGAAGAAATACCCGTCCGTTATTCGTGGCCCTTTCATATTTCAATGACGTCAAGCTTCCGATTACAAACAATACCGCCGAAACTATGGCAATTCTAGAAGAGCTTGGAATTGATGAGAAACATCACAGGAAAACCTTGAACGAACTGACAATGGAAGAGAAGGGCAGGCTGTACCAACGTCTTTCACAAATGATATCACAGGTGGTTCCAGGAAAATATGTTCAATATATTCCCCAATTGATTATTGGAGATTCATATACATTCATCAAAGAGGATGAACATAGCTTTTTAAGGGACGGATCAGAGTTTTCAACAGCCATGAACGCCTGTGGAAGAAATCATGAGGAAAAAGTTGCCATGGAAGTTCTTAAAGGTGACAGATGTTCATCATTGGATGAACTGGAAAGCATCAGCAGAGATCACCGACGCAATTTGGCACAATCAATAGAAAAGGTTAGCGATGGTGAACAATCAAATATAATTGACCTTAAAAACTTGCAATATTTTGATGGAACCGGAATTAAACCTGAAATTGTCGGTACCATCACTGGAATGATACTGGGATACTGCGATTGGAAAAAGCCAGTTATAGGATTTACCCAAACAGATAATACAGGATTAAAAATATCTTTAAGATGTTCTAGACTCCTCTCATACGATGGAATTCATTTTGGAAATATAATTCGTAAGGTTTCAGCAGAAGTTGGTGGAACAGGTGGTGGACACTCAATGGCATGCGGAGCTTATATACCTATCGACAAAAAAGATGAATTTTTTGAACGATTCAATAATGAACTTGAAGGCCAACTAACAAATTAGTATATATAGTAGTAAAGATAAAAATACTAATTAATCAATTACAATTGAGGAATGAAATATGAAGGCTTTTAAAAAAAGAGGTGCATTAACACATTTCCAAATACTAAGTGAAATATCAAAACAAGACCCTCACCTCAAACAAAAAGATTTGGCTGAAAAATTAGACATTACAATTCAGGCAGTTTCTGAAAATATTAAAACATTAATCGAATTAGGATATATAACTTCTAAAGATGGAAGATCACCATACAAAATCACTCAAAGTGGTATTGATAAGGTTAAAAAGGATGCAATAAGCTTAAGAAAATATAGTGACTCTGTTTTAGAAACTATGAACCATTATAAAACAATATGGCCTGCTATCGCAAAAGAAGATTTGAAAAAGGATGATATTGTAGGATTATATATGGACGACGGAGTTCTGTATGCTCACAAAAAAGAAGAAAATGCAACAGGTATCGTTCTTGAAGACGCCGAAGAGAACATGGATGTAGCGCTGACCAAACTCACAGGAATAATTGACATGAATGTGGGAGAAGTTACTGTAATAAATGTTCCTACAATCAAAGACGGAGGATCCAAAGCAAGCGATTTGGAGTTAATTAAAAATGTCTATGAAAAAGGAACAAACAGCGGTGAAGAAATAGACAAGATTGCTGTTGCAGGTACTGTTTCAAGAGCTATCGTTAAAAAACTTGGATTAAGCATTGATATAGAATATGCCGCTCCTCAAGCTACTGCAAACGCTGCCCGTAAAGGATTGAACGTCCTTGCAATCTGTGTTGGAGACATGAGCAAGGCATTTACACGAGAGCTTGAAAACGAGAAAATTAAATATAATATTATCGACGGTGGAAAATAATTAATTTTCCACTAACATCCTCAATAATGCAGCAGCTAATTTTGAATTATCTTCTTCTGCATCATCAACTATTTTTTCATATCTTTCCAAATTTCCATCACGGATTAATGATTTTGCATCATTCAACAGTTTTTTGGTTTTGATTGCATCTATTTCTCCGAGCGTGGGAAACTCCTTTTCGATGATTTTAACATTGTTTGCCTTTCTGATATTGTTGAATCTTACAATTTCATCCTTTGAAACCAGGGTGAATGCAAATCCCCTTTTTCCGGCTCTTGCAGTTCTTCCGATTCTGTGAATATAATCATCTATGTTTTGGGGAACATCATAATTGACAATGACATCAACATTGTCGATATCCAAACCTCTGGCGGCCACATCCGTTGCAACCAGTATGTTTATGTTTCCGTTCCTGAATTTGTTCATTACCTTATCCCTTACCTGCTGGGTCATGTCCCCATGAATGCTGTCGGCTTTAAAATCATCTTTCAAGTGTTTACTAACGAAATTTACGCTTTTTTTGGTATTGCAGAATACCAATGCCAATTTCACATCATAAGCCTCAAGCAATCTGGTCAGACCATTGAACTTATCTTTTATATCACATTTGAAGGCATATTGTGTTATCTTTGGAATATTCTTCCTTTTATCAGATATCTTTATAAATTTTGGATTTTTCTGATATCTTTCTGCGATTTGCTTAATTTCACGAGGGATTGTGGCTGAAAATAGCAGGGTTTGTCTTTGATGAGGAGTTCTTGCCAAAATTGTTTCAATATCTTCCCTAAAGCCCATCTCCAACATTTCATCGGCTTCATCCAAAACAACTCTTTCAATTCCTATCAAATCCAGATTTCCACGTTCGATGTGGTCGATTACACGCCCAGGTGTTCCAACAACAACATGAACACCCTTCTTAAGCACCCTTGTCTGCTTGCCTATGGGTTGGCCTCCATAAACCGCAAGCACCTTCAGCTTTTTGATTTTAGATCCGGTCTTTTCAATCTCTGAAGCTACCTGCATGCACAATTCCCTAGTCGGGCAAAGGATAATCGCCTGCGGAGATTTGTCCGGAATGAAAATCCTTTCAAGAACTGGAATCGCAAATGCGATTGTTTTTCCGGAACCTGTTTGAGCCTGGCCGATCAAGTCATGGCCATTCAAGGCTTCGGGTATTGCGGATTCCTGAATTGGGGTTAGCTTTTCAAACCCCATCTCGTCAATAGCCTTTTTGATATCATCAGATATGTTCAATTCATCGAAATTCATTATTTTAATATATAAAAAACAAGTTATATAATCGTTTAGATTAGTCTGGACTGCACCGATTTGGAAGGGAAATCATGCAGATACTCGAATATTTCACCAAATTCATTTAAAATTCCATGCTCATGAGTTCTCTTTTTGAAGATTCTCATCAGCCGGGCATTGTTGGGAGATGGGATTTCATAATCATCACCGAACTTTTCGATGTACTTTTCCTTCAATCCTGGAAAATTCTTATCCAAACTTTCGTAAAAATATTCCCGGTTGCCCTTTCTTAAGGTCAGCCCCATCTGGAAGCATAATATTCCATGGACCTCACTTTCAATGCAATAATCCAGAATCGAATTTATATTGTCTTCAGTGTCATTAATGTATGGCAAAATCGGACATAGCCACACGACTGTAGGAATGCCTGCCTCCCTTAATGTTTCAAGCACCTCAACACGTCTGGAGGTGGGGCAGACATTGGGCTCGATTATTCTGCACAGCTCATCGTCTGCAGTCGTTAGCGTCATCTGGACCACCACCCTTGACTTTTCATTGATTTTCTTAAGCAAGTCCAAATCCCTTAAAATCAGGTCTGACTTTGTGATGCAGGTGAATCCGAATCCATACCTGTAAATTAATTTCAATGCTCTTCTGACATATTCCAACCTTTTCTCAAGTGGAATGTAGGGATCTGTCATTGCACCTGTCCCAATCATTGCAGGGGGCCTTTTAATGAGTTCCTTTTTGAGCAGTTCAAGGGAATTCTGCTTTACTTCGATATCCTCGAATTTGTGGTTCATGCCATATATTTCACTTCTTGAATCGCAATATATGCAGCCATGACTGCATCCACGGTAAAGGTTCATCCCATTGTTTTTAGACAGAATACTTTTTGATGACACATAATGCATGAATTTAATTTAGCCTTCAAAGTTAATTAATTTATACTCCTGCCAACAAAAATAAAAATATGCAACAGAAAAACATTAACGAATATGATAAAACATATGATTTTAAAGACCATCCTTCCATAAAAGACCTTAAAATAATTGAAGGAAAAAACAATTTCCCCATTAGCTGGTTGAATCAGCAGGGATATTGCGAATACCAGATATATCTCGAGTATGTTGAAGGCATAGAAACAGGACCTACAAAAGCCATGACCCATGGAAGCCAGATTCACAAGGAGCTGGAAGATATTTTCAAAAAGGACTCAACCCCTGCAAAATTCGAAGATGCAGTTGAGGAATCAAAAACACAGGCTTCACTGTCAAGGGAAGTCTTTGTGGTAGCTCCAAATTACGGCATAAGAGGATACATTGATGAGATATGGATGAAACCTGACGAGATTGTCATAATTGACGACAAGCCTGGAAGAACACCATATGAATCAACAATGAATCAGGTAAGGGCATACTGCCTCGCTTTCAAGGACATGACCGGAGACGATAGAAAAATCAAGGCAGCACTTAGAGAAAGGGGAACCGAAAACCTCTTTTGGATTGAAGTGTTTACACCGGACATTGAAAAGCAAATAAAATTCACAATCGACAGAATGCATGGACTGTTTGACGGAACAAAACCATTCAAAGCAACTAAAAACCCAAAAAAATGCAAATCCTGCAGATTCAAGGACAAATGTGAGAATGCAAAATGAACAAAAAAACAATATCAATTATTCTGCTAATCATATTCATGATAACAACCGTCCTGACACTGGCCAATGTGTTCATGACCGATACAAACACTGACGTCAATCAAACGGGAACACTGACGGTTGGAAACACAACGGTCCATTATGAAAAAGCGGGAAAGTGTCTTGATGTGATTGACGGAAATACAATTCGGGTTTATGGCGTTGGTCGGGTTCAGCTAACCCAAGTCGGTGCAGTCGATAAAGAGCCGAATTTCAGCCAGGCAAAAAACTTCGTGAGTGAAAAATGCCTTGGAAAAACAGTATATCTCGATATTGACGACAAACAGCCAAAAGATAAGTACGACCGTACATTGGCCATAGTATACACTAATGATACTAACGTCAATAGAGAACTAATAGATAACGGCATGGCAAAAGTGTCCTACTTTGAGCCAAGCGAATTCAAGAAAGGATTGAACTAGTTATACAACCCTGTTCAAACCTAAATATATTTTATTTTTCTTATAAACCTTGTCTAAAATTTCATTCCATTCTTCAATGCTTATTCTGCCTTTATTGGGAATTAGATTATCAAGTGAAGCTTCAGTTACATTTAAAATGTCAGAAAGAACATAAGATAAAGTCCTGCCGGTTAAGGACAGGTCATAAGGGTCATATCCTGTAACTGCCAAAACCCAAACATTATCCTTAGAAGAACTGTTATATTCCTTTCTAAGTGAATCATACCAGCTTGATATTCTGGTACCATCACAGCCTATGCCCTCGCCAATTGAGATATAATAGTCTTCACCTGTAAAATCAATAGAATCAATTGCCTTCTGGATTTTACTTTTGAGTTCAGGAGAATCCAAATCCAATTCGAATTCATTATTTGTAATCGTGTTGGAGAGATAGTTTTCAAGCTCCTTAATATTTTTAAAATAGCCTAACGGCTCGAGCCTATCAGGATCCCTGTCGCATAAATCATAAATCAAATCCTCATCAACATCAACAATCTCATAGCCATCAAGCTTATGGGACTTGTATTCCTTAAAATCTATGCAGTAGTTTTCCAAATCTTCCTTATTTAAATACCAAAGTACCTGAACCTTTTTTATCATATTAATCCAAAGCAATTACCAGACATTGACAACAGTGGTTCTTGTAATATTATTTAAAATCCTGTCAGTATTTAAGAATCTGCCTATAAGCCAATCGAAAATAATAGGAATCCAATATATTTTGGTTAAATTACGTACAATAGCTTGTAACCATGAGATATCGGCCCCGTTTCTTGATTTGACTTCCAATTTCATTATTGCCTTACCTATACTTGCAGCAAATGTTTTTTCACATAAGACAAAATAGAGTAATCCTAAAATTGGTATTAAAATTGGAAGATACTGATATGCCTGATAGACGTTTTTTGGTCCCATTATACCGAATAAGAAAAATGATAGAATCCACATAAATGCTGAAACTACTAAGAAATCCAATACGTATGCAATAACTCTTCTTGTAAATATTGTAGCCATATCATCACCTCAGCAAACTCTAGGAACTGGATCAGCTATTGGCGCTTCAAGGATTCTTTCACCACCAATAGGAGTGTTGACAACAACATAATCCCCTTCAACAACTTCGCCAATAATCGCAGCATTTTCACCATATTTTTCGCCTTTAATAGCTTCAAGGATTTCATCGGCCTTATCGGCTTTAACGCCCATAACCACTTTTCCCTCATTAGCTACTTCAAATGGATCAATGCCCAACATTTCAGATACTGCATGAACTTCCTCTTTTATTGGTATCTCTTCCTGTTCAAGCACAACACCAACACCTGCTTTTGAAGCCATTTCATTAATTGCATTGGCAAAACCTCCACGGGTCGGGTCTTTCATTGCAGTAACCCCACCAATTTCCAAAGCTTTTTTAATTATATTCCACATAGGAGCCACATCTGATCTCAAATCAGTGTCAAAACCAAATCCTTCCCTAAATGACATTAAACTCATTCCATGATCGCCTAAACTGCCGGTCACAATGATTTTATCTCCAACTTCAAGGCCTGAATCACGGACAACTTCACCTTTTTTGGCTATTCCAATACCTGTTGTGACCATGACAATGCCGTCAAGCTTATCCTGAGGCATCACTTTGGTGTCCCCAGTTATGACTGCAACATCAACCTCTTCACAAGCCTCATTTAAAGATTTCATGATTTTATCCAAATCTTCAATTGGAAAGCCTTCCTGCATGATGATTGCATTAGAAATAGCTAATGGACGAGCACCCATTACTGAAACATCGTTGATTGTTCCCGCTGCTGAAATTCTACCTATGTCCCCTCCAGGGAAAAACAACGGGTCGATAGTGTGACCATCAGTTGTCATAACAATTTCATAATCCCCTAATGGAATTGATGCGCCATCATCTAATTCTTCTAAGCTAATACCACCATTTACGCTTTTTTTAGTGATATTATCCAAAACAGTGCTAGCAATCAAATTAGCCATTACTTCTCCGCCAGCACCATGATTCATATTGATTTTATCTTCTGACATTTTATCTCCTAATTAAAAATATAACTAACGTATATATTATTTATAAAAACAAGTATATAAAATTATGAAAAAATGTATAAAAAAAGAGAATTTAAAGATGGATATCTTTAAATTAAAATTCCGTTAATAACACCGTCTTGACCAGGTCTGGAAGTTACTTTAGCATTACCTTCAGGGGTTTCTACGATAGCACCTTTGGTAATGATGTTCCTCCTAACGTAGTTAGGGTTTGCGGTGTTTTCGATTACACCAAGAATATCTACAATTTTGGTGTTTCCGTTAGCGTCAGTGACGTTGATTTTATTACCGGTAGCTAATCTGAGTTTTTCGTTTCCGCCACGGGTTCTAATTTTTCTTAATTTTTTTTCGTCTAATCTAGTTTCTGCAGGATCTCTTCCTAATTCAGATTTCCTTTTTCCACGGTTTGCAACATTTCTTGCACCGGATGGACTTCTAGTTGATTTTCCTTGAGAAATTGCCATTATTTCACCTAATAAATATAATTAATAATATAAGTAATCGCAGTCTTCAAGCCTCTTTTCAATCAGACCATTTGCAAGAAAATAATAGCCTAATTTTTGAGAGCAAAAAAGAGCCTTAAAGAATAATGATAATAAAATATTACTTTTTCATTATATATAAATGTTTTATTTGATGGGCAAAATTTAAAAAATTAGCTTTTGTTTTTCAAAATGAATTCATCCACCAACTTATCGAATTCCTCTTCGCTCATATCCTCATTCGATGCGGCATCAAGAATCTTTTGAATCTCTTCATCAGAAACGTCATCACCCAACAGTTCAAGCAGCAAATCCTTCAAATCATTATCATCAATATAAGCTTCGGGATTTGAAGTCACAACCTCAGAATTGCCCTCATCATCAATGGTATAATATGGAACTTCCTTTGTCATGAATTATTCCTCATCATCATCCACAAATTCATAATAGACTACGCCATATGGATCATCATCAAAATACCATTCATTAGGTTCTTCTATGAAATCTTCATCATCGTCATCAACTAAATCGCTTTCCAAATCTTCTGCACCTTCTACCTGAATGACAATATTAACATCTTCCCCCAATGATTCAACATCAATACCTAATTCATCCAAATCAATTTCAAGCTCGCCATCTTTAATGGCATCCTCAGGTACGACAATAACAATTTCATCTGCGGAGTCAATATCTATTTTTTGATTATCCATTAAATCACCATAACCGTTTCTAAATTAATTATTATAGATATTTAACAAACTCATATTTAAAAGTTGTTAGAAAAAAATTAAAAAATAGTAACCTATATGTTACTATTCATCAAACATTCCATTTTTGGGATTCCGAAATCGTTTTTGCATCTGATTGAGCAGATTTTAGAATTTTCAATGCACATGTCAAAACATAAGCAGCCGCCATTGCAGTTAATGTTGATTTTGACATTTGCATTTTCCAAAGTTTCCCTGGAAGTGTTGAAAACTTCTGAAGCGTTCGGAACAAAAACTGAAGTAGGAAAGTTTGCACTGTTAATTCCTAAAAAAACTCCATCTGAAATTCCATAATCCGCACAGTATCCATGTTCGCCGTCCAACCGGCCCACAAATGTATCATTTATTTCGTCATAACTTGAGATCAATCTTCTTTCCATTTTATCAAACCTCACACATACTATGTTAACTTTCATGTATAAACTCAGTCGGAGAGCATTTGAAAAGTAATATGGAGAATATTTAGGCTAAATTTTAGAATTCTAATGCATTAAAATTGCTTTCAGTATGAAAAATTGTTTCAGAAAAATATTATAACTACAAAAGACATAGTTAAATTTGGTGTCAAAATGGTTCAGGAGACAAAAGAACAACTGGAACTTGAAGCTGAAATCAAAGCAAAGGCCCAAGAATTCCTTAAATACCTCAACTCAACCCTTCCGGAAAGCATGGAGCTGGAGTATGAGGGCTTTTACAGAAGAGGTTTTTTTGTAAGCAAAAAAAGATACGCTGTGATTGAAGACGGTGAGATTATAGCAAAAGGCCTTGAGCTAGTCAGAAGAGACTGGGCACCAATCGTAAAACAGACACAGGAAGCAGTTCTGATGGCCATTCTAAAAGAAGGTGACTCAAACAAAGCCATCAGCGAAGTTAAAAAAGTAATGAAAAAATTAAGAAAAGGTGATGTTGACAAAAAGGAACTCATCATCCACACCCAGATAACCAAGCCATTAAACCAATACAAGCAAGTCGGACCCCATGTCGTTGCCGCACAAAAGATCGAGGAGCATGGAATCAAGGTTTCACGCGGAACAATCATACAATACATTATCGTTAAGGGAAAGGGATCCATAAGCCAAAGGGCAGTCCCATACGAATACAGCGAAGGATACGACTATGATAAAGACTACTACATCAACAACCAGCTGATTCCTGCTGTTGAAAGAATCATGTATTCCTTCGGATACACAAGAAAGGATTTGCAGGACATGGCAGTTGGTGAAGTCCAGCAAAGCCTAGACGCATTTTTCTAAAAATTTAAATATTTTTAAAATTATAAAATAAATCATATGATTAAAAATGATGATGACCGTGTTGTATTTTTTGATGTAGACGGCACATTGCTCGACACATCAGATTTTGCAGAAACTGCAAGAAAAGCGGCAATAGGATTAATGGTAGATAATGGACTTCCCCTTGATAAGGACGAAGCCTATGGAGTTTTAAAGACAATTATCCGTGAAAAAGGATCCAATTACGGAAAACATTTTAACGTGTTGACCCAGGTTGTTTTAGGCCACGAGGACCCCATGCTTGTAGCTCTTGGAATGATTACATACCATAACGTTAAGATGGCACTTTTAAGACCATTTCCGGAAACAATTGACACATTAATCTATCTTAAAAGCCAAGGATATCGCCTGGCCGTCATATCCAATGGACTGACCATCAAACAATGGGAAAAATTAGTGAGACTCAACATCCATTCATTTTTCGACGAAGTAATTACTTCAGAAGAAGTTGGAAAAAATAAGCCAAACAAGCTAATCTATGATGTGGCACTTAGAAAAATGAAAGGAAATCCTGAAAAATCATTGATGATAGGCAATAAATTTAAGGAAGATGCATTAGGTGCAGTCAATGCTGGAATGGGTGCAATCCTTGTAAATTCTGACATTACTGAAGATGACAGAGATTACATAAAACAAGAAAAATTGGATATTACTATTATTGATGACATTGGCGATGTAATGACCCTCCTTTAATCGCCAAGCATTAAAATTCTAATTCTAAAGTCACAGGACAGTGATCGGAACCATAGATATCAGCTAGAATCTCAGCTGATTTTACATTATTTTTTATTTCTTCATTTACATAAAAGTAGTCCAGTCTCCAACCGGCATTCCTTTCGCGTGCACGGGTTCTGTAGCTCCACCAGGTAAAGTTGTTTTCGCCTTCATCAAACATCCTGAACGTATCGACAAATCCTGCCTCTTCAAGCTGGTCCAGCCATGCTCTCTCTTCCGGCAGATAACCTGATTTTCCTTCACAGTTTTTAGGGTTGTAGACATCAATCGGATTGTGGGCGATATTGTAATCGCCGGTGATGACGATGTTTTTGCCCTCTTTCTTAAGCTCGACAAGCTGTTCAAGCAATGCGTCACAGAAAGCGACCTTGAAATCTAACCTTTTTGCATTCATTCCGCTGTTCGGGAAGTATATGTTATACAATATGAAGTCAGGATATTCGATTCTCAAAACCCTGCCTTCGCTGTCAAGCTCTTCAACGCCCAATCCTCTTGTAACGCTGACAGGTTCAATTTTGGAGTATGTTCCAACGCCGCTGTATCCCTTCTTTTCGGCCTCATTGAAGTGTTGGTGAAAGCCTTCGACATCTGCCAATTTCTTTGGAATCTTATCTTCAGTTGCCCTTACTTCCTGAAAGTTGATAATATCGGCATCAGTTGAATCAAACCAGTCCCAAAATTCATCCTTTTTGGAAACTGCCCTAATTCCATTAACATTCCAAGAAACCAGCTTTATTGACACTATAATTCAACTCCATTGACTGTAGGAACTTCACGAAGCCATTTGATGTCACTTTTATAAAGCATACGAATGTCTTCCACATCATACCTGATCATTGCAAGCCTTTCGATACCTAAACCGAATGCAAGAGCAGGTTTGTCAATTCCTAACGGCCTCAATACTTCAGGCCTCATCATTCCAGCCCCTCCAAGCTCAATCCAGCTTTCCTTCTCTTCAAGATAGATTTCGGTCTCTGTGGAGAGGTATGTGTAAGGGAAGTATGCAGGTCTGAACCTTACTTCAAATCCTAATTTCTTATAAAACTCTTTCAAGGTTCCCAGAAGGTTTTGATAGCTGATTCCTTCATCGCAAACAAGACCTTCAACTTGGTGGAACTCAGGCAAGTGTTTGTAATCGAAAGTTTCTCTTCTGAATACTCTTCCAACTGAAAACATTTTGATTGGAGGCTCATGCTCAAACAGGTGTTTTGTGGATATTCCTGTTGTGTGAGTTCTCAAAACGCTTTGGCGTGCAATATCTTCACTCCAGTCATATTGCCAACCGATAGAACCTGTATCAGCACCGTTTTCATGGGTTTCAGCAGTAAGCTGTACCAATGCATCATCAGGCAAATCACAGGTCAAAGGGTTTTTGAGATAGAATGTGTCCTGCATTTCACGGGCGGCATGGTCCTGTGGCTGGAATAGTGAGTCAAAGTTCCAGAATGCAGATTCGACGAAATGTCCATTGTCTTCTGAAAAGCCCATATTCAAGAAGATTTCTCTAATCTCATCAATGATTATTCTTAAAGGGTGTTTTTTGCCGGCGAATACTACAGGAGCTTCAGCATTTATATCATACGGACGGTATTCAAGGCTTTTCCATGCTCCATCCTTGAGCTGTTCATGGGTCAGCTGAGTGGCTTGTTCTTTTATTTCAAATCCGACTTTGAGAATTTCTTCACCTTTAGGCAAGAGTGTGAATGAATGTGAGGTTTCCTTTTTAATGTTTAAAATATTTTTCCTGCCTGTCAGCTTTTTAAAACCGTCCATCAAATCATCGGTGAAAAGCTTTACGCCATCGGCATTTGTCTTGAGATAGTCAAGAACCTTTTCGTCAACACCGGATTTATCTGCAAATTCCTTACCTATATCTGTGATGTTGATTACGCCCTTATCGATTTGAGCCCAGTTCTTTTGACGCAGCCAACCGAGAGCGATTCCTGTTTCCTTCTTGTCAATGCCCGCTTCGTTAGCCAAATCTCTCATTGCGATTTCCTTTTTCTCAGCCAAGACATCAAGTATTTTACGTTCAGGAAGTCCATGCTCAGCATATTCACGTCCGTCTTCAGTCAAGGAGTATGTCTTTTGAACATCCTTGTGTACTTCGATGATATCCTTGGATGCGAGAGATCCTGCCGCACTCATAACAGACTTGATGTCCATTCCTGTATTTGAGGCAATGTCTGACGGGGTTGCCTTAGGATTGGCTTCAAGTTCTTTTAAAAGTTTCTTTTCATAAATATGTAATTCACTAATGGTTTTTTTAATATCCTCACTCATTTAAACACCATACTTTAAGATAAATAATATAATAATATATGTGTTAAGTGATTTATAAAGGTAGTGCAAAATACCTTATTTCATAACTTTTTTCATGATGAGAAACATTAATTTTGAAAACAATTTCTTGAACGGGTTCAATTTGACTTCCGGTGAAAAATCATGATTGATCAAATCTTTTTTATGCCAGAACTCCTCATCTGCCTTTATTGGATTGGAAGACACTGCCATCGCTTTCCAAACATCAAAAAATACAATATCCATAAATTTGGGAGAATGCATTTTGCCTGATTCGACATCGGCTGCAAACTTCTTGGATACCTCATCTATCTGCTTTGTCTCAAGACTATCCTTTCCTCCACAAGCCATTGCGATTTTATAGACCTTATTTACACCCCAGTGCCTCAATGTCTCGTCAATATAGTTTGCCACTTTCTTATGCCCTGCACCAGCAGTGGAAACCACAACCAAAGCCTTTTTGGTGAAAAAGTCCGGCCTGTGATAGAAGTAAGCCGTATGGTCAAAGAAATTCTTTAAAAGCGCTGTCACGTTCATGGCATATACCGGAGATGCAATAATGATTCCATCGGCTTCCATCATCCTGTCAACAATCAGCTTGACTATATCATTGTGAGGGCACTTTTCCTCACTTTCCATGATGCACTTATAGCAGCCGTTGCACATGGGAATCTTTTCCTTCATCAGATGGATTTCCTCAAAATCCCCCTTCAAGTTCATTTTTGCCTGTTCAACCATCTTCCAGGTGTTTTTGCGCCTTGGTGAACCGTTAATTATAACATATTTCATAATCATAACTCCTTAAGCTGTGTATCCAAAACCAGTTTTTCCTTATATTCAAATTTCCTGTCAAATTCATCCAATTCATTTTCATCCACATCAAATACGTCAGGGTTTCTGAATATTCCCAATTCATTTTTAAGCTTGCATTCATCGAATACCCTAATCATGAAAAATGGATTTTCCTCATCCAAATCAGTTCCATCAAGATAAAGGCCATATTCTGATGCGCTTACAAAACCAAATCTTGAGTAGTAGTCTTCATCGCCCACCACAAGGACAAAGGGAACATTGTCCTTTTGAGCTATTCCCAATGTATGATTGATTAATTTTGATCCGAGTCCCTGATTTTGATACACCCCATCGACTGCAATCGGACCCAGTATGAGCGCAGGGACAGTGTCATTTTCATAGCTTATTTTACCCATCGAATAATTGATGCTTGCTACAATTTTACCGTCATCCTCAATGACAAAGGCCATTTTGCTTACAAAGCTCTCGTCATTTCTTAGGTTATGAACGATGAAATGCTCATATGCACCGGACGATATACATTCCAGAAGGAATCCCTTACAAGTTTTTCAACTTCAAGATAATCAGTTTCCGTTTCAAGTCTTGTCTTCATCTTATTCACCCCTTATTCTCACAGAATCAAAAATTGTCCTTGCATGACTCTCCGTTTTCATCATGAACTCCTCCAGAAACTTCCCGTCGTCTTCAGGATAATTTATGAAGAAATGTTCGTACAACAGAAACATTCCATAGTAAAAGAACGATTCGGAAAGCTGTCTTGTGTCGCAGTCCTTCTCAATCAGGTTTTTTGCCTTCATCAAGTCGAATAGGACAATCCATCCTTCAATCGGAGCCTCGATGATTGACTTTTTCAGGAAATCCCTTACCTCATCGTTGTGATATGATTCTATGAAGAGAATTCTTGTTATTTTCATCATCCGCTCTTCCTTTAACTTTGACAGGAATGCATCACATCCTGCCTTGTAGAAAAAGTCAAATCCCCTGTCCAGATTCAGGCTTGCCTGGTTCAGAGGTATTTCATCACTTGTCATTTCCTCTATATAATACTCCAGAATCCTGTTCAGTATCTCCTGCTTGCTAGAGTAATGATTGTAAATAGAGCTTTCCTTTATTCCCACTTCACGGGCAATCTGGCGTACCGATACACCATCATAGCCATGTTCAGAGAATAAATCTATTGAAACATAAAATATTTTTTCCTTATTGTTCATGATATCAAAACTAACAATTGTTAGTTAACATTATCTTGCCAAAGTATATAAAACTAACTACTGTTAGTTGAAAAATATCGCTAAATTACGGATTTAAGCAATAATTATATAATAGTTTTGATATACTAAAAAGCATGGA
Source organism: Methanobrevibacter thaueri (assembly GCF_015062905.1). GTDB lineage: Archaea > Methanobacteriota > Methanobacteria > Methanobacteriales > Methanobacteriaceae > Methanocatella > Methanocatella thaueri_A. The sequence goes on from NZ_SUTK01000015.1 coordinate 26,416, forward strand.
ATTTAGGCATGATGGAGTAATCGCTGAAATTAGAGGCAGAATCAACCGTAGGGACCTGATAATCTTTTTAATACCAACAGTCATATTTTTAAATTACCTGATGGTATTCAATCCTGGAATAGCCACCTATGATACATTCAACCAGCTTCATCAAATCGCTTCCGGACACTTTGCGAACTGGCATCCCTTCTTTCACACATTCATCAACATGCTGTGCCTGAAGGTCTATCCCAACATCTCATCAATTGCTGTTCTTCAGATTTTAGTGTTTTCCACCATATGGACAATAATCTGCAGATATACACGTGACGATGACAACAAAGACAATGATTCCTTCAAGCTGCAGGTGATCATATCTTTTATAATATGTCTGCTTCCAATCAACGCACTGTACTCAATCACCATATGGAAAGACATACTGTTCAGCTACTGTCTGATGTTTCTGTGCTTTTTAGCAATGGTAATGATAGACAGGAAGGGAAATATAGACTATAAATTCATCATTCTTCTCGCATTGATAATGGCATTCGTATCCCAGCTGAGGGGAAACGGAATGTACGTAATTCTTATCACAATAGTGGTTTATTCAATTTATCTATTCATTAAAAAGAACCGTAAGATGGCTGTTCTATTGCCTATACTGACAATAACATTTATCCTTCTGATTTCTTCCCTGAACATCGCATATGACGTTCAGGACAATGAAAAGGATGCTTTGATGACCAAAACCTGCCATATGCTGGCAGATTATTATTTGCATCTTGATATGGAAGAGGGAGATAGGCAAAAGGTAGCGGAAATACTTGATACCGACAAAATCAGCAAAAATTACATTCCAACGGGATCCGACAGCATATTTGCCATAACCGACTACAAGGAATTTGAAAAGAACAAGGGAACATATATAGAGTTGGCAATGAAATATTCTCTAAGAAACCCTCTGCATTTCATTCAATACCTGTTTGAATCATCCCCTATGGTCTGGGACATTACAAGAGATCCAGGCTGGGCAGGGCATGCCTTCTACATGAACCGGGACAAAGACAGACTGCAAATGGATTTTGAAACATATTACACACCGCGCCACTATCAGGCGACCAAAAGCTATGAAAACCTTTCCTATGTAAATTGGGGAAATCCAATTTTCAACGCCCTTAACTCACTATCAATAGACATTGAAAATTCTGTTGTTGCAGATACCCTGCTTGAAAGTCCTGCCCTGTACATGTACATTTCAATTATCCTCCTGATACTGATTCATATCGTTACCGGGTCTAGGGAAATATACCTGATGTATCTTCCGAATCTGTTAAACATCATAATCGTCTTTCTGTCAACACCGATACAGGACAACAGATATCTATATGCGAACATATTGATTTGCTATCTGCTGATAATGGTTTTAATTGGATTGCGGCAGAATTATGATGTGAAATCAAAACTAAAGTCAGTGATAACTAAAAAATAGTAAATTTCTTATTTTAAAAAAAGGAATAAACAAGGAAAATATACATTAACCTTGTATCAATCCAACTATTCAAAATTTGATTTCAAATAGCTGACAAAAATTGAAGCTGCAGTCAAGTCTGCAGTGGTTCCAGGATTATACTTGTTTTTAAACAGATAATCGTCGAATTCCTTGAGCCTATCCTTAAAATCAGGTTCGTCCCTGATGTTGAGCAAGTCCCTTGTCATCAATGAGACTTTCATGGCATCGTCTGATCCGTATTTTCTTGAAATCAGAGTGTCTGGAACGTGTGAGAGTATTGTTAAAAATGTCAATACACATGCATCGTTTTGGGATTTGGATTGTCTCAGCTCATGGTAGGTAGGATAGCCTATTTCAAAAACGGCTGGCATGTCACCGGTCATCTCACGTGCAAGCATGTCCCATGGAGCGGATATTTTCAAAACGTCATACATTGTCTGGTTATTCTCCCTCAATTCGTTTTTGGCATTGTCGCTTGCAACATCATACTCGTCCTGATTGCCCATTCCGCCGGCATCTGCAATATTGATTGCATCGTACAAGTCACATGCATCGTCAACTGAAGTGTTTCCCATCAATAACTTAATGTTTTCTCTTATATCATCAAATGAATCACTGATTGCAGCTGCAACTGCAATTGGAGTTGTCATCATCACAATACCTAAATTGGTGTTGTTTTTAATCCATCTGTCGGTTTCGGCAACCGCCTGCAGGATATACTTTCCCAGTTGAGGGTTTTCAACATCAACATCTGTACATGCTTCACGGATAGTGTCTCCAATGACTATTCCGCTTATTACAAAGTCTTCAAATTCCATGTCATCATAGTCACGGGTCCTGTGGACATTTCCAGGTTTTGGATATCCACTTACCTCAAGTGCTGATGCGATTTGTGCCATTTTTGCAATTTCTTCCGGTTTCATCCTATCACATCATTCAAAAGCAAGTATGGTGCAAAATTAGTGATTATCAAGTCCGCTCCAGCCCTCTTGATTGAAAGCAATGCTTCGGTTATTGCCCTTTCAGTCAAGAACCCTTTCTCAATGGCGGCCATGAGCATCGCATATTCCCCGCTTACGTTATATGCAACCAGAGGCAGCATGAACTCATCCCTTACCATTCTAACTACATCAAGATACGGAAGTGCCGGTTTGACCATCAGAAAGTCGCATCCTTCGATTACATCCAGTTCACATTCTCTGATTGCCTCAACAGCATTGGCAGGATCCATCTGATAGGATTTTCTGTCACCTGCATGCGGTGATGAGCAAGCAGCAACCCTGAACGGTTCATAGAATGCTGAGGCGTATTTTGCTGAATAGGACATTATCATTACGTTTACAAATCCGTTTTCATCCAAGGTTTCACGGATTGCCTTAACCCTTCCGTCCATCATGTCTGAAGGCGCAACGATATCTGCACCCGCTTCAGCATGGGAAAGAGCAACTTTGGCAATGATCGGCAGGGACTCGTCGTTCAATATCTCAATTCCGTCATCGGTGTCATCATTTTCCCTTATCATTCCACAGTGGCCATGAGAGGTGTACTGGCAAAGGCACACGTCAGTGATGACAACCAAATCTGTTTCCTTTTTAAGCCTTCTTACAGCCTTTTGAACGATTCCTGTTGCTGAATAGTCAGGTGTGGCTATTTCATCCTTGGTGTCCTCTTTCGGTATTCCAAATACAATGATTGACTTCAACCCTTTTGCTTCCAGTTGCTTTGCAAATTCAATTCCGCTGTCCAAAGAGTATCTGAACTCGCCAGGAAGTGAAGAAATCTCTTCCTTTTCATCGCCTTGGAGTTCCTCTTTAAAATAAATCGGATAAATCAGGTCATCTTTTTCAAGTTTGGTTTCACGAACTATATTTCTAATCTTAGCATTTTTTCTAAGTCTTCTCATTCTTGTAGTTGGAAATTCCATAATAATCACTTAATTATTAATTTTTGATTTGAAAATATTTAAAATTTTAACTTATTATAAATATTTAAAGATACAAAAATTAACTTAATTGTTTAGATGGGGAAAAATAATGTCAAATTCAATTGGAGAAAAATTTCAGATAACAACTTTCGGAGCAAGCCACGGTGTTGCAGTTGGCGCCATTGTCGATGGATGTCCTGCAAACCTTGAATTAAGTGCTGAAGACATACAAAAAGAACTAGATAAAAGGAAACCAGGAACAAGTAGCGTAACCACTCCAAGAAAAGAGGATGATGAAGTCCAGATTCTTTCAGGCATCTTTGAAGGAAAAACTGACGGCACACCCATTTGCGGAGTCGTATTCAACAAAAATCAAAAATCAAAAGATTATTCCATGTTCAAGAACACTCCTCGCCCATCCCACGGAGATTTCGGATGGATGATGAAATACGGCCACTATGACTTCAACGGAGGAGGTCGTGGAAGCGGAAGGGTTACCATCGGCCACGTTATCGGCGGCGCAATAGCTAAAAAGCTTTTGCAAACACAAAATATTGAAATTATCTCCCATGTCACTCAAATCGGTGATATCAAAGCTGAAAAGCAAGATTTCACTACCATCAAAGAGAATATCGATAAAAATCCGGTTCGCTGTGCAGACCTTGAGGCTGCCAATGAAATGGAAGAGCTTATTTTAGCCAAAAAACAGGAAGGAGATTCCGTTGGAGGAATTGTTGAAACCATTGCAGTCAATGTTCCTGCAGGTCTTGGAGAACCTATCTTTGAAAGGCTTGACGGAGACCTTGCAAGAATACTGATGAACATCGGCGCAGTCAAGGGTGTTGAAATCGGACTCGGATTTGACGTGGCAACACATACCGGATCTGAAATCAATGATGAATACCAGATTAACGACAATAAAATAACAACAAAAACCAACAATTCCGGAGGAATCATCGGAGGCATGAGCAATGGAATGCCTATAGTATCCAGAATTGCAGTGAAACCTACCCCATCCATTTCCAAATGTCAGGAATCCATTGACATTGAAAAAATGGAAAATAAAAAAATAGAAATTAAGGGACGTCATGATCCATGCATCTGTCCTAGAGTGACAGCAGTGGCCGAATCAAGCACTGCAATCGTTATTGCAGACCATATGATTCGTTCAGGATTCATACATCCAACTAATTTAGAAAAATAACCTCATTTCTTTTTTACCATAGTCAGCTCATCAAACTCCTTGTGTTTGAATGCAAGCTGATAGGAATTTTTTCTTTCGTTTTCATATAACGTATGACTGGTGCTGTGAATTGAAGACTGGACATCCTTAAGGGATATCAGTCTGAATCTCTTTGGATTGTTGTAGTTCACATTGAATGACAGACCGTCATAGGCAGCTATTGTTTTTACACCTGTCTTTTTGGAAACCTTTTTGGCTTCGGTCACAGGATTTGCTGAAATCATCTTAAGACCCAAATGTGTCATAACGGCAACTTGAGGTTTTACTTCCTCAATCAAGTCGATGAAATTGCGTGTGCACATATGTCCATTGATTGAGCGATTTCCAGGTCTCAATACGCTGGCTATCAGAATGTCGGCACCTTTATGCTCATCACCAAGCCCTTCAAAATAAGCTGTGTCTGAAGTGTATGAAACCTTAAAGCCCTTATAATCCAGCTGGAAACCTACACCTGTCGGATCACCGTGTGAAGTCTTTGTACCCTTAATCTTAACGTTGTCCATCTGGTCATACACGCCAGGCTTCAAAATGATTTTTTCAGGCCTGGACTGATGATAAGATGAGATGCACGGTCCCCACTGCTCATAGCCATTCAATACACTTTCGCTTCCGACAACGGTTCCGAGGCTTTTGGTCATTCCCCTTGTCATAGCCTCAATTAGAACTTCCGCATCATTATAATGGTCAGTGTGAGAATGGGTAACGATTACCCCACTTAGATTTCTAGGGTCAAACCCGAACTGATATGTTCTGATAAGCGCACCTGGACCAGGGTCTATGTGGTAATTCTTGCCTCCGAGGTTATCAATCCTGAAACCTCCAGTCATTCTTCTTTGGCTAATGGCGGAGAATCTTCCCCCTCCACTGCCTAAAAATGTTATCTTCATTTAAACCACACTTACAACGAACATAAAATTATATCACATTTGAGTGAAGACTTATCTTTCTTAAGGCATAAATCCTCATTTTCAATGATAACCTTATCTCCTATTTTCACATTGTCGCTTTCTGTAAACATCAATACGTTTTGACCTGGAGCGGCCTTTTGCTTCCAGTTTCCGTCAACCGCTTGGGTTTTATCATTCAATTGGACAAACAGCATGTTTCCATCAATGTTAACGACTTTTCCAACTTCACCATGATTTATGATTTTGTTGGCCATCTCTATGTCAAGGTTCTGCTGGACCAGTTTTTCAGTCAATTCCTGCCTGAATTTGGTCAACACTTTGATATCATGGTCTATTGTAATGTTCAGATGTTTTTGAGCTTCTGTCTTGTTAAATTTAGGCCGCTGTATCAACACATCAGTGTTTTTCCCGACGGTTGGTGTTCTGGATGCAACATCCTCCAGAATACTCTGGAAAATCTCTCCCATATACCTCATGCTTTGGGAAGCTTTCCATTTCCTTTGGATTGATGTTTCAGCCAGGCGCTTTGCATATTCATTTCCAAAGATAATGACTCCACTTTCTCCAGCCTTACGGGATTCAGTGTCTGAACCCAAAAGCTCAACTATCTGATATCCATTTGTGGTTCCGTAAATACGTCTTCTTCTTGTTTCAAAAGTTCCTTTGGTACTTACCTCTCCACGAATGGTATTACCGACAATCTTGAGCTTGTTTGCGTCATCGGTTATCTTGATTGAAATTCCCAGTTCCTTGGCCCTAGCTAGAAAGTCATCATCATTATCTATTTTTCCACTGTATAATTCATCTTCTAATGTTTTCAAATTTTGTTTATCACCGAAATATCCTATCTTTCTTTTATCACTCGCCATTACACATCCTTTTTTTCCAACATAAGCGATAATTAAGCTCATAGTATCTCCTAATTTGATATTTTATTAAATTATTAAAATATCAATAATTTATTAATCATATATATTTTTAGTTATCATGTATTATAAATGTTAAGAGAATTGGTAAAAATAATTCAAACAACAATAAACATAAATTTAAGGCTTAAAGTAACCTTTGAATGATTAAACAATATATTTAAATAATAATATAACAAGAAATATAATTATATTAAATGTTAATTATTTATCATGATAATTAATGTGAAAATATAAAAAAAACAGGAGAAAAACTTATGATAGACCTCAATAAGATGTTTAAACCTGAATCTGTGGCGGTTATTGGAGCTTCCAATACGCCTGGAAAAGTAGGATATATCATTGTTGATAATCTTATCAATGATGGATTTGAAGGTGAGATATATCCTGTGAACCCAAAAGGTGGAGAAATCCTCGGAAAACAAGCTTACGCAAATATTAAAGACGTACCTGGAAAGGTTGACTTAGTAATCATTACTATCCCTTCCCCATTCGTAAACACAGCAGTTAAGGAATGTGGTGAAGTAGGAATTGAAAATATGGTAGTCATCACCGCAGGATTTAAAGAAGTAGGAGAAGAAGGTGCCAAATTAGAAGCAGAATTAACTGCTCTCGGTAAAGAATACGGCATAAACATTATCGGCCCAAACAGTTTAGGAATTACCGATTCCCACACTCCATTAAACGGATCATTTTCACAAATGATGCCTCCAACTGGAAACATGGCATTCATCTCACAAAGTGGAGCTATGATGGTAGCTATCATCGATTGGAGCGTAACTTCCGGAATTGGATTCAGTAAAGTTATCAGTTTAGGAAACAAGGCCGGAGTAAGTGAAATCGAACTATTACAATACTTGGCTGATGATGATGAAACCAATGTAATCATATGTTATCTCGAATCAATATCCGATGACGATGACTTCGTAAGAACCATGAGGGAAACAGCACACAAAAAACCTATCATCGTGCTTAAATCCGGTTCAAGTTCTGCAGGTGCAGCAGCTGCATCCTCACATACAGGAGCATTAGCTGGAAGTGACCTTGCATTCGATACCGCATTCCACCAATCCGGAATCATGCGTGTAGAAACCATGGCAGAATTATTTGACTTAGGTCTTGCATTTTCAAAAGCGCCACTTCCAAAAGGAGATAAGGTGGCAATCATTACCAATGCAGGTGGTGGAGGAGTACTCACCGTAGACGCAATGGAAAAAGCCGGTTTACAACTCGTTGAGTTTGATGAAGAAACCACTGCAAAATTACAAGAATGCGTAACTGATGAAGGAAGTGCCAAAAACCCTATCGACGTATTAGGTGACGCACCGGTAATCAGATACAAAGAATCATTAGAATTGGTATTAGGCTACGAAGATGTTGACAGCTTAATCGTTATGGTCTGTCCAACAGCATCCGCTGATCCTGATGGAATTGCAGAAGCAATCATCGAAGAGAAAAAGAAATTCGACAAACCTGTTATCGTTGTTAACATGGGAGGACCAACATTCGTAGATGCAAACGATGCATTAAGAGACAACGGAATACCAACTTACGTATTCCCTGAAACTGCAGTAAAAGCTCTTGAAGCAATGGTCAAGTTTGCAAGATTAGAAGAACGCGAATACGACGATGTCATTGACAATATTGCTGATGTTGACAAAGACGCTGTAAAAGCAATATTCGACAAAGTTAAAGCTGACGGCAGAGACACACTCCTCGGTAGTGAAGCATACGCTGTAGCTGAAGCCTATGGAATTTCAGCAGCACCAATCAAACTGTCCACAAGTGCTGATGAAGCAGCAGAACTTGCTGAAGAAATGGAATTCCCTGTTGTGCTTAAAATCGCATCCGATAAGATTTTACACAAATCAGATATCGGCGGTGTTAAAGTTGGAATCAGTTCAGCAGAAGAGGCAAAAGCAACTTATGAAGAAATCATTGCTAACGCTAAAGCAGCTCATCCTGACATTGTTCCTGACGGCGTAGAAGTGCAAAAAATGATGGATTCCGGTGAAGAAGTCATTGTTGGTATGATTCGTGACAAACAATTCGGTCCTATGATTGCATTCGGTATGGGTGGAATCTATGTAAACCTTATTGAAGACGTATCATTCAATCTCGCAAAAGGAATGAGCTCACAGGAAATCGAAGAGCAAATCGCTTCAACCAAAGTATCCAAATTGCTTGAAGGATACCGTGGAGAAGCTCCTTGCGATGTCGAAGAAGTCAAAGAGGCCATCAAAAGAGTAGCCAGATTGACATTAGACTTCCCAGAAATATCTGAACTGGACATCAACCCAATCTTCGTTTACGAAGAAGGTTCATCCGCTTTGGATATTAAAATCAAATTATAATTTCTCATATGAGAAATTAACTTTTTTTCTTTTTATTTTACACCGTGATTAATATGTATGGTGAAATTGATTTAGAAAGCTATACCATTTCGATTATCAGATTAAATACTGCTTTTGGAAAACTGGAGAATTCCGACTCCATTAAAGAAGTTAAATCATTGCTTGAAGAGAGTCTGGATGATTTGGAAAAACAATACATGGAGATTGTGGATGACTTGAACAACGATGAGGTCAACATCAATGAATATTATCTGTTTTTCCAGAATGGAAGGCAGACCTTCCCGCAATACATTGAAGTGTTGGGAAGCATTGAAAACGTTGAGATTCAGGAAGTTGTCAATTCACTGCTTAATGTATTCACAAACCTCAACAAGATTGCCGACGGATTTTCGGGAGGACCCTTGAATGACATATGATTTATCTGAACTTGGAATTGAAAAAGACTTGCAGTATGAGTGCATTACAACAACCATGAGCAAGGACGGAGTGAAAAATGCAGGTGCATTTGCATTTATCTATTTAGGTGATGACAGGGTTCACTGCCACATATTTGAGGGTTCAAAAACATTGAAAAACATACTGGACACCAATGAATATGTAGTCAACATTACACAGGATCCATTGGTTTTCACCTATGCCACATTAGATTGTCTAGACGATGAATATTACACAACAGATTCAGACATTGCAATCATTAAAGACACCCCCGCTTACATTATTGTCGATGTTGAAAACGTTGAGATCAAAACACCGGAGAACTTCCCAATAAAAGGGGACAACAGCATCTACTTCATTGAGGGAAAGATTAGGGAATTGATCATAAACGACGAACATGCACAGGCATACAACCGTGGAATGAGCGTACTTATCGAAGGGCTTGTCAACTTCGGAAGATATAAAATCGTTGATGAGACCAGAAGAAAAGAGTACATGGACATCCTGATTGAAAATCAACGGGTCATTGAAAAGGTCTCAGATGAAAAGACAAAAAAAGCCATGGCCGATTTGAGAGCTGAATACGAAAAGAATTAACCGTCACTAAAAAAAAAAGAAAAATAAAGCATAGTATTTTAACTATGCTTCCCAGTATAAATCTTCATGGGAAATTGTTTGATTTAAGATACCTAAACCAACTTCTGCTTGTTGGAAAGCGTCCACATCAGCTTTGTAAGCGTCATCTAATCCTGAGATGAATGGGAAACTTTCTAAGGATTTAGCTTCTGCATCCTCATTAGCAACAATGTCTTTAGGTAATAATTTAACTACTTCGTTGGTTTTACCGTCTTTAATGTTTTTGTTAATGAATGCAGTTGCTTCTTTGTGGATTGTAATGATGTCTTTGGTAGTGTTTTCGTTGTTTTTGATGAAGTCATCAGATGCAACTACAACACAGCATGGGTGGTTAGGCATGATTTCGGATGAATCAACCAATTCTACAATGTTATCATCAGTTTCTCCAAGACTTACGTAAGGTTGGAAAGTGACTGCTGCAGGAAGGTTACCTGTTTTTAAAGCATCGTTAATTGATGGAACTTTCATTGCAGATTCGTTAATGTCATCTAAAGACATTGCATTTGCTCTCAAGTATGCTGAAAGCAATACATGTTGAATGGAAGCTTCACCAGGGGTTGCAACAGTTTTACCTGATAAATCTTTTGCACTAGCAATATTAGCATCTTTATTTACAATAATTCCACTACCCTCAATTTGAGCGGCAGAAATAACTTTTACAGGAACACCAGATGAAATTGAAGATAATACCGGAGCAATTCCCACATAACCTACATCAACATTTCCACTAGCCATAGCGGTCATTAAATCTCCACCGTTGTTAAATTGAACAAGTTCGGTGTTGATTCCTTTATTTTTATATAAACCTTGAGCGTCTGCTACAAATAAAGCAGCATCGTGGTCTGAAGGTAAATAACCTATTTTTACAGTGTTTCCAGAGTCTCCTCCTAAAAAGTCAAAGAATCCTGCACTGGCTGAACCCATTACAAGGAATACGGCAAGTGCCAACACTAAAACAAATGTAATTTTCTTATTCATAATTTTTCTCCATATTAATTTACAATTATTAATATCATAAGTAAGATATAAATAAATTACTTATTGATTTTGATAACAATTGTTATATTTGAATCCCCAAAATTAGTTTATAATCTGAAATATTTAAATATTGTGTAAAAAAAAGGTTATAGGCAGTTAATTAACTACCTTCCCAAAAAATCTGATTTTCAGAAATAGGCTTTTTCAAAATGCCCAAATCAACTTCCAGATTCATAAAGTCCATTACATCCTGTTTATAGGTATCGTTCAAACCGGATATGAATGGAAAACTGGACATTGACATCTTTTCAACTTCAACATCACTGACTATGTCGCCAGGCAAGAGTCCTGCAGCTTCATCAGTGTTATTGTTAATGAAATCGGTTGCGTTCTCATGGATTTCAAGAATCTTTGCTGTTTCATTAGGATGTTCTTCTATGAACTTATCAGAAGCGACAACGACACAGCATGGATGGTTCGGCAGAATATCCTGAGATCCGGCCAGTACTTTAGCACCGTTTTTCTCTGCAATTGACACATATGGCTCAAAAGTGATTGCACCGTCAATCTTGCCTGTCTTGAGTGCATCGTTCATTGAAGGGACCTTCATTGATGAAACCTTCAAATCACTGATTGACATTCCGTTCTGCTTCAAGTAGTAAGTAAGAAGCATGTGCTGAATGGAAGCTTCACCAGGAGTGGCTATCTTTTTGCCTGAAAGGTCTGAAACAGAATCAATTCCTGAATCCTTTGCAACCACTATTCCTGATCCTTCGGTCTGTGCAGCAGAGATTACCTTAACCGGAACCCCATTTGCAATGGAAGACAGTACAGGTGTAATTCCAACATAACCAACATCAACATCTCCACTTGCCATGGCAGTCATCAAGTCTCCGCCATTGTTGAACTGAACCAATTTGGTCTTTATTCCATTTTCCTGAAATTTGCCTTGTGCATCTGCAACAAACAAAGCTGCATCATGGTCTGATGGCAGATAACCAATTGTTACCTCTTCACCAGCGCCTCCCAAAAGGAAGTATGCACCAATTGCAACAACTGCAATTGCTATTATAATTGCGATAATCCTATTATCCATCTAATCACCAATATTAGATATATCCGAAAAATTATTAAATGTTTTGACTTTGGAGCAAAGATGATTCTGAATCATTGCACAACATTTAAATATCAATTCAAACTAACTTAAAATAGGAAAAAAATAACTATTGTTATATTTTTCCGATTAAAAAAATACAAAAATTGTATTAAATCTCAAATACAAAATAGTAAATGAGAAAAAATTAGCTCCATGGGGATAAAATGAACATAGAAGATAAGATAAACATCGTTAAAGATATTTTAAAAGATAAAAAAGTCGCCATCGGCTTTTCAGGTGGTGCAGATTCAACTTTAATGACTTATTTATCTTCTGAAGTTGCAGAAGACACACTAGCCGTAACAATCGACAATCACCTGTTTCCTACAGGATTTGTTGAAAATGTCCGGAAAGCATGCGAAAGATTTGGTGTGAAACATGAAGTGATAGACATCAACTTTTATGAAAATGATGACTTTTTAGAAAACACACCGAAAAGATGCTTTACATGCAGGGACATGATGTATTCGACTATTGAAAGGACAGCCCATGAAAACGGATTTGATTTTATCTGTGACGGCAACAATATCAGCGATTTGATAGTTGACAGGCCGGGCATTTTAATCACCTATAAAAAAGGTTTTAAAACACCATTAATTGAAGCCAAATTATCCTCGGCCGAAATTCATGAGTATCTTGATAAAAACAACATCCCCTATTCAAGATCAACTACCTGCCTTGCAACAAGAATCCCCACAAACACAAAAACCACAAAAGAGAAAATCAGTAGGATAGGACTTTGTGAAGACTACATTCTGGATAACACAAACTGCAAAATAGTGAAAGTCAGAGATTTGGGAGAACTTGGTATTATTGAAGTGGACAACATTGATGAAATTTTATCTCAAGATAAATTTAAACTAATTGACGGTGCATTAAAAGCACAAGGTTTCAAAAAGGTTGCTTTAAATTTGTCACAAATTGACGATAACGAATACATTGCAATCGACTATGCAGAGGGTTCCTATTCATATCAACTTCCATTCACAATAGACCTTGAAAATACAAAAAAACAAATAGAAAACATAATTTCATATGATGAAGAAAAGATAGAATTAGATAGAATAACCATTTATGAAAATGGATTGGTTGAAGGTCATGATTTTGAGAATTATGATAATGCACTTGATGCATTCATGGATACCTTACAACAGTTAAGAAGAAATATATAGTGATAAATATGCCAACAAGATACATTGGAGACGGATACTGGGAAATAGCTTCCCGCCAAATGAGTATAGTTACAAGAAGCGAACAGGAAAGATTTAAAGATGCAAAAATTACAGTCATCGGATGTGGCGGAATCGGTGGAGAAACCATCGAAATGCTCGCCAGGATGGGAATTGGAGAACTGGTTCTTGTTGACAAGGACGCTTACGACTTATCAAACCTGAACAGACAGACTTTAGCCACCATTACAGATTTGGGACTTGTCAAAAGCGAAGTTGCAGCCGAAAAGGTCAGGTTAATCAACCCATATGTCAAAACAACCACATTCAATGAACACATCGACCATACAAACATCGACAAGGTCATTGCAGATTCAGATATTGTAATTGACGCTCTCGACAATGTATTGACCAGAGTAATCGTGTCCAGAAAAACAAAAGAGAAAGGAATT
>NZ_SUTK01000067.1 GCF_015062905.1 Methanobrevibacter thaueri
TGCAAAAGTAACCATTAAAAAATCCATCTTGAAAAAACTCAAAGTTGGCAAAAAAATCAAATACCAAGTAACCTACCTCAAACACACTGTAAAAAGAACCGTTAAAGTTAAAAAATAAGGATTATTTTCCTTATTTTTTCTATTTTTTTGAATCTGTAAAATTTTTAGACGTATCTTATTTTCAAAATTCTGCTAATTTTCTATCTAATAGTCTAAAATGTCAAAATTTCTCATTACTACAAAAAAAGTCGAATAAATTAAAAAAATGAGAAATAAAAGAATTATTGAAAAAAATAATGGAATAGATGGTGATTAGTAACCATCTACTAAAACTTTCAACTCACCAGTGACAATATCAATGATAAGACCATGTACCGGCACATCTGGGATTAATGGGTGGTTTTTGATTTTTTCAACAACGTTTTTAACGTTTTCCTCTTCGGATTCAAATCCTCCAATCCATTCATCAAGATCATATTTTGCAATGTCTTCCTCTTTGATTCCGCGTGCAAGCATTTTTTCTTTCAATGCTTCTGCATCGGCACCGGCCATACCACATTCTGTGTGGCCTACAACCATTACTTCTTCAGCACCAAGGTTATATAAAGCTGCACCGATTGATCTAATTGCGTCTTCACCTACAATGGAGTTTCCTGCGTTTCTGACGATTTTTGCATCTCCTCTTTTAAGACCGAGAGCCGGTTCGAAAAAGTCGATGAGTCTGCAGTCCATACAGGTCAGGATAGCTAATTTCTTAGCTGCATGGTGAGACATTTCTTCGCCTTCAAAGTTATCTACAAATTCCTTATTGTCTTTTAATACGTCTTCTAATATAGTCATAATTTATACTCCCCTTGACATAGCTGTAAGGCCAGTACGGGCTATTCTTTTTATTCCATAGCCTTCTACTAAAGATATGAATGCATTAATCTTTTCCTTATCTCCAGTCAGCTCAATCATTAGTGTCTGGTCTGTGACATCCAATATATGTGCCCTGAAGATATTTGAATATTGCATTATTTCTGCTCTTGCTTTAGCATTAGGAATGTTTACCTTGACAAGGCATAATTCCCTTTTAACGGCAGTTTTAGTGATATCTTTAATCTTGATAACATCAACCAATTTATTCAGTTGCTTTGTAACTTGTTCCAAACCCTTTTCATCCGCATGCACTGAAATGACCATACGGGATTGTCCTTCCACTTCTGAGCTTCCGACAGTTATGCTGTCAATGTTGAATCCTCTTCTATTGAACATTCCAGCCACTTTCTGCAGGACTCCCGGCTTATCCTCAACGAGTGTTGATATAACGTGATAATTTGATTCCATTTAAATCACATCCTTTTCGAGTTTATATTCCCCGATCATCTCATTAATTCCGGCTCCCGGCGGAAGCATAGGAAGGGCTTCCTCGGAGTCTATAACAACATTTAATAGGACCGGTTCATTATCTTTCATTGCACTTGACAGGGCTTCCCTGGTCTCGCCCGGTTCTGTAATCCTAACTGCATTTACTCCAAAACTTTCTGCGAGCTTTACAAAATCAGGACTATTGCCCAATAGGGTTTGAGAATGTCTGTTATTATATAATAAGCTTTGCCATTGGTATACCATTCCAAGGGTTCTGTTTTCCAAAACAACGGCAATGACCGGCAAATCATATTCATGAACGGTAGCCAGTTCCTGACAGACCATCAGGAAACCGCCGTCACCATTGATTGATACGACAGGGTCTTCAGGACAAGCCACTTTAGCTCCAATAGCTGCAGGGAATCCGAATCCCATTGTTCCAAGACCTCCTGATGAGATGAATTTGCGCGGCTTTTGTGTGTCAAAGAAATGTGCCGCCCACATCTGATTCTGACCTACATCAGTTGTCAATATTGATTCGGGCGTTAAAACCTCTGCAATCTCCTTTATGACAGTCTGAGGTTTTAAAGGAACATCGTCGTAACTTACACGTGGCAGCAATTCTTGCTTTTTGGCTTTAATCATATCTGTCCAATTATTCACTTCATTTGATGGAGTGTATTCGTCTAACACTTTATTTAATGATTTTAAAATATTTTTGGCATCTCCAACAATTGGCAAGTCAACATCAACATTCTTGCCGATTTCAGCAGGATCAATGTCAATGTGAATGACCTTGGTGTCAGGTACGAAACTGTCCAGTCTTCCGGTTGTTCTGTCTGAAAACCTTATACCGATAGCAATGAGTAAATCTGATTCGTTAATGTAATCGTTTGAAACTTTCCTTCCATGCATGCCAAGCATACCCAATGCCAAATCGTCAGTCTCATCAATAGCACCTTTACCTAAAAGTGAAGTCATTACCGGTGCGTTAATGGTTTCAGCCAGTTTCTTTAGCTCACAACATGCATTGGCTATGATGACACCTGCACCGGCCAAAATCATTGGCCTTTTAGCATCTTTAATCAAGTCACGGGCCTTCTTGATTTGCTTGATGTTGCCTTTAACGGTCGGATTGTAACCAGGTGTCTGAATCAGGTCATCCCTGAATTCTGTCAGTTCCCCTTCCTGAACCTCTTTTGGAACATCTATCAAAACAGGACCCGGCCTTCCAGTTGAAGCAATTTCAAAACTTGATTTAATCATTGAAGGTATTAAATCAGGGTCTTTAGGTTGATAACTATGTTTAGTTATAGGCATTGTTATTCCAATAATGTCAGCTTCTTGGAATGCATCATTTCCGATTAAATGAGTAGGAACTTGACCTGTAATTGCCACAATTGGAGAAGAATCCATGTAAGCTGTTCCTATACCAGTTACAAGATTGGTTGCTCCAGGGCCTGAAGTTGCCAAACACACTCCCACATGACCTGATGCCCTTGCATAACCGTCTGCAGCATGAGCAGCAGCCTGTTCGTGTCTAACCAGTATATGATCCATGTCTGCATCATATAGCATGTCATAGAATGGTATGGTCTGTCCGCCAGGATAACCAAATATCGTTTTGACCCCCATATTTTTGAGGGATTCTATTATCGCTTCTCCGCCTCTCATTGTAAAAACCTTTTTTCATATATTATACAATAACTTATGAATACAAAAATATATATAATTATTGAAATCATATTAAGGTTAGCAAATTGTGTGTGATAATATGAACTTTACAAAATATTTATGTCACAGGATACCTGAGAGAAGTTTCTTCATCAAAGGCCACCAATTTCCGGTTTGCGCAAGATGCACAGGCTTTTATACCGGACTGCTTGTTTACCTGATTTTTAACATCTTTTACAAGCATCCATATAATCTGGAAATGCTGTTCATTTCAATGATTCTCATGATTCCAGTGGCAATTGACGGCCTGACACAATATTTTGGACCAAGAGAAAGCACAAACAATTTAAGATTTATTACAGGTTTTATTGGAGGCATAGGCCTCATAATCTTTTTAAAAATAATAATAAGGTGGATTATCAATGTTTTGTAGAAACTGTGGTGAAGAAAACCCCGACAATGCAGTTTTCTGTAGAAACTGTGGTGAAAGACTGGAAAAAGAGGAAATAAAAAAAGCGGAAGTAATTGAAAAACCAGTAAACACACATCATGAGCAAAGCACAACAACCAGCACCCCTTCAAGCAATGATAACAATTGGATGGGCTGCTGCTTATGTATAATTGTTATCTTTATCGTGTTCGCGATTTTTGGATCACTCTAATCCTTCAAATAGTAATATAAAACAGCCTTTTGAGCATGCAGCCTGTTTTCAGCTTCATCAAAAACAACTGATTGAGGTCCATCGATTACCTCAGCGGACACTTCCTGACCTCTGATTGCAGGCAGGCAATGCATGAAAATAGCTCCATCATTAGCCAAACTCATTAAATCAGAATTGACTTGGAATGGTGCGAAATCTATTTCCCTTTTGGCTTTTTCGGCCTCATCGCCCATACTTACCCAGACATCAGTGAAAACCGCATCAACATTCTGCAATGCCAATCCTATATCATCAGTTATTGTTATTTCAGTATTGTTTTCATCCGCATATTCAAGGGCGGTCTTTAAAATATCTTCGCACGGCTCATATCCTTTAGGGCAAGCAACAGACATGTCCATTCCCAAAAGGGGAGCAATCAATAAAAGGGAATTGGATACGTTATTTCCATCACCGACAAAACAGATTTTCTTGCCTTCCCACTCACCCAAATGTTCCTTGATTGTCAAGACGTCAGCAAGGGCCTGGCAAGGGTGTTCAAGATCGGTTAATCCGTTGATGACCGGCACGTCGGAATGTTCAGCCAGTTCCACAACATCGGAGTGTTTGATAGCCCTTATCATTATTCCATCAACGAAACGGCTTAAAACCTTTGCAGTGTCTGAAATCGGTTCGCCTCTACCCATCTGCAAGTCATTTGAAGACAAAAAGATTGCCCTTCCGCCTAACTGATACATTCCAACATCAAAAGAAACTCTGGTTCTAGTTGATGATTTCTGGAAAATCATGGCCAATGTCTTGCCTTCAAGAGGCTTCTCTTCCATCTCACCCGCTTTGATTTTAACAGCCAAATCCAAAATGTATTTAACATCGTCCTTGATGTCTGTTATTGATAATAAACTATCCATTATAATCCCCTTTAAATAGTATAAAAAAAAGTATTTGTTAAATATATATATTAAATGTTTCTATGAAAATTTAATATCAAAATTGAAGATTTTTTCAAATTAGTATAAAAAAAAGAAAAAAAGAAATTTAGTTTAAAATTTCTTTCATGTGTTCGACACGCTTGTTGACAAGTTCTGTTGTACCTACATCACTTCTGTGGTAAACATTACCTTTAACAAACTCGCATGCCTTTTCAGCAATCTTTTCAGCCTCTTCGATGGATTCGCCACTGGCTACAATGCCCAATGCCCTTGAACCTGACAGGTGAATTCCGTCATCTTCCTCAGACACTGCCGCATAGAAGACCTTAGCGCCCATATCTTCAATGGCTTCCTCATCCACTTCAATGAGTTCGCCGGCATGCTGGGTTTCAGGATATCCGTCAGGCACGATGTATTTGCATACGCTTGCTTTGTCCTCGAATTCCACCTCATTGAGATTACCGTCAACGATAGCCTGACAAACATCAGCCAATGGAGTTTTTAAAAGAGGCAATACGTTCATAGCTTCAGGATCTCCGAATCTTGCATTGTATTCAATGAGTTTAGGTCCGTCAGCGGTAAGCATGAACTGGCCATATAGGATACCTTTGTAAGGTTCTGCCTCTTCAGCGATGGCCTTGAGGGTTGCCTTCATTATTTCAACAGCCTTATCATAATCTTCCTGGCTTAAGAACGGCAGCAATCCTCCAACATCAGAGTATGATCCCATTCCTCCGGTGATTGCGCCTACATCGCCTTCAAATGCGTGAGGATGGTCTTGCGCTGCAGGCATCGGTGCTAAATTTTCACCGTCACAGAAAGCCTGGATGGTAAATTCCTCACCGATTAATCTTTCTTCAATAATAACTTGGGCAAAACCGCCCATAACATTGTCAATAACTTCACATGAGTATTCCTTTGCCTCTTCATTATCCTTTAGATGGTCGCCGACAATTTTTACTCCTTTACCTCCTGTCAATCCAACAGGTTTAACTACAACATCACGGTCAAACTCATCCAAAAATGCTGACACATCATCTGAGTTGTCAAAGACCTTGTAAACAAGTGACCCTTCAATTTCATAGTCCTCAAAGAGTTTTCTCATAAATGACTTGTCGGTTTCGATTCTTGCCGCACTTTGGGTAGGTCCGACACATTTTATTCCATTTTTCTGAAGCTCATCCACGATTCCTTTTCCGAGCGGAGCTTCAGGACCGATGAATGCGATGTCAATGTCATTTTCGACAGCATATTCGGCAACCTTTTCCACTTCCCCCTCATCGCCTTGCTTAAACTCGGCAATCTTGCTCATTCCAGGGTTGACTTTACTCATGTAAACGTATAATTCCACATCATCCTTAAGGGCGTCAGCGATAGCATGCTCACGTGCACCGGTTCCAACAACTAAAACTTTCATGATAAAATTCTCCTTAATATAGAATATATTCCTAAAAATATTTAAATCATATCTAATTTCAAAGTAATTGTAAAAATCATCAGAATGAAATTTTAATGATTGTAAGTACTTGCATTCGAAAAGCATTATATATAAATTAAATTCATATTAATAAATTGGACGCTAATAATGTAAATAATAAAAATATAATTATTGCAATTTTGATTGTTATCATCATCGCAGTTGTTGGGTTTACAGTATTCTCCCAACCACAAGCAACAACCCAAGATGGTAAACTCAATACTCAAATCAATTTTTTAAGTCAAACAACCTTAAAAAATGGAGATCAAGTACAATTCGAACTTAAAGATGCACAAGGAGCTGTAATCGCTGGTCAACCTGTTACAATTTCATACGATGACGGTTCCGGAAATGTCCAAAAATACACAATCAATACTGACCAAAACGGTAAAGGATACCTCACATTGAACCACCCCATCCTATAGAGGATGGGGATTCCTGAATTTTTTTCACTTAATAATGGTTAATTTAAGTATTTTTTCAGGCTATCTCCGTTGAACCAGCGGTTTAGAATATTAATTGCTGCGTT
>NZ_SUTK01000068.1 GCF_015062905.1 Methanobrevibacter thaueri
AACGCCCGGAACAGTTTCACGGATTATTTTTAAATCATAAGCATTCTTTTTCAGCTCGTCGATAGCCGCTGCGGCCATGTCAAAGCGAGCAAAAGTGGTATCACAAATTCCAATTCTCATCTAAATTCACCTTATGAAAAAATATGTTTTTATTAATATAAATGTTTAATCAAAAATAAGAAAGTATTATGAATTATTACTATGAGTAATACTTTGACTTTTAATTTTATGAAAAAAATCTGGTTTAAAAAAAAATTAGTTTTTATTTAACAAATCCAAAAACTTTTCCTTGGCTTCATCAATTGTTAACGGATAATCTCCATTCATGTCAAAGCCTTCCCTTTCAAGTTGTTGGAATAAGTCTGTAACAATAGGAACCTTTAGATTTGCCTGTTCCAAGATTTCAGGTTTTGCAAAAATCTCCTTAGGAGTTCCTTCAGCAATCAGCAAACCGTCAACCAAAACAAAAACCTTTTCAGCATAGTTAGGAACCAAATCGACTTCATGTGTTGATATTACAATTGTAATCCCTTCCTCGTTGAGTTCATTAAGCAATATTGATAAGTCAACAACTCCCTGAGGGTCAAGACCTGCGGTAGGCTCATCCAAAACCATTACTTGAGGTTTCATTGCAAGAATTCCGGCAATTGCAACTCTTTTCTTTTGACCTCCACTCAAGTGATGCGGCGCAGTCTTTTCAAATCCGCTCATTCCAACACGTGCTAAAGCCTCTTCAACCCTGTCCTGAACCTCTTCCATCGGAAGACCTAAGTTAAGAGGTCCGAATGCAACATCCTCCTCAACTGTAGGGGCGAATATCTGATCATCAGGATTCTGGAAAACGATTCCAACTTTTTGCCTGAATTTGAGCAAGGATTTCTTATCATATTTTAATTCTTCACCGTCAATGAACACCTGCCCTTCATCAGGCTGATAAATTCCATTCAAATGCAGGAATAATGTTGATTTTCCGGCACCGTTTTTACCTAAAAGAGCAACCATTTCACCCTTTTCTATCTTTAGACTAACTCCTTTAAGCGCCTGATAATCCGCATTATATGAATATTTAATATTTTTTACCTCTAACATTTTAATTCTCCTTTTTTCTCGGTTCATAAACCGGAAGTTCACCAGTGTAACCTCTTGAATCTAGTGCAAATTGCAATGTTTCACTTTTATCAAGAGACCTTAAAAATATTGTACTTGCAAGAGCGCCTAAAGACTTGAATGAAGTCCAATATGAATGATATCCGAGTCTTGTGTCCTGTGCCTTTTGCATGGTATCGATTTCATTCAGGAATATGAAAATTGCATTATACATCAAAAGAGCTATTTCAACCATAACCTTCGGAACTTTCAAAGTTCTTAAGCAATTTAAGACCTTTGCAATAGGTGTTGTAAGAGCTAAGAAACCTAAACATGGTAAACATCCCATTACTCTCATAAATGTATAAACCGCATAATGGAACGAATCGGTAGTGACTACAATACCTAATATTCCAGTTTCATAAATGACTTCTCCTTTTCCAAAGAAGAACAATAAGAATATACATGTTATAACAAGAAATGCCATTGGAAGTGATAGGAATTTCAAATAAGATTTATAGTTAATCTTAGCAATGACTAATATTATAATAGACATTACAACAAAGATGAATACATCAAAATATAGATTATCAAGAGCCAATGTAACAATTAATAATATTATTGTTAAAAACAACTTAAAATAAGGATTTGTTTCTGTTAAAGCATTATGATGTGCAATATAATCCATATCAAATTTCATAAAATCACTATAAAAAAAGAAAAATAAAAGAAGAATCTAATTATTCTTCTTTACCTTGTCCTCTCCAGTAACCAAAGAAGTAACCAATAATGATTGCTCCGATAGCTGCTTGAAGAGCAAATAATAAACTTTCTATTTCACCACTAGGTGGTTCCCATATAGATGAAAACCAAGGTTTGAAACCAGTTTCTTCGATAGCTTCACCTGCAGCATCGTCTGCACCACCAAAGTATCCATCATCTTCTCCATGACCACTAAACATTATTAATGGTGCAATGAACAATATGATACAAACAACAGCCAATATAATTAATGTTGATGTTTTCATTTATATCACCTTATGCTTCATTAGGAGCTAAAGCACCTAATTTATCTAATAATTTTGGTTTGTAAGCTTTTAATCTATCCCAGATAATTACTGTTAAGATACCTTCACCGATAGCTAATGGTACTTGAGTTACTGCGAAAATAACTAAGAATTTTGTTAATGCTGATCCGAAACTAGGAGCAGGGAAAGCAATAGCTAATTGGAATGAAGTAGCTACGTAAGTTAATAAGTCACCTAAAAATGCTGCAAAGAAGATTGCAATGGTTGATGAAATATTAGCTTTGGTTAATCCTTTGTATACAAGCCATGCAACTAAAGGTCCGACAATACCCATTGAGAATATGTTTGCACCTAAAGTGGTTAAACCACCGTGAGCAAGTAATAATGCTTGGAAAAGAAGTACGATAGTTGCGAGTACAGCTGTTACGGCAGGACCGAATAACGCTGCACCTAATCCGTTACCACAAGGGTGAGAACAACTTCCAGTAACGGAAGGTAATTTCAAAGATGATAAGATGAACATGAATGCACCGCTTACTGCAAGTAAAGCTTTGGATTCAGGTGTTTCATCTACGATTTTTTTGATTTGATATAAACCAAATGCGACAACGATGAATGATATGACAAACCATATAATACACCAGGTCAATGGTAAATATCCTTCCATAATATGCATAAATTATTTCCTCCAAATTTCTAATCAATGTAATTTGATTAATCTCTCAATAAAAATTTAAAATATAGTTAAAATTTTATAAAGTTTTATTGATAATGATATTATATACTTTATTATATATAAATATTATTAGTAATACCCTAAACAAAATTTAGGCAAACCTAATAAATTTATAAAATAAACTACAAAATTTGATACCATGAACATAAAAAACAACTTGATTCTAGCACTTGACGTGATGAGTGAAAGTGAAGCGATTGAAATTTGTGACTCAATAAAGGAATACATCGACACCATAAAAATCGGCTATCCCCTAGCTCTTGCGGAAGGTCTTGAAATAATAAACAAATTAAAGGACAAATTCGGATTTAAGGTAATATGCGACTTTAAAGTGGCAGACATCGATGCGACAAACGAAAAGATCTGTGACGAAACCTTCAAGGCTGGGGCGGATGCAATAATATGCCACGGATTTGTCGGCGAAGACAGCGTGCAGGCATGCCTCGATATGGCAAACAAGCATGAAAAAGAGTTATTTTTACTGACTGAAATGTCTCATCCCGGAGCCAAAATGTTTCTGCAGAAAAATGCGGATGCAATAGCTGAGATGGGAGTTGAAATGGGAATAAAAAACTATGTTGCACCGGCCACAAGACTTGACCGTCTGTCAGACATCAGAAACATTGTGGGCAGTGATGCATACATAATCTCCCCAGGAGTTGGAAAACAAGGTGGAGACGGCAAAAAGACATTGGAATACTCAAATGCAATAATCGTCGGAAGAAGCATTTACGAGGCAGAAGACCCTGGTCTTGCATGCAAAAGTTTAATCGAATCCATCAAATAAACCTAAAATATTATAAATTAAGAAGAATAAAAATATCATTGTTCTTATTATCTTTGAACAAATTATAATTAAACGGAGGAAAAAAACATGGCAAACGAAGTAACAAAAATGATTATGGAAACCATCTTAGCTTTGATTACAACTGCATTCGCATTCGTTGCAGGTGAAGCATGGAACAGCGCAATCCAAAAATTAATTGAAAGCTTTATCGGTACTGGAGACGCACTCCCTAGTTTATTCACCTATGCTATTATTGTAACCATTGTTGCTGTAATCGTTACCGTTCTCATTGCTAGAGTAGCTGGTAGAATGGGTGTCGAAACAGAATAAATTTAAATAAAGGAATTTTTAATTCCTTTTAACTTTCTTTTTTTAATTTAACTTTTCAAAAGTTATTCCTGCAAATTCATAGGCTAATTCAAACAATATGAAGCAGATGAATACAAAAACATCGAAGGCACCGGCAAATGCCAATACGAATATAACTATTTTCATCACAAACCTATATTCAAAAAACAGATTTAAAAAGGTATTATCGGTAACTTTACCTATGGTTTCATGACCTATTTCATCAGATAATGCTCCTACAATACAAACAAGCAGAACAATTAAATTCAAATCAGGAATTCCGCAAATCAAGCATACAACCACAAATATAGCCATGGAAATGATATGATGAATGCCGTCGACTTTTAGGGCTATCAGATTGCCTATCAAAATCGCTATGAACACATAAGCCGCTCCAACATCACTTACAGTTGCAATTGCTGAAGCCAAACCACATAATACTCCAAAAATGCTTGCAAACTTCAAATCATGCTTTTCGTCAAAAAAATCGTCGGAATATTTCATGAAAAATCCGGACAATAAAAATAAAATAGCTAAAATAATATAATTCATTTAATCACTTGAAATCCTATCTAGACAAGCCGCATAAATCAATGGAAAGATTACTGTAACATCCCCAACGACACTTGCAAGGCTGGATCCGCATCTTGCCTTCGCCCAAGACTTTGCCTCTTCAAGTGGTGCGCCGCCCAGACTGCCTGCTTCCGGCCTGTCCATTGTAATTTGAATAGCCGCATCAAGGCCGCCCTTAATGACATTGGATGCTAATGTATAATGCTTTGTTAGGCCTCCTCCCAAAAGAATTGCACCTACCTTCTCGGCTTCAAAGACAATATCTGAGAGGTAATGCATGTCAGCTACCGCATCCACTACAAAATCATGGTCCTGGTTAAATATCCACAGCTGCAGGCCCATCATAGAATCGATTAATCCCGGAGCAAAAATGGGAACATTGTTTTTTGCAGCGGCGGCTACAAATGAGTTTTCATCATCAACCATCAAACCAATCTCATATAACAGTTCCTGGATGGAGATATGATTTCTTTCGCTGGAAATCTTTTCAAAGATTTTGATTATTTCAGTTTCGAATATGGTAAAATCATCGGAACCGACATTTATATCGGCAATCCGGCCTATGCCCTCTTCATTGAGCTCTTCATCATCACGCCCCTCATGGCGGTAATGTGATCCTCCAAATGCCTCAACCAGGTCGTGAGTGATGTTGGCCCCGCTTGATACAATCAAATCAACATGACGATTTTCAATCATTTTAGTTACGATATTTCTCATGCCCCCAGGTATCAAGGGACCTCCAAGGCTCATGAAAACCTTCATGTCATCATCCTGAATCATATCGGTTAGAATATTGCAGGCCCTTCCTACTCTGCCCGCTCCTAAAACACCTGATCTGTCAAATTCATCAACTAAATCAGATACCTTCATACAATTTGAAATATTTATTGGGTTAACTTTCATTAAATCACTTAATTGGTAATGATAGGGAATTGCTTTAAGTTTGTTATGCTGTCAATTAAATCTGTTCTTGTGACAATTCCAAGCAGGGAATGATTGTTGTCTGCAATAATCAATCTTGAAATTGATTTTTTAAGCATAACCTCAATTGCATTGGCTATCTTTAAATCCTCATTGACGATAACCACATTTGTTGACATCAGCTCGCCGACGGTTTTATCTTCCTTATCCTCAGCAATAGCATTTACCAAATCGGTTAATGTGAACACTCCCACAACCTTACCATCCTTTATAACAGGAGCTCCGTCAATTTCCTTTTTGACTAGCTTTTTGGCTGCCTCTTTTACGGAACAGTCAACTGTAAATGATACGACATCACGGCTTGCAATGTCCCCTACAGTCTGTTTAGGAATGCTTCTGATGGTTTTTGTATCAAGCAAAAGTATATTGTCCATATCGTCACGGCCAACGATTGTCCCCATGACTCCCAAGTTGTTTACCGGTGTTGGACCTATACTGATTTCATCTCCAAGATTCAAATCTTTGATGCTTCCCAATACTTTAATTGCAGCTTCACATTCACTAGGCTGGGGAACACTGGTAAATTCAATCTTAGCAACAGAAATATCCTCTATCCTTTTGCCGTTCTTGTAGATAGGCACCATGGAATCATTGTCTGAAACTGAAATGTTCAAAGCATGATACGCTTCAATTGTTGGCTTATATCCTCCTCTAGGACCAGGCACTCCCTTAACCAGACTTAAACTTCTTAGAGCCTGCATCTGATTACGAATTGTTCCCGGATTCCTGTTCATAACCTCAGCAATATCCTCGCCCTTAATGGACTTTCCATTAGAGGATT
This sequence comes from Methanobrevibacter thaueri, assembly GCF_015062905.1. Lineage (GTDB taxonomy): Archaea > Methanobacteriota > Methanobacteria > Methanobacteriales > Methanobacteriaceae > Methanocatella > Methanocatella thaueri_A. The sequence continues at coordinate 6,321 of NZ_SUTK01000068.1, forward strand.
GATATAAGTTAATTAAGGTTTGCAAAATTTCTTTTTGAACAGATGTTAACATGTTTAATCCCCATTTAATTAATATAATATTAATATTTATGTAAAGTTTACCTTATAAATGTTAATGATTAATCATGATAAGAAAAAATTGAATTTAAAAAAAAAGAAAATGAA
>NZ_SUTK01000016.1 GCF_015062905.1 Methanobrevibacter thaueri
GTACCGAAGTTATAAATCCAGCTTTTGACATAACTCCAAAAGAACTGATTACTGGAATAATTACTGAAAAGGGAATTATTGATCCGATTTAAGCGATAATTCTCAAATCTTATTTTTTTTTTAATTATATAACTATATTTGGCAATGATATTACGCCACAAAAGCAAGTATCAATACTATTTTTTGAAAAACTAGAAAATTATTATAAAAAAGATAAAAAATTAAAAAAAATAAAAATAGAAAATTAGAATGGTAAACTTGCATAATAGCCGTGAAGACTATATGAACCAGTATTCCAATTTACTATAGTTCCGAACGAGTTTCTAATACTGCACGCATCACCAACAATCCAGTTATCATTGATTGATACTTGGGTCCAAACGTGTCCGTATGTACTGCCGCTTGAGAAGGTACATGTTCCATGAACATATCTTGCAGAAAGGCCTGCTGCCCTATACATTGCTACAAGCAAGTGGGAGTGGTCTACACAGTTTCCTGTTCCTGCTTCCAATGTACCTACTGCACCGAATTTGGTGTCATAGTAGAAACTGTAAGATATAGTGTCTCTAACATAGTCGAAAATGGCATTAGCTTTATCATAATCTGATTTTTTTCCTTTAATCAGCTGAGCAACCAATTTCTGTATTTTTTCATTGTCAACTTGACAGTTAGCGGAAGCCATTTGATACGGAGATAATTCTTTAACGTATATTTTTGCAGATCCTCTAAACACATTGTTGCGTGCAAATTTAATCTTATAGGTTCCTTTATTCAATTTGCCTATATTGACTTTGGCAATACCTTTTTTATTTGTTTTTGTTTTATAGGTTTTGTCGTTCACCTTGAACCAAACTTTAACGTATTTTATAGGTTTGCCTTTACCGTTAACAGCTTTCAATGTATAAACTACATTTTTGCCAGCAATTGCATCAATTGATTCGGCAATAAATTTGGTTCCGTCCACTAAAACCTTTTTAGATTTTGTATTTGATTTGTAATATGGATCGGAAACAACTGTTTTAATACGATAATAACCTACACCAAGTTTAATTGGCAGTTTAGCATAGCCGTTTGAATTAGTTTTTTTAGTGTAAGTTTTACCATTTACAGTAAATTGAACATAAACCTTCTTCATGTATTTACCTTTCTGTTTAACAATTACGTCATAGGTAGAACCGTCTTTATACTTCATATTTAAGTTAAAAGCTTTTAAACGAACGTCTTGTTTTTCAACGGTAATTTCCTTATAGACTAATTGATAATCTTCCTTTCCTAATAATGAATATTTGATTTTAATTTTATAGGTACCAGGAGCTAAATCAATAGGTAAATATGCATTTCCTCTTCCATTGGTATAATCTACGTATGTTTTGCCATTTATTGTAAATTTAACCTTTACATAAGCGAGAGGCTGTTTAGTTTTTGCATCTTTAACTTTAACTTTGAATTGGGATCCGTCTTTATAGGTCATTTTCATATTTTCTGTTTTGAAATATACGGTTGAATCCTGAACATGTAACTGTCCGATTCCTGAAGATTTAGCATAACTTGAGTCCCCATCAAAGGTATAAGTGATATTGTAAGTACCCTTTGGAAGAGCAGGAATAGTTATAGTGGCTTTCCCGTTCTTGTCTGTCAAAGAAGTTACTTTTTTATCGCTAAAAGTAAAGTATATTTTTGCACCGCTGATAGGTTTATTGTCAGCGCTTTTTAATGTGACTGTAAAATAATACTGGCTGTTAGGGAGAATGTAGGTATCTGCAGTGTCAGGTGTGATTTTAGTATTGGCCTTGTTTTGAGTACTTTCAGAAACAGATTCGCCATCATTTAAACTTAGGTCATCATCACTGCCACTTGGACTTAAATCAACTACATCATTATTGTTATCTTCAACATCTGAAGCTTGTAAATCTTCACCATTATTCTCATTGGAACCATTGCCATCCGCAACAGCTTCGTCGGAATAACTTAGATCATCATCTTGAGAATTAACAGTATTGGCGTTTGAGATAGAATCCCCGTCAGAAATTTCTAATTTGTCTTGGGATAATGATGTTTGCACACCATCATCTAAATTTGAATCTTCTTTAACTTGAACATCAGTTGAATCCACTGCACTAACTGCACCCAATACCAGGAAGAACATTAATGCAAGAGATATCAACAATGTCTTATTTTTAATTGAAATGTTTTACACCTCGTTCCCATTACGAAAAATTTATATCAAATATTATATTACTAAAAATAGTATTTCATAATGAGTAGATAAAGATTTATAATTCTACCTATATAAATGTTTTTACACTTAAAATACAATTTTAAGGGGCTAAATCAGTAAATAAGGTTATTTTTGAAAATTTTTTTTAGGGATTATTTGAAAGAATTTAATCGGACTAATAATATTTTGTTGCAAATGCCAGAATCAATGCAGCCATAAAACCAATTATTATAACTATTGAGTAATTGTCTATTCTTTTATCGGCTTTTATTTTATTTGTATGGAGTATGATTGGGATTAAGCCAATCAATGGTATGAAATATCTGAGGCTGGTTCCTAAATTGGTTCTTCCAACACGTGCCCAAGTTAATAGTTGGATAAAATCGGTTCCAACATAAACCATCAGTAATACAATAAGGGCTCCAATTTTAGTTTTTAGGCCGAATTTTGCTTTTGTAGGGTAGAGGATAAGGGTAAATATTAAAAATATTTGAATTAATGTTGTTATTAGTGTATAATGGTCAGTATATGATGCCTTGTCTGATCCGTAGAAGTTGAAAAATCCGAATATCATTGTTATAGCTTCCTCTCCGAATATCTTGTTTAAAAATTCAAGTATGAAGGAAGGCTGGTTATATAACAAACTTAGCTGTTGGGTCGAATTGATAAGGTTATATTTGGATCTCCAGGAGTGGGCAAGGGTATTGGTTGAAAAGCTGCTCCAGATTACTCCTATGATGCCTACTGCAAATATGCATAAAAGGATGTATAACCACATGTTCTTATCCTTTTTTAACTTATTGGAAGGTATGAACAACAATAGGAATACAAATGCCAGATAAGGCAATTTGCAAAGGCCCAGCAATAGACAAATAATGGAAAATATTCCAATTTCTTTAATGTCAATCGAATCGTCTTCCAAGTGGCACAGATAAATGAAATATGCTATTGCAAGTATCCCCAATCCGAAAATCATCGAATCGATACTTGTCGATGCAGCCTGACAGATTGCAACGGGAATGCATGCTACGCTTAAAAGCGGAATCTTTAGATAAGGAACTTTCTTAATGGCCAGTGAAACTAAAGAGGCATAGAATATGAGATTGCACATTCTTCCAAGCCAAAGTATCCAGATTACATTCAAATCAAGAAATTTGGCAATCAAAATGCCGATGGCCTGAGGAAGATAACCGTAAAAGGGGTTCTGCTCAAATGCGGAGTTTTGAATCATTGGAGTATAGTTTATCTTGTCTTTATCATAAGGCGTTGCCTGAACCGTGACTTCCTCATCATATACGCTTTCAAAAAAGCCCATACTTCCAATTGTTCTATATCCTGCACCCTCATTGATTACGGAACTTGTCTTCTCATGTTCAGTATGGTTATAGAGGCTATCGACTCCAATATCATACCCTGTCCAATGAGGGAATATGACTCCCTCGGATGTAATTTCACTACGTGTAAGGTGCTCCAGTTCATCGCTGACGCCACAAATCGGGACGAGCAGAGCGCATATCATACCAAAACACAGTATACTTACAAAAGCAACCTTATACAATTCCTCTTCGCTGTTATGCTTAAAGTAATACAGAATACAAATTATCCCCAAAAAAGCAGCAAGAATAAATGTCACAATCTCCAATTTGGGGTATAAAATATTTTTTTTAGAAATTGTGGAAAGGCCAGTAATTGTTATGAAGATTAGATATACGAGCAAATATTTTTTTGACTCGAAAAGTAAATTTTTGTAATCAAAAAAAGAATTTCTAATTTCCTCAAACATCATACTACCTCTCTTTATTAATACAATTTTTACATTTTAATATATATTAATATTATCAAAACTCATATTTCCCATTTCAATAGGTGCTGTTTTCGATATTTTTTTTTAAATTTTCAACCTATAAACTATTTAAGCGATTAAATTTAAACTATTAAATAACATCATTAGAATCTCTACACTATACCAATCAATTTGATTAGAATTTACAAATTTTGTAATACTTAGAGATTTGATATTGTTAAATTGCATTGAGTGATATTATGGAGATTAAAAGTAAAAAATCAGCTGAGTATCCACCTTTAATTAAAGATTTAGTAAAAGAATTATTAAAAGATGACTTTGTACACTTTAAGATTTTATGTGCAAATGAAGTTCATCATTTTAACAAGGAAGAAAACACCATTATCGAGTTTGCGGAAACTTACGTAAAAGAGACCAGGGATAATGGGGACATGTTGTATATCGCTTATCCTGATATCTTCAGAGTTAAATTATATAGGGATATAAACCAATATATTGAAGATGAAAAGAAATATAACGCATTTAATGACGAAGACCTATGGACTGGAAACAGAATCCAGTTCTAATATTTTTCTTTTTTTACAAATTTACTACCAAATTTTTATCAGAATTAATTATAGAGTATTATCTAATGTCTTTTAATAGATTAAAGAATATTTTCAATTCTAAACCTAAAAAACCTCATTTGCTAATTGCAGGTGTTGATTTAAAGTTCATTGTCCCTGCAATCAAATATCTTGAAAAATATTATGAGATTAAAGTGGATGAGTGGGATTGGAATATAGATAAGAATGTGCCTAGCAAATCAGTTGAGCTTTTGAAATGGGCTGATATTATTTTATGCGAGTGGATGGAATATTACACTCCTTGGTATTCACAAAATGTTTCAAAAAATCAGAAATTATTCATTAGGGCTCATAGATACGAAATAACATTGGATTATGGGAACATGATTAATTTTGAAAATGTATGTGGGGTTATAACGATAAATTATTTTTTACTGGAGATTTTTTCCAATGTCTTCAGGATTCCCCGCGAAAAGATGTTTGTTTTGAATAATTTTATTGAAACTTCGATTTATAGCAGTATTAAAAATAAGTATTATTCAAAGCATGTTGCCCTTGTAGGCTATGCCCCAAGTTATAAGGGATATATGAGAGCTTTAAACATATTGAATCAATTAAAAGAGCATGATGATTTTAAGTTGTATCTGTATGGAAAGGATTATACTCAAATGCATTGGAAAGATAATCCTGAACAAATAGAATATTTTAATGCCTGTGAGGAATTTATCGAAGAAAATAGCTTAGGGGATTCCATTGTCAACAGAGGTTGGGTTGAGAGAAAGGACATGTTTCAGGATATTGGCTATGTATTGTCTTTAAGTGATATCGAAGGATCCCATTTGTCTCCAACAGAAGCCTTTGCCGATTCAACAATTAGCCTTCTAATTAAATGGCCTGGCGTTGAATATGTCTATCCTAGAAAGCTCATTTTTGAGGGTATTGATGAGATTGTGAGATTTATATTGGATACCTATTCGGATTCTGTTAAATATTCCCATATATCTTCAAGGCTTAGGAAATATTGTATTGATGAGTTTGGTGAGGAATATTTTGCAAATGGATTAAAAGAAATTTTCGATAAAAGCTGTTCAAGCGATAGCAGAACTGTTGTCAGCTTTAAAAATCCTGTTTTTGATAATGTCGTTTTAATTGATAGCGAAGATGAAATTCCGAATGTTATCAGTTCCAATGAAAAAGTTTCACTAATGATTTCAAGTAATGTCGAAAGTCATAGGATCAAAAATATCTATCAAAGGTTTGCATCACCTGACGTTAAGGTGTATTCACAAAACTTCTTTGATAATCTGGATGAGGCATATTCATTTATTGAATTGTGTAACGAGATACACGACAGTGATGTATCATTCTTTTAGGGAAGTGACCTTTCCATCAATGGCGACATGCCATTCGTCTGGTGAAATGGATTTAACTTTACGTGTATTGATTATTTCAACTTGTTTTCCCGCTTTTTTACATGCATCCTCTAAGCGTTTTATTCCGGTTTCATATGAATCAGAAAACTCATAATAATTGATTATTCCATTATCTTCAATTAAGTCAACGGCCACATCAAGGAAAGTGTAGGCAAGACCTGGAAGGTTCATGATTATCCTGTCGAATTTTGTTTTAAACCCTTTGCTCACTTCTCGCACATCTCCGCAATAACTTTCTATATTGCCTTTCAGTTTATTCATCATGATATTTTCATTTAGGTATTTGATTGCGGCTTCGTTAATGTCAACCGCAGTGATGTCGACATCTTTGTTTCTTGCAATGACTATTGGGAACGGCCCTATTCCACAAAACATGTCCAGGATTTTTTCACCATCTCCTACGCTTTCCATCACCCTTTTCCTTTCAGTTGCAAGCCTTGGTGAAAAATAAACCTCTCGAACATCCAATTTTAGTCTGGCTCCATGTTCCTTATGTATGGTCACAGAATCATCAACCCCTGAGAGAAACTCCAAATCACGCACTCTAATTGTTCCTTTTATTGCACTTTTTTTCATGTAAATCGCTTTTCTTTTGGTGAATTTATATGCCGCATCACCTATAATCTGTTTTTTAGCGCATAACTCATCAGGTATTTCTAAGATGACGATGTCTCCGATTGTGTCAAAGGATGTTTTTAGGTTTTCGATTTCCTCTGCACTCAATTCGTCTTTAAGTATTTCAGCAAAATTATGGGGGACTTTTTTCACCGGTTCCAAATCGATATCCTCAATGGTATAACCGTCAATATCTTCTGTTATGGGAATATATCCGAATTCATCTGTTGTTTTTATTCTATATTCCATATCCATTAATCCGTCAGACATTAATTTAATGCGAGTGTCGTTTATTTGCTTTAATGGAACTTTTACACATTTCATAAAGTTATTTATGTTTAGATTATATAAATAATATCATGTTTTATTTAGTTGGTTTAGGATTATTTGATGAAAAGGATATCTCTCTTAAAGGATTGGAATGTTTGAAAAATGTTGATAAAATCTATGCCGAATTTTTCACATCACGATTATTCGGTTCAAGTTTCGAAGCCATTGAAGAGTTGATAGGCCAAAAAATTGAAGTGTTAATCAGGGGAGAGGTTGAAGAGGAACATAAGTTTATTGAAGAGGCTAAAACCAGTGATGTGGCTCTGATTACGGGTGGCGACCCATTAATTGCAACTACCCACAGCGATTTTCTGGTTCAATGTTCTAAAAAGGGTATCGATTTTGAAGTGATTCATGGGTCTTCAATTCTATCCTCAGCACCGGCCATTTCTGGCCTTCAGGGATATAAATTTGGAAAAGTAACCACAATACCGTTTCCTGATTATAATTTCTATCCAAAATCTCCATATGAGGCTATCGAGGAAAATCTCAAAATGGATTTGCATACTTTGGTTTTGCTTGATATCCAAGCTCATAAAGACCGTTACATGACTGTCAATCAAGGTTTGGAGTATTTAATGAGCATTTATGATGAACTGGGCCGTGAAGGGTTGATTTCTCCGGATACATTGGCCATGGGCATTGCCCGTGTCGGATCAAAGGATGTCATTGTCAAGGCGGGAAAGATTTCCGAGTTGATTGATTTTGATTTTGGCGGTCCTCTCCATTGCATAGTCATTCCATCAAAGCTCCATATTGTTGAAGCCGAATATCTGGTGGAAATTGCCGGAGCGGATTCTAAAATACTTGATGATGTTTGATTTTTTAAAAAAAGTTGGGGGAGTTGGAAGTAGTTGTTTGGCTACTTCCATGAACATATTTTCATCATTTTGGAGATTATAAAATGTTTGACTGATGTTCATCTTGAGATATGAAATTTACTTCACATCGATTATTAATTATGTTTTAATGATATATAAATGTTTTCATTTCGACTTTTCAAAAAAAGAAGAAAAAGGATTTATAGTTCTTAAAATACTTTTCCAACATTTATTGGTTTGTATTATACAATATGTGCAGGTATAAGTTTTCAATTGTTCTAAGGTATCTACGTTTGCTTCCAAGCTGATTGTCACGTATTCCAAGAAATTCTCCTCCGGCCACTACAACTTTTTTGATTGTCATTTTTTCACATCTATCAAGCGATAGAGTTTACCTGATTTTCTATTGAAAAGTATTGGTTAAATATTGTTAAGTTTATATGCGTTTAAGTTCATAATATATCTAATGGGAACTGAAAATGCATTGAATAATTTACAAAGAAGAAAAAATTCTCTTAAATTTCTATTAAAGCATGACCAATTAAAGCATGGAACATATTCATTTGATTATTCTAGAAAATATAGTTTAACTGTTTTAAATCTGTATAAAATCTACGGATCTTTTTTTAAGGCATCTTCAATTGTAGGATTGGCTCAAAATGAGATTATGAAATGGTATATTCAAGGGCAATTGGGGAATCCCAAATTCAGAGGGTTTTTCTTAGCAATTAATGAAATTAACAGGTCCAAGGATAAAAAAATTGATGATGAAGTCATTCCGGAAGATGAAACTAACCTAAATGAAGATGACTATGTAATATCTGAATATGGGGATGGCTGGAGTTACAAGACATATGTTGGTTGTGAAAAGATTTTTATCATTTCCGATGACTTGGAAACTCTAAAAAGGAAAGTCAAAGATAGGCGCCTCCCATTGGATTAACCCAAAATGATTTCAACAATCTTGTTCAATGCTTCCTTTGATTCAGGAACCAATGGATAAATAGGATAAACATGAGCCATTTCTTCACCATAAATCAATTGGGCCTCAACACCATTTTCTTTAAGTTTATTATAGAATTTAGTTAAGTCTGAATAAAGTTCTTCATGTGTTCCCAAAAATATTGTTGTTTCAGGAAGTTTGGACACATCTCCAAATAATGGACTTACCTTATAGTCTTTCGGATCCAAATCTCCTGCCCATGCCTTGCCCATTTCACGAAGGCCGTCAACTCCATATATCGGGTCAATGTCAACAAACCCTTTGTATTCTCCGGACATGGACACGTCAACCCAAGGAGATATTAAAATCAGGTGTTCCGGTTGTGCTAAGTCTTTGCATGCCAAATATTCGCAAAATGCCGCAGACAAGCCTCCTCCGGATGAGTCGCCCATGATGGTGATTGGCTTTCCGATCTTCAATACTGATTCATAAAGTTCTTCAACGATTGGGTAAGTTTCCTTATAGGTATGATTTGGTGCAAGCGGATACAGTGGAGCATACACGGTTGAGTTGGTCTTTTTAGCAATTTTGTCGCAGAAAATGATGTGGGGAATTGTGATCTCATCTACATATGCTCCTCCATGAAGATAGATGACTATATGCTCGGTGTCTTCGGATTCATTAAAGGTAATAATCTGGCATCCGAACATTTCTTCATTCTTGACTTTTGTTCGATAAATTAATTTTGGTATCTTGAAGGGTTTATCCTCCACAACAGAACGCTTTTCCATATGTTCATCAGCTTTATCCTTGTCTTCTAGGGTTTCTTTAAGGGTGCGTTTCAATCCTGCTTCTACAATTTTTGACATCTTTGACATTTTTTTCCCACCTTTGAATTAATGACTTAATTTTTACTTAAATAATAGTCTATTCTCTAAATTAATATATTTTTTCTGTCATTTCTTCAGTTTCTTTATTTTTTTCCGGTCTTGAAAAGTCATGATTGTTCTCATGTGATTCTAAATCAATATTCAAAATCACATGTCAAAATGGCCTGAGAAAACACTAAAACATTTATTAACTAGTATGTACAATCTATTTCTATGACAAAAAACAGACGTGTCACAATTAGCATCAATAATGACATTGACTTGAATTTTCGCAAATTAGCTTCCAATAAGATGTTATTCAAAACAGGTTGGTATTCAAAAGCAATCGAAGAGGCAATGTTATTGTGGATGGAAAAGGAAAGCGAGTTATAAAATTATTTTTCTTTCTTTTTTTTATTTTTTTTTAATTATCCAATGATTAACTATTTAACTAACAAATAATCAAATTTATAAATATAGAGTGGGTGTCAATAATGGATAGTGAGGAACTTAGAACCGTTAGGGTTTATACTAAAAAGTATACCAGTAAGGATAAAAATGGAAATGCTGTAGAAAAGGAATCTAAACAGAAGCAGGTCAGTCTTAAAAAAGAGGACCCTTTTGAAGATGATGACTTGGTAAAAGTCTTGTCTCAGGATGACTATCAAAAACTGATTGATAATCAATTTTCTGATGAAAGGCTTGATGAATTTTATCATATAATCGAGGCCAAGGATGCTGAGATTAAAGAATTGGAAAATCAGATTCAAACTCTCAAATCTTCATTCTTTGATGATGTAGATTCTCTTAAGGAGGAATTGGTCTATAAAAATGAGCTTTTGAAAGCAAAAGATGAGATTCATGAGTTGAATGAGGAGAATAAGAAGATTAATGATGAAAGGGTCGCAATCTTCAAGGAGCTTGATTACAAGAATAAGATGATTTTGGCTTACAATGTCGAATTGAATAAGTCAATCCTCAATGCAATCAATGTAGTTATTGATGAGGCCAGGGATAACATCAACAGAAGAAATGCCCTGCTTGCTGCTGACTTGAACAGATCCGTTGAAAAAGCCAAACATGATGTAAACGAGAAGAACAAGGCTATAGCATATGATATAAAAAGCACTGTTGAGGATATGAACGAGCAAATTAGAAATACAAGCACTCTTAAAATGATATTGAACAAGAAGAAAATCAATTTAAGGGTACCTACCGATGACTTGCTCAAACCTTTTGATTTTGACTTTGATGTTAACCAATTGCTTTCAGGTCAGGCCTTGGAATTGGATGCAGCTGAAATCTTAAAAGAGGTAATGCCAAAACTTCCTGAACCGTTCTCCAAATATATTGACACTATTGACGAGGAATCCCTTGAAACAATTGATGTTTCAAAAAAAGAAGAGGAAGATTGATGAAAACATTCAACACCGGAAAGGTTTCATTCGAATACCCGACCAGTTGGGAAGTCGAAAAAGCGGATATCCTTTCAAATCCAGACTGCATAGCCACTCTATCAAAAGGTCAGGATAACCTGATTAATGCAGTCATGTTTCCCACTGCCACCAATTTGGAAGATTATAAAATATTCATGGAAGACGCTCTAAGCGATGATGGCGGTGTGATTCTAGCGTCTGATTTTGTAGAAATTGCAGGTATGGATGCCATTAAGCTCCATGCAAATATGGACACTCCCGAAATTAATTTTGATATTCACACTTACGTATTCATTGAAAACGGTGAGATATTCATTTTTGAAATGAGGACGTTGGACGTGTCTGGAGAGTCTGAAAGTGAGTTTAAGGATATTATTTCATCATTTAAAATCCTAAAATAATTGTGTATATTCAAGCAGATAATCCATATGGTTCCTGTCCAGTATTTTTAAGGTTGAGATGTTTTGTGGAGTTGTTCCGGACCTCTCTTCCACAAGATTTCTTAAGGATTTGTTTTTCATATGGGCATGAATTTCACGGATGACAAATTCCATATTTTCCATGTTTTTAGTTTCTAATTCACTTTGCGAAATGTTTTCATAGATTGGGTAGGAATTTAAATCATACGCTTTTGTTGGAGTTTGCAATACATTTAAATGACTGTAATAATTGGCGGAATCAGATAGAAAACCATCAATCCCCATATATGTTAAAATAGGCATAAAGGATAGTTCACTAAATGAAAAAATGAAATAGCTGTCTTTTTGCGCCTGTCTTTTTAGGGATACGATGACTTCAACAAGTTCCTTCGGATTGGTCAACAGGGCATCTCCGTTAGCTATGATAAACCCGTTGTAGCCAATTTCCTCTAATTTATTCAGGCAGTCAACTCTCAAATCAATGTATTTTGAACCTTGGATAACGGCTATGTCACATTCATCGACGTTCTCTTTGGCTAGACGTAATGTTTCTCTAACATTAAATTCAGCAATTTCACGGTCAACATTATATGCTGATCCTTGGTTTGGGGCGATTTTTAATTCATTTCTTAAAAATAATTTTGGAGTCAGTTCGCCATCCACTTTTCCAATTCTGCCTGGGCCGTCATGTGATTTGATTTCAAATTTTTTCTTCATTTGTGTCTTCCTTTTTTGTTATTATTTAATGATTAGTTTTTTAGGTTTATATAAATTTTTCATTGACTGTAACCTTTTTGATTACACAGCTAAAAATTTTAGTAACCTTTATATATGTTCTTTTAAAGAATATTAGTAAGGATTTGAGGAAATAATCCGATGATTATCCGAGGTGTGTTTTCAATGTCTATAGTAAATCGTTTAAAATCCTTGTTTAAAGGAGACAATGAGGAAAGTGACATCAATAACGATGTATCAAACACATCTGATGATGTCCAAGTTACATCTTCAAATATTGAAACTGAATCTGTCGTTTCTGAAGAAGAACCAGTTGTAGAAGCTGAGGAAGCAGCTGTTGAAGAATCAGAGGACAGTGTTGAAGATTTAGCTTCTGATGACATCGATCCTATTGAGGAAAAAGTTGAAGCGCTCAAGGAAGAAATCCAAGAGAAAGTTGAAGCTAAAAAAGAAGAAATTCATGAAAACGTTGAAACTATCAAGGAAGAAATCCAAGAGAAAGTTGAAGCTAAAGAAGATGCTGAAGAAGCTGATGAAGATTCAAAAAATAATGATAAAGAGAGAGATAAAATGACTTTATTGACTGATAAAGAATTATTAACTGATGCAAACCGTGACCCAGATTTCACTGCTGAATTCATTGATTCTGGAATTGAAACTGTAAAACACTGTTTCCAATGTGGTACCTGTAGTGGTAGTTGCCCATCCGGAAGAAGAACTCCATATAAAGTAAGACAAATTGTCAGAAAATGTTTACTCGGTTTAAAAGAAGAAGTAATCACTGATGATGCTTTATGGATGTGTACTACTTGTTACACTTGCCAAGAAAGATGTTTAAGAAGTGTTAAAATCGTAGAAATTATCAAAAAAGCACGTAACATTGCTGCACACGCAGGTTACATGGCAAAACCTCACAAAATGACTGGTGTATTTGTAATGAATACCGGTCACGGTGTACCAATCAACGATGCTACTAAAGCTTTAAGAGCTAAAATTGGACTTCCAGAAATTCCACCAACTACTCATGCTTTCCCTGAAGCATTAGAAGAAGTTCAAAAAATATGTAAAATTACTGGATTTGATGAATTAATCGGTTATGATGAAGAAACCGGTGGATTAAAAGAATAAATGAATTGAGGAGAGTTATAATATGGAAATTGCATACTTCTTAGGTTGTATTATGAACAACCGTTATCCTGGTGTTGAAAAAGCTACCAGAAAATTATTCGAAGCATTAGATATAGACTTAATTGATATGGAAGGAGCATCATGTTGCCCTGCTCCAGGTGTATTCGGATCTTTTGATGAAGAAACCTGGGCTACCATTGCTGCTCGTAACTTAACTCTTGCTGAAGACATTGGTGCTGACATTATGACCGAATGTAACGGATGTTTCGGTTCATTATTTGAATGTAACCACATGTTAAAAGAAAGTGAAGAGAAAAAAGCTGAAATTAACGCTAACTTAGCTGAAATCGGTAGAGAATACAAAGGAACTATTAATGTAAAACACTTCGCTCAAATCTTAAGAGACGATGTTGGTTTTGAAAAATTAGCTTCTTTAATTGAAAAACCTTTAGACTTAAATGTTGCTGTACACTACGGCTGCCACTTCTTAAAACCTACCGCAACTATCGGTATTGAAGATAATGCAGAAAACCCATCTATTTTAGATGACCTCGTAGAAATTACCGGCGCAAAATCCATCGACTACAAAGACAAAATGATGTGCTGTGGTGCAGGTGGAGGTTTAAGATCCAGAGATTTAGATGTAACTACCAGTTTCACTAAAGAAAAACTCGATCACATGACCGAAGCAGGCGTAGACGCAATCGTTAACGTATGTCCATTCTGTCACTTACAATTTGACCAAGGTCAAATCGAAGTAAACGAAAGATACGGAACTGACTTCGCATTACCAGTATTCCACTTAGCTCAATTATACGGATTAGCTATGGGATTATCTGCTGAAGAGTTAACTTTCGATGCTCAAAGAATTGATGCAACCCCTGCTATTAAAAAAGCATTAGGTGAATAAGTTTAAGGATTTTAATCCTTATCCTTTTTATTTTTTTTAGACACTGAAAACACATTTCGGTTTAGTTATCATTTTTGATAACTTTTTTTTATAATTATTTTTTTAGTTTGTATCTATACGAATAATTTGTAATCATCTTTATATATTAGTAGTTAAATAAAATTAAGTAATATAAATTAAGAGAGGTATAATTATGTTTGTAGCAACATTAGATGGTATATTTAAATATGCAGACCTACCAGAAGAATATGAACCATATGTTCAATTTAAAGCGACTATTGATAAAAGAGAACTCAAACCAAGTGATGAAATCGCGATTTTAAACATTGCAGGTACTTCCACCCATCATGTTCTATTCTTAGATTCTTACAGCAGCACTGCTGAAATTGAAAGAGAACTAAAAGAAGCAGATGCTAAAATTAATCATACAACTTTAAAAATTATAGGTGGACATTTATGAGTTTGCCATCAGAACAAACTTGGTTAGTTCTAAATAATCTTATAAAAGATTTAACTAAAAAAGGATATAAGATTCCTGATGGAATTAACCCTGAGATGGGAATTATTAGGTCAACAATTAGTTCATATAAAAGAGACCCATCTCATCCTGAATTAATTAATGGTTTGGCAAAAGCAGAAATGTCTTTAAATAAGATTCAAGGAACTCTTTTGAGTATTGCTGAGCAAGAAGGCGATGAATATGCCGATTATTGGCTTGATTTATTAAAACAGGCTATGCGTGGAAAGGAAGTATTCGAATTTGCCGATTCAAGATCCAAATTTTTAGTAAATACTCCTCCTGGCTTAACCACCGGAAGGATTCATCTAAAAGTTCCTTTAGCAGAAGAAAGGGTTCAGGAAATTGCAGAATGGAACGGTCTTATAATAGAATATGATGATGATGTGACTGTTCAATTACACGGAGATAAAGAAGAGCTTAAATTTGGATTAAAAGAAATGGGATCCTTCTTTTTAGAAGATTAAAAAGGTGATTTTATGGTTAAAATATTAGCAATTAGTGATGTTCACGGAGAAGAAAATGAAAATTTATACACTTATCTAAATAACAATGAAATTGATTTGGTTTTAATTTTAGGAGATATCACTGATTTCGGACCACTTGACTTTGTAGAGACTTTTATTAATAAAGTGGCTGACTGTGGTGTTGATGTAATCGCAATTCCGGGTAACTGTGACCCTAATGGAATTTGTAATGCTATCAATGATGTTGCATTTTGTCTTCACAACAATATTATCGCTTATGGCGATGCGATTTTATTCGGTTTCGGTGGATCTAATCCGACTCCATTCGACACTCCTGGCGAAATGGATGATGATAAAATATACAGACAGGTTTATGACTTATTAGCTAATTATGATTATGTTTACAATTCCGATGTTCCTAAAGTAAAGATTTTAGCAACTCATGCTCCACCTTTCAACACTGATGCAGATAGAGTTGAAAATGGAGAACATGTCGGCAGTCCAGGAATTTTAAAATCTATTCATGAGTTTGAACCTCAAATCAACTTGTGTGGACATATTCATGAGGCAAAATCTCTCAGTAAAATCGGAAAGATTACTGATGTAGCAAATCCAGGAATGCTCAAAAATAACGGAGCTGTTTTAATTGATGTTCAAGATGGCTCTAATTATGATATAAGCATTATCTCATTAGAAGAATAATCATTCTTCTTTCTTTTTTTCTATTTTTCTTCTTTTTTTTTCGAAAATCAAATAAAAAATTTTATTTAAGATTAATTTTAGATAGTTATGTAGAAATTTTTGAAGTGATAATCATGATTTGGGTTACAGGTGACGTTGATGGAAAAAAATACAAAGAACCCTTTTCTAAAGGAATCATGTCCCGTTCTTTAGATGTGGCAGATATCGGTATTGAAAGGGCCCATGATATTGCAAGCGATATTGAAGCGGGTTTAATTAGGAACAATGTCGCTGAAATTTCAAGCATTGAGTTGGCCGATGTAGTTTTAAATCATTTGGAGACTATTGATTCTGATATTGCACTCAAATATAAAAATTGGAGGTCTTTAAGAATTTCCAAAAAACCGCTGATTATTTTAATTGGAGGTGCTTCAGGAGTCGGAACCTCTTCCATGGCGTTTGAACTTGCTAACCGCTTGAGATTAAAAAATCTTATCAGTACAGACATGATTAGGGAAGTAATGAGAAAAATCGTTTCTAAGGATTTGAGTCCAGTAATTCATAAATCCAGTTTTGATGCTTATGAAAGTATCCGAACTCCATCAATCAGGATTGATTCTGTCATTGAAGGATTTGTCAGTCATGTTGATGTTGTTAATGTTGGTATTGAAGCGATAATTGAGAGATCCGTTAAAGAGGGTATCAGTACCATTATAGAAGGAGTTCATATTGTTCCAGGTTTTATTAGAAAAGATTTGCTGGAAAATAATAATATTATCTTGTTTACCTTAACAGTAGATGATGAAGAAGCCCATAAACAAAGGTTTTATTCAAGATGCAGGCAACCTTGGGTGAAAAGGTCTCTTGAAAAGTATATGGAAAATTTCGAATCAATTAGAAAAACTCAAGGGTTTCTGATTGAACAAGCAAAGATTCACGATACACGTATAATTAATAATGTGGATATTAATGAAACTATTGAAATTATGGTGGATGATATTCTCAAGGAATTTGGTGGTGTAGACAATGTTAAACAAGAAAGTTAAAGATATCATGACAACTGATGTAATAACAACTACTTCAGATGTCGATGTTGTAAATGCATTTGAAAAATTGATGGAACATAAAATCAGTTCTCTTCCTGTTGTGGAAGATGATAAATTAATAGGGATTATAACTGCAACTGATGTAGGACATAACCTTATTTTAGATAAATATGAATTAGGTACAAGTGTTGAAGAAATCATGATTTCTCCAGTGGTAACAGTATCTCCTGAAGATACTATTGAAACTGCTCTTAAGGTAATGAAAGACGGTGTTTCTTCTTCAGGAATCTTAAATCAGCTTCCTGTTCTTGATGGAGATAAATTAGTGGGAATTATTTCTGATGGAGATATAATTCAGAAGATACTTTAATATTTCCCATTATCTTTTATTTTTTTTAAATTTTATTCATTTTAACTTAGTTACTGTAAATAATTTTTTTTCTAGAAAATCTTTTTAATTGATTTTTTGCATATTTTTCCCTATTTTTTTTGCTGTTTTGATAACATTTATATAATATTAAAATCAAATATAAAGTTTGGCTAGACTGGAGGGTTAGGGGTCCTCTGTAAGCACACACCCCCTTTGGTGCAGTCGAAGTTCAAAAGGCGGCTTTTTAAGGAAATATGAGCCTAGAAAAACAATATAGAAACCTCGTCCTACAGGATTGGTGGTGGTGAAGTTTTTACTGGAGGGTAAAGGCTAGTCACCTCTGATATGGAAACGGGTCAGGCCCGGAAGGGAGCAGCTCTACTGTTAACATGCAATGCTTGTAGAATCCCGGGGTGGAGTTGGATTTTTAGATCACTTATATTTTTGAGATTAGTCCACTTTTGAACATGCCATTTATATACAAACGATTAACTTTATTAATGAGTTTTTACATATAATTTAGTATACTATTTTTCATATGTCGGGATGGCCCAGCCTGGTACGGCGTCGGACTGCTAATCCGATGGTCATATGACCACCCGGGTTCAAATCCCGGTCCCGGCGTTTTTATTCATCAATTTTTTGGTCATGGTCATAGGTTAATCCTATTGGGCATGCATGTACCATTACTGATTTTACTTCTGGAATTTCCTTTAAGATATTATTTTCCACAGTATGCACGATTTTATGTGATTCGCTTAATGTCATTTCTCCATTAACTTCAATATGCAAATAAACTGTGGCATATGGTCCGAAATAGTCAACTTTAATGTTGTGTGTGTTATGGGCGCCTCGTGTGTTGTCGGCAATATATTTTATCTCATTTATCAGTTCTTGAGAAGGTACTTTTCCCATTATATTGTTTATATTTTCTTTTCCAATACTGTGTGCAGTTTTTAAAATCAATAAACCAATTACAAGTCCAACAATAGGATCTAAAATTGGGTATCCCATATTTGATACAGCAACTCCGAATAAAATTGCAATTGATGAGAATATATCTGTTTTTTGATGCTTTCCGTCTGCAACTATGGCTGGACTTTTAATTTCTTTGCCAATTCTAATAATGTACTCGCTTATGATGAAGTTAATAAATATGCCAAAGACTGCCATCATTGCAGCATATACACCTGGAACTGTAATCAATTCCGGATGTATTATCTTTTCTAAAGCGCCTGTGATGATTTCATACGCTACTACCACTAAAAATACAACAATAACCAATCCGCTTATGGCCTCTGCACGACCATGTCCAATTGGATGTTCTTTATCCGCTGGTTTTTGTCCTATTTTGAATCCTGCGTATGCTACTATTGAGGTTATAACATCAGAAAGGGTGTGTGCTCCTTCAGACACCAATGCATAACTTCCGCTCATTATTCCAACAGCGATGTTTAAAACGGTTAGAATGCAGTTCGCAATGATAGCGATTGTAGACGCTTTGGTTCCAGCTTTATTTCTATACTCATCCATTCACTACACGCTCTTCTAAAATATCCATAGCCTTTTCAATGTTTTCATAGGAATTTGCATAAGACATTCTTATATGATTTTTACCATTTTCTCCAAATGCGGATCCAGGAACTGTAATCACGCCGGCTTCGGCAGCTTTTTGTACAAAGTTTTCATCTTCAATTTTTGGGAATACGTAGAAAGCACCCTCCGCATTAACTGTTTCATATCCCATTCCATTTAAACGGGATACAATTAAATCCCTTCTTCTTTGGAATTCTCCAACCATCTTTTTGACATCATCCTGTGGTCCGGTCAATGCTTCGTATGCTCCTAGTTGCGCTGTGGAGTTTGAACATGCGATACTGTTTTGATGCACTTTAAACAGTTCTTCGGTATGTTCGTCGTTTGCAGTCATATAACCTATTCTCAATCCGGTCATTGCATAGGTTTTTGAAAACCCATTGATTGTAATCACATTATCGCTGTATTTAGCAGGGGAGTAATGTTTCTTATCATATATTATTTTTTCATAGATTTCATCTGAAATGATTAAAAAGTTATGGTCCATTGATAAGTCTGCAATTGCTTTGATATCCTCTTTTTCCATAACCGCTCCTGTTGGGTTTGATGGGGAATTTAGGAAAATCGCTTTTGTTTTTGGAGTAATTTTTTCTAAAACATCTTCAGCTTTCAATTTAAATTCATTTTCCATCTTGCAGTCTACAGGTACGATGCTTCCTCCGGCCAGGTTAATGACAGATTTATATAGTAAAAAGCTAGGGTCCGGCAAAAGGATTTCATCACCAGGTTCCATAAATGCCTGTGCACTTATGTATAATGCTTCACTGGCACCGACTGTCACAATGACATTTTCCGGATCGGTATTTATTCCGTTGTCTTTTTTGAATTTTTTAACAATCTCTTCCCTTAATTCTATATATCCCTTATTTGGACTGTAATGTGTAATGTTTTCATCTATTGATTTTTTCATTGCATCTTTAATGTTTTGCGGAACATCAAAATCAGGTTCTCCAATTCCCAGGTTTATTGCATCTGGATTTGTCACTTCAAACATTTTTCTAATCAATGATAATTCAATTAATTTTGTTCTACTTGCAGGTTGTATCATAAATATTGCCTCACTTATTATAATATATATTATTATAGTAAATTTATTTTTTTCGAGTAATCATTTTTCGCATACTCCGCAATTGTAACATGATGATGTTTCACACCATGGTGTTTGCTTCAGGTTTCTTAATCTTTTATGTTCATTTTTTAAAAATCTTTCGTTTATGCCGACATCAATATTGCTCCATGGTAGTAAATCATCAATATCATAATCTGGAGTCAATTCTTTCCACTCCTTGAGTGTAGGTTGTTGTGTTAGTGATTTTTCAATAAGTGCAGAAACACCCCTATCTCCACAAGACAATATATATTGGATTAGTCCTTTTTTAGGACTTTCGCACTTTATGTTATAATTTTTCATTTCTTTTTTAATATATCTGGTTTTCTTTTTAATGTCCTTGAAATCATAACCTTCCCATTGAAGTGGAGTGTGGGGTTTGGGGATCACCGGATTCACACTGAATTTCACTCTTTTCGGATTCTTGTGCATATTGGCGATTTTTTTCATGTACTCGCAGAGGTCATGAATGTCTTCCATGCTTTCACCAGGAATGCCTATTAAAAAATATAATTTGATGTTGAAGTCAAGTTCGACAGCATTTTTTATTACTGTAAAAATTTGCTCTTCCAGTATGTCCTTGTTTATTACTTTTCTAAGTCTGCCTATTGACTCAGGTGCAAGGGTAATTGTTTTCAGCCCACTCTTTTTCAGACTTTCCAGGGTTTCTTTTGTAATGGATTCAATTCTAAGTGATGGTGTTGAAATTTGAAATCCTTCTATTTCAAGACCCTTTATTAATTTGTCTAAATTGCTGTAGTCAGAAACTGCAGCCCCAATCAGCGTAATCTTATTCAATCCTGTATTCTTTCTGTTTTCAAGTGCAATATCAATCAATTTTTCCCAGCTGGTTTCTCTCATTGGTCTGTAGAGATAGCCCGCCATGCAAAACCTGCAGCCTCTTGTGCAGCCTCTTGAAACATTTAACATTATTGAATTGTTGAAGATGCTTTGGTAATTTTCATCATCACTTCTGCTGATGACCGGCTGGGTGATATGGTATGTTTCGTCAAGATTTTCTACTACCCTCATTTTTGCTTTATTGTTGAATTCAGGAATGTAAATTCCCTCAATATCTAAAAATCTCTTCAAATCTTTTTTGAAATTTTTATAAACATCCAATAATTCGTTAATTGTCTCTTCACCTTCTCCAATGATGAAAAGATCAATGTAGTCGGATAATGGCATCGGATTTGCGCTGGCGCAAGGGCCTCCGGCTATGATTAGAGGGTCATTTTCGCCTCGATCTTCCCTTTTCAGAGGAATTTCTGTATCTCTTAATATTTCCAGTAATTGAAAATAGTCCTCTTCAAATTGGAGAGAAAAGCTTATTATGTCAAAATGCTTAAGGGGAGTATTTGATTCAATTGATTTAATGTCGGGATAAATTATTCTTTCACACCAAGTGTCCTCACGTTCGTTTATTAAATTATATAAGATATTATAACCCATTGATGACATTGCAGTTCTATAAATATTCGGATAGCATAATCCAAATCTTATATCAACTTTCTTGTAATTTTTTTGGAAAAGATTTTTCTCATACAACATCAAATCAACTTTTTTTCAGATTTTTCAATTATCAAATAAATTGCCTATTTTCAGTATAATATTTTCATTTCATGTTATTTTTAATTATCGCCACAATTTTTCTTTTGATTTCAATGCAATTATTGAATTATTTTTAATTTTTAATATTAAGTATTACTAATTTTAAATTTTTCTTTTTATCAGCTTTTTAAAATCATGGATAAATTTTAGGATTTTTGATTTTATCATATATAATTTCACCATGTTTTTTACTTAATTGGCGATTTATATCTTGTTTTAACCTTTTTTTCATGAATTGAGTAATTTAAATGGGCTTTTTGCCTATTGGAGTTTCAAAAACATTTATATAAGATAAGTCTTATAAGTTTTATCCACTCATTATGAAATACTAATACCTAGTATAATCATATTTTGCTATAAAATTTTCGTAATGAGAACCAAGAGGTGGAAAAATTTCGATTAAAAACAGATCATTAATGATTTTTATTGTATTGATGGTGTTCCTTGCAGTTGGAGCTGTCAGTGCAACCGAATCAATTAATGTTTCAGATACAGAAGATTCAAATTATTTAATAGGGGATGATGTTGATTCATCATCTGCAAACAATAAATTAGAAATTTCTAACGAGGTTTCTATCTCAGAGACTAATATAGTTAATTCTCATGATGATAATTTGGGGAATTATCCTGATGATGGGGCTTTAAATGCTAGTTCTGATTGTGAGGATGATTATCAAGAAAAATTAACTTCCAATGAAGCTGAAGCAGTTGGGGAAAATGCTTTAAGTTCAAGTGCTGATAGCGTTGTTGCTGCAACTTCAAGCAATAATATAGTCAGCGCTGGCAGTTCAAGTGTTGTTGCTGCTAGTAAGGTATCTACACATCTAAAAGCGTATGATACTCACTATGGAAAATCATCAACTATTTTTGAGGTTATCTTAAAGGACAATAATGGCAATCATTTAAAAAATCAGAAAGTAACTCTTAAAGTGAATAAAAAATCTTATTATGGATTCACTAATGATAAGGGTGTTGCTTCAATTAAAACTGACAGTTTAAAAGTTGGATCATATACTATTTCATTATCATATGGGGGAAATTCTAATTATGAGTCCTCTTCACTTTCTAAAAAAGTTAATGTATTGTCATCTGTAGTTGGAAGTGATTTAACTACCTACTCTAAATCAGCGTATAAGTATCAGGTAACATTCTGGAAAGATGCTGCAGTGTTGGCAAATACTAAGGTTTCTTTCAAGTTGAATGGTAAAACTTATACTGCAAAAACTAACGCTAAAGGTGTTGCCACCATTAACGTCAATCTGTTCCCAGGCAAATATGTTATTGATTTAACTAATCCTTATTCCAAGCAAAAAGTTTTATATAACATAATTGTTAAAAAAGAGGGAACTCAATTTGATGCTAAACAAACATATATTCCTGTAAACGAGGAAGGTTCATTCAAAGTCATTTTAAAATCAAAACATAACGTATTGCTTAAGAATAAAGTTGTATCATTTACTTATAATAAGAAAACAGTAACCGCAAGGACTAATGAGAAGGGGGAAGCTGCCATATCTATCCCTGTTCTTTCCAAAGGTACTCATAAAATTAGTTTTAAGTATGACGGTAACGATAATTATTATTCTTCTTCCGGCAGTACTGAGTTAGTGGTCGATAATCCGACTACAATTTTAACATCAAAAATATTGGTAATGACATACAATGACGGATCCAAGTTTAAGGTGAAATTAACAGACACTGACGGTAATGCTTTAGCGGGCAAGGACATTAAATTCAAAATAAATGGAAAAGCTACTTTTATCAGAACCAATGCTAAGGGAGAGGCCAAGCTTTCTTTAAAAAATGTGGCGCCAGGTAACCACATCGTAAAATATTCCTATTTGGCTTCAGGATCAAAGGATTATAGTCACGGTTCAAATAGAATTATAATCCTAAAAATTGTTGCTAAGGTAAGTGCAAAAGATCTGACAATGAAATCAAATGAGAATGGAAAGTATAAGGTATACGTTAAGGATTCATCCGGAAAACCTCTTAAAGGGGTTTCTGTCAAGACTGTTATAGGCAATGACAAGCCGTATATCTATAAAACCGGTTCAAATGGTGTTGCTAAATTGTATATAGCTAAGGGCACTGGTTTGTATAATATGAAGACAATAGTTTCAGATCCATTTTATAAATCTGCTCCTATAACTAATCTCCTTAAAGTTAAAGGAACCAAAATTGTAGCATATGACCTCTTTGTTTTGAATGGAAAGGGTGTTGGCTATTCTGCTAAGATAGTCAATGAGAAAAACAAGCCGGTTAACGGTAAGAATGTTGTATTTAAATTCAACGGTAAATATATAAATTCTAAAAGTAACGCTAAGGGTAATGCTTGGGTAACTTTAGGTAAAGTATCTAAAGGGGCTCATAAGATTAATGTTTACCAGGACAACAATAAGGAATCAGCACACATTTATGTTGTAAGTAAGGTATCTGTTAAAAATATTCTCGCTGCTTCTAAAAATGTCAATAAGTATATCTCCAAAAATCATAAGTTGCCTTCATCTGTCAAAATAGGCAACATCCCATTTAAAACTTCAGATTACTTATATATAGCTTCAAAAGCTATCGTTCAATTAGATGCAGGTAAGAAAAAAGATATTCCTGTCAAATTCCTGAAAAGTCCAAGCAGTCCTAAATCTGCAAGAGATTTGGGATATCTGAAGGATTATCTTGGTGTTGCAAAAAGTATAGTTAAAACCGGTGAATCAAAAGGTAAACTACCTAATTCTGTAAGTTCTAACGTCGGATCTATCGGTTATGATGGATTGGTTTATGCATTTTCGGATATACTTAATTACTATCGTGCACATAATAAAATGCCTTCTCACGTAAAGGTTCAGTCTTACTCTAGTTCATCTTCATCACATGATGGAGTTTTAAACAGTAAGAATACAATCGACAATTTGCTGGATTATTTGTTGGCTACTGAAAACTGTGAAGTCAACAATGAAAAAATCAAGAACTTGGTTTATAAGTTGACCAAAAATTGTAAGAGTGAAGAGGAAAAAGCGAATGTAATTTTCGATTATGTGAGAGACACTGTATCCTATAGTTTCTATTATGACACTAGATATGGTGCCGTTGGATCTTTAAATGCAGGAACAGGTAATTGTGTAGACCATGCACATGTGCTTGTAGCAATGTATAGGGCAGCCGGAATGCCTGCCAGGTATGTTCATGGTGTATGTACTTTTTCAAGTGGAAGTACATTCGGACACGTTTGGGCTCAAGTGTTGATTGGTGATACTTGGGTTGTTGCTGACGCTACAAGTACAAGAAACTCGTTAGGTGATGTAGTTAATTGGAATGCTAATTCATATGGACTTAATGGTTATTACAGAAGTCTGCCATTCTAATCAACTACTTTTTTATTTTTTTTAAATTTTCTTTTTTTCATAGCTATAAATTTATAATAGTTTTACTAAATATTTATGTAACAAGCTAATTAGGACATTTTTATGAATTCTAAAAGATATAATAAAGTGGCTGTAGGGGGAACTTTTGATAAATTTCATGACGGACATAAAAAGTTATTGTCCACAGCTTTTGAAATTGGCAATCAAATTGAAATTGGAGTCACTTCTGATGCATTTGGAGGATTAAAAGGAGATATAGATTCCTGTAAAGTTAGGATGTCTAATCTCAAATCTTTTTTTTCAGATAAATCTAATTTTGTCGTTGTTCCCTTGGAAGATCCTTATGGAACCACAATATATGATGAGAATATTGAAGCTATTGTGGTAAGCGAAGAGACTGAGCCTACCGCAGTTGAAATCAATGAGATTAGGGTTTCTAAAGGAATGCCTCCACTTGATATTGTTGTAGTTAGTTTTGTTTTGGCTTATGATGGAACTCCTATTTCTTCTACACGCATTAGACGAGGAGAAATCAATCAGAATGGGAAGTTCATTCAATAATTTTATGATAAAATATTTTATTTGTGTAAAATGAATATTTTAAGAAGAGAGAGGTGGTTATATGGCAGTAAAAATCGACCCTGATGTATGTGGACACATTGAAAATTGTCCAGTTCAAGGTTTATGCATTAAACTTTGTGAACAAGGAGCAATCATAGAAGAGGATGGCGATGTAAAAGTCGTTCCTGAAAATTGTGATGATTGTGATCTTTGTATACAAAATTGCCCAAATCAAGCTATTTCCAAAGCATGAGGGATAACAATGTTTAACATTGAAAGAACTGGTGAGGAACACCGTAAATTATCCTACAAAGACAATTATTGTATTGGTTGTGGGATATGTGTTAGTGTATGTCCGACTGATTCTTTAAGGTTAGGTCCTATTGTGCCAGTTGCACGAGGATTAATCGAAATGGATTTGGTGTCTGTTAATGCCGAATCTTGTGTATTCTGTGGATTATGTTCAGTTGCATGTCCATTTGATGCATTATCATTGACTATCGGGGAAACTGATATTAAGGACATTGAATCTTATCCTAAATGGGACATTGAATCTGAAGTGAATGATGAGGAGTGCATTTATTGTGGAAGATGCCATGCAGTTTGTCCTCAGGATTCCATTTTCTTTAGAAGAAACCTCCCAAATCCTGTGGATTTGGTGAGAGGGGAAATGGATATTGATGATGAAAAATGTATTTATTGTTCTTTTTGCGCAGACATGTGTCCTGCTGGAGCTATCATTATTAAAAATGTTCCAACAGCTAGCAATGATGTGATAAACAATTCCATTGAAGTTGATTTGGACAAATGTATCTTCTGTGGAATTTGTAAGAGAGTATGTCCTGAAGATGCAATCAATCAAGTCTGTTCCACATGCATGTACTATGATGAAATTGAAGCGGTTGAAATCACCGGTGAAACATTGATTTCAGAATCTTCATGTGTTAACTGTTCATGGTGTTCGGAGATTTGTCCTGTCGATGCAATTACAATAACTAAACCATTTGAGGGTACATTGGAACTGGTTGAAAATGATGAGAAGGTATGTAAAGGAGATTCCTGCCATGCTTGTCTTGACGTTTGCCCGTGCAATGCTGTTGAGATTGTAGACGGAAAATCCGTTACCAATCTGGACTTCTGTAACTTATGTGGAGCCTGTGTAAATGCATGTCCTCAGGATATTAGAATTTTGTCTAGAACCTCTATGAAATTGGACAATATCAATTCTGAATCCTGGACTGAAATTCTAAACACATTATTGGATTGAAAATAGAGAGTGTATCTCTCCATTTTCATATTTTATTTATCAGAAAATCTCTTTCTTTTTGTAACAAATTTTTAATGTTTGTTTGACTTTGTTCTGTTATATGGGACATATAACTTCCGACAAGGAGAACGATAATTATTAATCCTCCGATGATCAAGATTAATTCAGCGCTTCCCTGTCCTTTGTTATCAAGTTTTTTTCTATACATGAGTTCTGTTGTCGAGTATTGTATTTCTAACATCTATGATATCGTCCTTGGCTTTTAGGCTGACATCACTTGTGTTCATGTATGATCGGTATATTGTTAATGCAAGCAGTGCTATAACAATAACTCCTCCAAACAGAAGAATGTATTCTGCGGCACCTTGACCGGAATTTTCTTTGAAGAATTTTTTCATTTTTTTCATTTTTTTCACCAATCTTATTTAGGATTTTTTACTATATTAATATTACTATTCTTTAAAAAAGTATTACTTTTTAATAATTTTCCTTATTTTTCCCTGATTTTTTCTTATTTTTTCTTATTTTTTCCAATAACTTTATAAATGGTTTTAAATAAATTAATTAATAGTTAAATATAGAGTGATAATATTTGATAGGGTGAAAACGTGGGAAATACAATTAAATTAGTTTCAGGTTTTATTTTATTTGTAATAGGTATTCTCATCGCATATGAAACAGCAGTCTATAACCTAATAGACATACTTTTAATTGTAGGTCTGGTTATTTCAATTGTTGGAATAATCCTTCTGGTTAGTTATTTTGTTGAATCTAATGCGGATAGAACTACTAATAAAATTAAAGAATTTTTAGAGTCCAGAGAAAATGGCGGACTTTCTTTCAGTGCTTTTGAAAAGAAATCCGATGATAATAAATCTAATGGACCGTTAAGAGTAAGAAAAGAATTCAATGATTATGATGATTCTGCTTTTGAGGAATTGGAAATTGGCGATTATCCAAGTTCCGACGGCAGTTACTTCAATGATGATTATGACAGAAGTTCAAAAGCTGTTTTAAGAGTTGTGCCTCAAAAGGAATCAGAAGTCAATTTTGACAATCAGCTTGATTTTGAACCATATTATGGTAAGCCATTAAAAGTTACACGTGCTCCTAAGAGAAGGGAAGGAGATTATTACGTAGAAGAGATTCCGGAATTCATTGTTGAACCAACAGATAATTCTAATGAGATTCAAGAAGCTTTGGCGGTAGAAAGGCCAGCACTTGAACCTGTTTTTGATGCTCCTACTAAAAGGGCTCCTGAAGTTCCTGCAAGGGAGATTAAGATTGATGTAAACAATCCTGAAAGTTTGCCGGTTCCAAAATCTCTAAACAGTTATGTGCTTACCGATGATGGTATGCTAACTTCCAAAGAGGCATTTGATAACCTTGCGGTTAATGTTCATAAGGAGATAATGCTGGAAATCCCTTCCTTGAACGATTTGTCTGACATGTTCTTATCTCATGTTCCAACAATCTATTCTAGGGTAATCATCAACGAGTTTGATCTTTCAGACATGTCCTACATGTTTTTAATTTCATCTCTTATTAAACAAGGAGTACACATTAAGACTGTTCCAAAGGTACATTCCATTAATTTAATTACTGATGACTCTTACGCTATGATTATTTCTGAAGGTAAGGGTGATGTGGAATATGGTGCTATCTATAATGATAGGAATTCCATTTCAAACATAAGGGCAGACTTTGAAAAGACTTGGAACATAGCATCTAATTTGGATGAAAATGTTATTATGGCTGCTGGTGGTGCTAAATAATGGAAATTAGGTGGCTTGGACATTCAGCTTTTGAAATAATAAGCGATGACAATGTCAAAATCCTGATTGACCCATTCATTAGCAACAATCCTGCATGCGATGTTCCTGTAGAGGATTTAAATCCCGATATTATTCTGCTCACTCATGGACATTCAGACCACTTTGGAGATGCATTGGAGATATCCAATAGTACCAATGCGCCTATTGCATGTATCCATGAGATTTCACTCTTTTTAGCAAAACAAGGTATAAGAAACATTAGTGTCAATATTGGCGGTTCTTTCATATTCAGAAATATTAAATTTACTATGCTTGAAGCTAAACACTCTTCCGACATAGACATGGTTGAAGAAATTGTTCCGGGGGGAACTGCTGCAAGCTTCTTAATAACTTTTGAAGACGGAACTAAAATATATCACTGTGGAGATACTGGATTGTTTGGTGACATGAAGGATATAATCGGTGCAATCTATAAACCTGATGTTGTGCTGGTTCCTATTGGTGATAAGTTTACAATGGGTCCTTTTGAAGCGGCTCTCGCTACAATGTGGATGAATCCAAAGGTTGTTGTTCCGATGCATTACAACACTTTCCCGCCTATTGAGCAGGACCCTGCAATATTTGCTAATTTTGTAAGTCAGTTTAACCCTAATATTGATGTTGTGGTTATGAATCCTGACGAGTATTTTGAATTTAATCCTGAAAATTATCAGGATTAATTTTTTTCATATTTTTTTCTTTGATGATATTCCTCATCGATATCGCATTTTCCAGACGGCAATACTCTTATGATGTCATCGAGAGTTAATAAGTCATCTTCATTTATTTTGTGTATAATCTTTTTGGCAATCGCTTCTTTTTTGGTGAATCCCGGTTTTATTACAACATAATTATCGCAATGTTTTTCTAAGGAGTCTATTGGACCTACCATTATCCTTTTTCCTTCATAATCAACAATTCCAATAGCCAATTTTACCCTTGCGCCTCTGATGTAATTTCTATGGCCCCTTATAACGAATGATCCTTTTGCAAGAAATTCCCCTGATTCGGGAGTCTTTGTAACCTGGTCCGGATTGACCCAAAATACGTCTTGAGATGTGAAGCCCATCGACCAAGCAGATGAAAATGATGCCGCAAACTCACCGGATTCTTTAAGGAGACTGTCATTTACTTCATCACCATTCAACTTTATGGCAGTTGATGATGCCCCATGTATATCCGCATGCAAGTAAATGTCATTAGGTTCCAGATATTTCTTCACGACACTCTCGTTACTGTTGGCGTCACGTCCTCCAATCACCAGATGTCCGTCGGAGCTTAAGAACCATCTTAATTTTTCATACCATTTGAGGTCCTTTTTCACTCTCTTTTTAGGAACGGCAATATTTTCCATTGCAATGTCCTTTTTGGCTTTGATCTCTTCAAGCTGTTTTTTGGTATTTTCGATAGCTATTTGAGCACCTTTTGTTTTTCTTTTTGCTTTTTTTGCTTTTTCATAATATTTTTCAGCGTTTTCAGGTATTGTCAAATTTGGATCTATATTTAGTGTGGTGTTGTCAATGTTTAATGTCAAAACGCCCATCTTATCTATTGATTCATAGATTTGCGCTTCTGCCATTCCGTCTTTTTTGGCTTTTTTCAATGTTTTTCCAATTTCTTTAAAAGAGTAGTCCTTACTCCTTGCTTGGTTAACGACAGTTACTACGTTTTCGATGGTAGGGTAATTAGAATAGATAACCTCTCCTTTATGTTGACTGTCTTCGATGGTCTTGTAAAAATTATCGAGTGTTTCTTGTTGTAAACGTAACCTTTTTTCAAACTTGTTTACTTTCTTGTTCCATGCTGATTCCCTGGTATTTTTTATGCTGGTGTTGACTTTTTTTGAGTAGAATTCGTCGCATGCTTCATTAAAGCTTTCAAAGTATGTCTTTTCAAAATTTTCATATTTTATCAAATCAAGTGCAACGACATCTTCCTTGGATTCGCTCTTCACTATTTGAGGCTTAATGTTGCCTTCTGTAAGGCTATCGAACAGGTTTTTAAATCCTGCATATAATCCTTCTAATTGCTTTTCGGTTAATTCATTATTCGGGGTATTCTTGTCCAGTGCGGTTATCTCATTAGCCCTTTTAATAACCTCTTCGGCATATAAGCTTCCAAGCCCATTTATTGCAAGGGTCCTCACGACATCACTTTCGGAGTCATTGAAGACCTCTTTAAATTCATTCTCAGTAATGGTCATAGGATTGATTCCCCTCTCTTCGGGAAATGCGTATTCGATTTTTGAACTGATGTCCCTGGCACTCAAACGTTTCCTTTTAAGAGGCAAAATGATATTATTCTCATCATCCAAAAGGATTATGTTTCCCTTGTCGAACAGTTCAACAATTATTGTGTAGTATTTGTCCTTTTTGACTTTTATCTCCACTACACGGTCAAAATTATGTTGTTTGATGCTTTCAACATGAGCTCCCTTTACCCTTTTTCTTAAAAGCATTGGAAATGACGGTGGTGTGGTCGGATTTTCAAGTGGGTACTGGCTTGTATGTATCCTTGATCCGCATTGCATAACCAGGTCGACCCTTCCGGTTCCTGGAACGTGGAATCTCATAACGACTATATCCTTTGTCGGTTGGAATGACTTATCGACTCTGGCTCCGCTTAATAGATTATTCAATTCATTGCTTACTGTAAAAATGTCAACATTGGACATGGACTTCATTATCAAACACCTTTTTAATCAATACCTTAATATATTATAATCACTAAAATTATATTAATATATTTAATTTAATGGAGGATATAAATGGACACTACTATCAAAGTTACAAGTATTCATATTGTTGCAGGTCTTGTTGCTGCTTTGCTTTCCGCAGCTTTGACTGCTGGTTGGTTCGGATTTAAAAATGACGTATTTGCATTTTTCATTGCTGTAATAATATTATATTTTGTCGGCCAATTCTCTCAAAAAATCGCAGGTGACGAAATCTCCGGATTCAGTCAATGGTTATGGGATGGAATCTCTCCGTTCTTCTTTACATGGGTTATTGCATACACTTTATTTGTAATGTATTTATAAACCGCCGAAGAAAATCCATACAAATGCGATAAATAATGAGGTAATCAGCAAAACTGGAGCTATAATCTTACTCACAGCCACAACGGAACTTATTGTTGAAATCAATTCTGTTGAATTTTTAGGGCCGAATGTATTAAGATTCTTAATTTTATTGGTTCCAGTTCCAACTTCAACTTTTTCTAAATCTTTAATTGCTTCAATTATACTGGCTCTAGTATATTCTATAATTTCAGCTCTTTTTACAATTCCGATTGGATTATATCCTCTTGAAATGGTATTTACTGTATGTGTATCGGTTGTCATCACTTCAATTTCATCGATTTCAAGGTCACTTACTGCATCTATAATTTCCTGTCTGAATCCTTTTTCCATATTGTTGGCGTCAAATAATACATAAGCGGTCCTTTGACCATCAACTTCAACAATCATGGTCTTTATTCCGCTTTCACCAACTCCATCATTCTTGTCAAGGTCATCCATGTTGTCTGCATGGCATCCTACCCTGATGTCATATTTTTCCTGTTCTGGATTGATTGCATCAATAACGTCAATTAACTGGAATACTTCAGAATTTCCAGGAAGGACTTCTCCACTTTCAGCAGTGAATGAATTGTGGCAGTCTACAATCACTGAATCTTTGACATTACAATGGTTTCTGCTTTGGGCCATCATTGTAAGTCCAACACCGAATTCGATATCATCAACAGCTTCAGGAGCAAAAGTGGACAGTATCACCATTCCTTCGTTGAAAAATTGAACTCCGATATTCGCCTTTTCACAGTTATACCTAACGAATTTACTTGCACTTTCAGAATATTCAATTCTTTCAAGGCCTTTTTTAATGGAGTTTTCTATCTTGTCGATTTCACTGACTGCAATCGGGTTAAAGTCATGTGTTGAAGGGCCGTGTGCAACCATGGTAAAGAAATCAAATTTGTTTGCAAGCAGAGTCGGCATATTGGAACCGCCTAAATCTCCTAAAGGTCCTGGATGTACGGATGGAGATATGAACAGCGCTTTAATTCCATTTTCTGTTTTAAAACTAACGAATGTAACAATAGTGTCAATAGCTTCGCTCATATTTTCAAACAATCCCTCGAGGGAGTTTGATCCTTCATTCATATGGGCGATAAATAGACTTAATAAATCCAATACTCCTATTCCCAGATTTTTCTTGAATGGGGAAGCAATGACTGTAATGAATGCATAAATTGCGATAACAAATATTATTGATGCAACAAATGCCTTAAGGCTAATCTGGAATATGGCAGGTCCCAAAAAGCTTGTATCAATAAATAAAAATGATATTGATATGTACATGGCTATGATGAGCACCGGCTGAATAAATCCTGTCATTGCAGCTATGGAAAATCTGACTTTGGATGTTGCCCAGAATACCAATGTATTGAAACCATATATCAAAACGCAAGCAAATATCATTGAATTTATGAATATGTCCACATTTATCAGTCTGGAAATTATGCATCCCAGCAGTACAAATATTCCTAAAATGGTCATTGAAAGAGCTGACAGAAACATTGAATGCTTAATTTTCAAGTTGATTCCATTAAGACCACTTATTACCTGCTGGTTCAGGGCTCCACTCATTATAGAAGTGATGCCAAGAACTATAAATCCAAATAATCCCCCATAAATGAAATCTTCAATGATTCCCTGGTTGGGTGTCAAATCGATAGCATAATAAAGGCTTCCAATCAGAAAGCTTATTATCATCATTCCAATTATTGAATATTTGGTGTCAGGTAATGTTTTTATAAATTTTGATAAACCTGCAACACTGCTCATGCTTGACATATTTTTTCCTCGTGGCATTTTAGCCATTAAATTTATTAAATCTAAAAATTTTATATATTTATAGTTATATTTTTATTACTCTCTTAATAAAAAGATTATTATTAATTTTAGGGTGGATATATGGAAAAAAGATTGAATGTTCCAATTAAGGATGAAAATTTAGATGAGTTAAAAGCTGGCGATGTAGTTTATTTGACTGGAAATATTTTGACCGCAAGAGATCAAGCACACAAACGCCTTATTGAACAGGGCGCTCCATTAGATATTGAAGGAGCAGTGCTTTTCCATGCAGGGCCGATAATAACAAAAAAAGATGATGACTATCAGATGGTAGCTATTGGACCAACCACTTCAATGAGAATGAATCCTTACCAAAGTGATGTTTTGGATATGGGTCCTAAAATTGTCATCGGTAAAGGTGGAATGGATGATACTGTGCGGGAGGCTTTGGTCCGCAATAATGCATTATATGTGGTGGCCACTGGAGGATGTGCCGCATTGTATGTTGATGCTGTTGAAAAGATAGAAAGTGTGGACTGGCTCGACTTGGGAATGCCTGAAGCCATGTGGAATTTGAAGGTTAAGGATTTTGGACCGCTCATTGTTGCTATGGACAGTCATGGCAATAGTTTATATGATTAAGAAATTTAGAATAATAATGCTTATATATGAGATTAGTTTATAGTATATTTTAAATTATTATTATTTTGTATTACATAATAAAGAGGAAGTGTATTTATGGCTGACATTGATGAAGTTGCAGAAAAAAAATTCAAATCTAGAATGGCAAAAATCAGAAAAAGTAATAGGGAACCTGAAGAAAAAGAGAAGTTTTTTCAAAAATTCGGAACTTCTTTTGAGATTGAATTCCAAAATAAGAATCCTGATAAGCTTACCGATGGAATAACTATCTTCACAAGTCCTGAAGGTAAAGTCTTATTTGCTGAATACTATTATCAAGTTCCTGAAGATGAAGAATACACATCTATTGATATTACTGAAAAACAATTGAAGTCAATCATAGAATTCTTTGAAGATTATAAATTGCAATTAGACGATTCAGATTAGATGATAGTTAACAGTTCTTTAGATGAAGTTAAAAAAAGAGAAAATGCCCTGTCAATTATTAAGGACATAGTTGAAAACAAGGGGCGCGAATTTTTATTTGACTTAACAGGCCTGTCTGGTGGATTTATCGCAAGTCCATCAGAGTTAAGCCTTCTGGAAACCTATGTGGGTCCAGCTATTTTTGAAGATGCTCTTCAGGAAGTCGGAATTGAGCATATGGGCGGTGAAAAGGTTCTTCCGTTAAACAGGACCTCTTCAGGAATCTTAGCCACCATATTGACATTGGTTGAAAAGGATTCTAATGTGGTGCATTATCTTGCAAAGTTGCCTGCCCATCCGTCAATACCTCGAAGTTGCAGTCTTGTTGGAGCGAACTATTTCGAGACTGATGTTTTTGAAGATTTCTCAATACCTGAAAATACCTCACTGGTTGTAGTCACAGGTTCCACAATGGACCATGAAGTGATTGATGAGGATGAATTTAAAAAAGTAATTGAAATGGCTCATGAGAAAGACATTCCCGTAATGGTTGATGACGCATCCGGAGCAAGGCTTAGGACTGTTGTGTTTAATCAGCCAAAAGCCTGTGATTTAGGTGCGGACATTGCAATTACAAGCACTGACAAGTTAATGCCTGGTCCAAGAGGGGGATTAATGGCCGGCCGCAAGGATCTGATTGATGAAATCAAAGTCAAGGTCCATCAGTTTGGTCTTGAAGCTCAGCCGCCTGCAGTTCTTGCCATGTTGAATGGAATTAAAAATTTCAACGGAGATAATCTTGTAAAGAGTTTTGAAAGAAAAGATCAGCTGTTTGATTTGTTAAATGAAAACTTCAGCAATATTCAAAAAACCCCAACAGGTGTCATGTTCACTCCTGAAGGTTTGGCGAGGGAGATTGATGTTTCTCATGATTTGTCAGACAATGATTTGGCTTTTGTATTTGCACTGATTTTACTAAATGACCATGGAATAATTACCATCCCTGCTGTGGGGATGCCTGGTGCATCAGCAACAATAAGGTTTGACCTGTCAACTACTGATGCGTTTAATTTGGATTTGGAAGATCTGTCTCAAAAAATCAAATCTTCATTTGATAAATTAGTTGATATCGCCCCAAATGAAGATGAGTGCAAAAAAATTATTTTTTCATAATTTGAAATGGAAAATGTTATGCTTTGATATAACATTCAATTTCAATTTTTTATAATGCATTCTCCTGAAATAACTTTTTCAAGAGTGCCGTCAGTTTTTTCAACAACCAATGACCCTTCTTTTGAAATGCCTAGAGCATAGGCGTCATATGGTTGGTTAAATGGTTTTTTAACTTCTACAATTTTGCCTATTGTATATGACCGCTTTCTCCATTCCTTTAATATTTCTTCATGGCGGCCATGGTTAAACAATTCGAAAATTTCTTCAATTTCTTCTAAAAAGAGTTTGATTAAAAGATTTTCATCCACTTTTCTTCCAAGTTCTATTTCAAGACTTGTTGTTTTATCCTTTAATTCTTCGGGAAAATCTTCAATGTTTAAATTGGCATCGATGCCAACGCCTACAACGACATTTTCTATGCTGTTAAAACTGGTGGTGGCTTCGGTTAAAATTCCACAGACTTTTTTGCCGTTTATCATGATGTCATTTGGCCATTTGATTTCACAACTTTCAACTTCAATTCTTTCAAGAGTTTTTGCAACTGCAACTCCTGTGGCCAAGGTTATAAGAGGAATATTTGAGTAATCAACATTTGGTGTTAGTATGATTGATAACCATATTCCACCCAATGGTGATTCCCATGTTTTTCCAGACCTTCCCCTTCCGGCCGTTTGCTTTTCAGCAATGACAACACTGCCGTTTCCAATCCCGTTCTGGGAGAGGAACTTGGCTATGGTGTTTGTTGAATTTACTTCTCTGTAGATATACAGATTTTGTCCAACAAACTTTGTGTCTAAATCTTTTGAAATTTCAGAGGATTTAATGTGTTCTGTTTTCTTTTTACCAATTGCTTCAATTAAATCTGCAAAGTCATTGATGTTTGCATCATTAATCTCATCGGATGTAATGCCTTCTTTTTTCAATAAGCTTTGGATTTCATTATTCATCCGAAATCTCCAGAAAACTTATTGTTTATCCATTTGTTGTTTTGCATCAGTCAGGTAAGATCCGACTGCAGCTGAAATTGCAGCTATTTTCTTAGCAGGCATGAATGTGGATTTTAATTTGTTTACATATTCTAAATCTTCTGCAATGACATTGACCATCTCTTCTTCGATGCCCTGTTTGTAGGTATCGATGAAGTGGGTGTTCAAGTCTCCTGAAATAAAGTTAGGATTTCTTAAAACAGCTTTATGGAATGGAATGGTGGTTTTAACACCTAAAATGATATATTCGCTTAATGCTCTTTTCATTTTGTTGATTGCATCGTCTCTGCTTCTTCCATAAGTGATTAATTTTGAAATCATGGAGTCATAAAATGTTGGAATTGTATAATTCATATAAACTCCACTGTCTAAACGTACACCAGGTCCTCCAGGGGATCTGTAACCGGTGATTTTACCCGGATTAGGTGAAAAGTCGTTAAGTGGGTCTTCTGCATTGATACGACATTCGATTGCATGACCTGTTACTTTAATATCATCTTGACTGTAGGTTAATTCATCGCCGTTTGCAATCTTGATTTGCTCTTTAATCAAATCAGTGTTGGTAACCAATTCGGTAATTGGGTGTTCCACTTGAATACGTGTGTTCATTTCAAGGAAGTAATATTCTCCATTGTCGTATAGGAACTCAACAGTTCCTGCGCTTTTGTATCCTATGTATTCTGCAGCTTTGACTGCACTTCCACCCATCTGTTCCCTTAACTCTTCGGTCATGATCGGGGAAGGGGCTTCTTCAAGGAGTTTTTGGTGTCTTCTTTGAATGGAACATTCCCTGTCTCCAACGTGGATTACGTTACCGTGTTCGTCAGCCAATATCTGGAATTCGATGTGTCTTGGTTTTTCAAGATATTTTTCAATGAATACTGTTGAATCACCGAAGTTTGTTGATGCTACGGATTGTGTGGATTCGATTGCCTGTACAAGTTCTTCTTCTTTATAAACTGCACGCATACCAATTCCACCACCCCCTGCTGAAGCTTTTACAATAACAGGATATCCGATTTGACTGGCTATCTCTTTAGCTTCTTCAATGTCGCTTACTCCTTCAGGTGTACCTTCAATAACTGGAACTCCGGCTTTTTTCATGAGAGCTTTTGATGTGATTTTGTCTCCTATACTACTGATTACTTCTCCGCTTGGTCCAATTAATTTTATTCCATTTTTCTCACATTCTTCACCGAATTTAGGATTTTCAGCTAAGAATCCATAACCTGGGTGTATTGCATCAGCTCCAGATTCAATTGCAATATCCATAATTTTTTCGATATTTAAGTAGGATTTTGCAGGTGAAGGGTTTCCTAATGGATAACTTTCATCAGCATAATTTGTATAAAGAGATGTTTTGTCTGCATCAGAGTAAATAGCTACACTTTTGATGTCGAGTTCACGACAAGCACGCATTACTCTAATGGCTATTTCTCCTCTATTTGCGATTAATATTTTTTCAAACATTTAAAAACCTCTGAATTTTTTCATTAATATATAATTATATATTACATAATATATTAAATATTTGATTAATGAAAAAAATTACTCGCAAAAAACATTTGGAAATGAAACTTCAATCAATTCCGGGCCATCCTAAACCTAAGGTTGGACTTGAGCAGTATACCACTCCTTCTGTCATCGCCTCTGATCTGGTTTGGAATGCATTTTCCCTTGGAGATATTGAAGGATGTAATGTCATTGACCTGGGTTGCGGAACCGGAGTATTTGCCATTGCATCTGCATTGATGGGGGCAAATTCATCAATTGGTGTGGATATCGATGAGGATTCTGTTCGTTTGGCAATCGACGTTAAAGATAAGTTAAATGTCGACAATGCAGATTTCATCGTCAGCGATATCTGTGAATTTGATTGGGGGTCTGATGTAGATACAGTATTTCAAAACCCTCCATTCGGATCTCAAAGAAAGGCGGACTCCGGTCAGGATTTGAAATTTGTTCAAAGGGCAATCGATTTGAATCCTCATGTTTTATATTCATTTCACATGGCATCCACACAAGATTTTCTAATCAGATATTATGAAGATAACGGTCTTGAAATTACTCATATTTTTGGGTATAATTTCCCTATTCCAAAGATTTATAATTTTCATACAAAAGAAAAGCAAAATGTTGATGTTATTGCCATACGAGCAATTTTAAAATAATTTTTATTTTCAAAAATTCTTATTTTTTCACCAAAAAACAATACATTTATATAGTGGATAGTACATATTCAATATTAATATATTCTCTGAGTATAAAAAAGTTGGTAGCATATAAGAAGCTACAGATATTATAATTGATATAATATTTTGTAAATGTGTAAGTCTATTTAGTGATAGCTATATAAATGTAGGGTAATCTTTATATAGTTTGCTTTATATAAAGTATACTAATGTATA
>NZ_SUTK01000069.1 GCF_015062905.1 Methanobrevibacter thaueri
CACCATCCCGCTACATACCTATGAATGATGTTTACGGAGGGCTGACTTGAACCCTCCTTCCTCCCTATTATTTTACGCACAGCCAATTGAAATCCAACGTATATTTGAGACAAAAACATTCGTTTTATACGTAATCAGGATCATTGCAACTTCAATGAAAACACCAACTGAAATAGTTGAAGAGATGGATGCACGATTCAGTCTTGTTTCAAGGATACTTGGAGATTTAAAAGATAAAGAAATACTTGTTTGCGTTAATGAAGAAGATGAAACCGGAAGACTCTACAAACTGACCGAAATCGGTTTAAAAATTCACAATAACTTATAACACCAATTTTCAATAGCTTAAGCCATAACACTATTTTTTGCCTTGTTATTAAAAATGGGTAAACATTAACAAAGTATTATATAAACCGATTGCCATTAGAAAACAATAACTGAAGTTTTTGTTTTGATTTAAATTGATGGGATTGACATTAACGGAGAAGTTTTCAGTTTTGGGTTTTTGATTTTGCACTTGGATATATATGAAAGCGTTCTAGAAATTAGGTTTTGAATTGGTGATGGGGGTGTTAAAGTTTAAAACTAAATAAATTCCTTTATTTCACTTAAATTAAAGTTATTATATATGTACATATATATCCTTTGATAAAATTTCGATATTAAGGATAAAAATAGTTAAAGGTGATATTATGGGTTTATTTGATTTTTTTAAGCCGAGTAAAGAAAAAGTATTGAAAGAAAGTGTGGATGAAATTGTAAGGATATATAGCCGTAACCCTGGTGGTTTTATAATGCGTTCTCCTGAGTCTCAACCTTTACGTAATATTGGACAGAAATTATATGATGCTGGAGGGATGGGTCTTATGCTTAAAGCACATAGGATGGCTACAATGAGAGGAGTTAATGGTAGAAATCTTGAAGCATGTTGGGATGGCGTTGGTGAATGGGCAGGATAAATTCCATAATTTAAATTTATAAATATATTTATGTACAAATCAAAGGGGAAAACGAAAATGATGATTCAATGACATTAAATGGTGTTAATGGATATCTGCATCACTTTGAGAAAAGTGGTAATTATTTTTTCTATTATGCAAAAGACAACAAGTCTGTTGGAATTTTAACAAACAATAAAGACATAATTGGAGACTTTATTATTTCTTAGGAAAAGTCAATCAAATTCATGTATTAAAAAATTTTTTATATTAAGGATGGTGAAAAATGAATATTAGAAAGATTTTAGTCATTTTTTTAGCTTTAATAATGACTGTTTCATTAGTAAGTGCTGTTAATGCTGGACTTTTCGATTTTTCAGGAAATGATTCTGGAATAATTGATGGTAATATCCAATCTTCCTCATATGATTTCAGGGTTGTTCCATCAACCGAAGTAACCACAGGAAATCATGAAGATTTGGCATATTTCGATTGTGATATTAAAATTGAATTAAATGCTTCAGAAGATCAATTGAATAAACTTCAAAATGCAATTGATGAAAATAAAACCATTGATATTGCTGTTGTTCCTGAAGATACATCGATTATTTCAGATGTAAGTTCAAACAATGATAATATAAGTATTAATGATCTTTTTAGTGAGTTGAGTTTGGAAAACAATGTTTTAAATGTACATGTTAAAAATCAACCAGCAAATAAGTTTAACAATGCTGTTTCAGATTCAAGTAAAGGTTCAATTACTTCTGGAAAACTGATAATCAGCGAAGAAAACTTCGAGATTAACTTTAGTTAAATTAAATGTCAGTAATATATGGGGGGAAAAATGAATATTAAAAAAATTTTGGTAACTTCATTGGCTTTAACAATGATTGTCCTATCAATGAGTGCTGTTAATGCAGGATTCTTCGATTTTTTATCTGATGTGCCTGAACTTTCTGAACAAGATTTTGAAAATTTTACAATGAAAGTTCCAGTAGATTCAACATTCAAAGAATCCAGTTCAATGAATAGGTATGATGGCGATGACAGTGAAAATGCAATGAACTTCCTGTCTGATGATAGTCCTGAAGGATCACATCCTTCTTGGAGCGATGGAAATATTTCAATTCATTATTTTGATTATAAAGACGACGGATTTTCTGATTACAGGGAGGTGTTAAGTGCTCAAATTAATTCTATTGCTGAAATTTGCATTCCTGAAAATGAAAGACAAGAGGGAGACTTACATATTTTTACAGCACACCCAAATGATCATGATGTGTATGTAGTATGTAAAGAATCAAATAACAAATTGATTGTTCTAACAGACACCAATATGAATTTGGATTTGTTAAAAGAAATGGGAAATTCGGTAAAATTTAAATGAAAACAATTTGAGAAAAGAATATTTTAACAACCGATTTAAAAAATGTGGGGTAGTTCAAATTAAAACAACTTAGGGATAGATATTCATGTTGCAAACAATGTTAATTTTGAGGACAACATTGAATAATTATCCTCTTCTTTTTTTATTATTAACAATTAGTGTTCATCCTTTTGAATAATTTCTGCAAAAATATTCAATGAAAATGAATTATTTTTTAAAAATTAATCTTAAATAACTTATTTCATAATTTAAACTGATAATAATCAGTTATAAGTAATTTTAAGATGCAAGTGAGCACTTGCAGTCGAAAACCTTTATATATGGGCCTCTTTAAACTATAAAGTAGAGTTTGTAAAAAACTTAAAAAAATTAAAAGGGGCAAGTTAAAATGAACAAAGCAATATTGATTCAAGGCTTAATATTTGTATTGGTTGTTTCAATCGCATTTGCAGGAGTCTATGCAGGAGAAGCCGGAGACGCCCCACACCATGACACAACCGAGAAGGTAGACGGATTGTATGTTAGTGGATCAGGTGACGTGAGTCATGTGCCGGGATACTCCAATTCATTTGGCGATGCCCCTCACATTGAAAGCGCAGCACCAAACATTTAAACTTGAATATATTTACAGGCGATACTATTATACTTCATCCCCGCATAGAAAATCAATTATGTTAATATGTTTAACACCCTCTTTTGAAAAGTCATGATTTTCAGTTGTTATCAATATTGATTCAAATTTATCAGAAATTCTCAATAATGGTGTGATTTCACGATTTAGTGTCTTTTCACTTGTTAACCTATAAGAAACTTGAATATACTTGTATTTACCTGATTTCTCACATACAAAGTCCACTTCAGTATTGTCGGGATGTCTCCCGATATTGATTTTGTATCCTCTTCTCAAAAGCTCCACATAAACAATGTTTTCAAGAATTTTAGTAACCTTCAACATGTTGTCTTCTATTAGTGCATGGTGAAATCCATGATCTGTCAAGTAGTACTTTCCAAGTATTTTCATTTCTTTTCTTCCTTTAAGCTCAAAGCATTTACATTTGGAAATGAAAAATGACTGGTTTAAATATTGATTGTATTTAAGCAATGTGTCCTGAGAAGTATAGATGTTATTGCTTTTCAAGTAGTTCTTTATGCTTTTGGATGAAAATATTTCACCAGTACTGCTAATCATATATCTTACAAAGCGTTGCAGCAAGTCAATGTTGTTTATCTTAAATCGAGAAACCACATCTTCAAATAATATGGAATTATAAATGTCTTTCAGGGCCAATTTTTTAAATTCATCACTGCCCAGTGACAGTATACCTGGCATGCCTCCAAAGTTAAAGTAATCATCATACAGCTCACTTATTGTGTCTTTTGTTAATTCCATTCCCTCTATTTCATTTTTATACTGCAGGAATTCCTTGAATGAGAATGGATAAACATTGATTGTGAGATATCTTCCGGTCAAGAGTGTTGCAAGTTCACCGGACAACAATTTTGAATTTGAACCTGTGATATAAATGTCTGAATCGATTGAAACCCTATAACTGTTGATGGATTTTTCCCATCCTTTAACCTGTTGGATCTCATCAAAAAACAGATATACTTTTCCCTCAAGATTATCTGTTTTGCTGTAAACAACTTCATCTAATTGTTCGCAACTATCTATATGAGCATATTCTCGTGATTCAAAGGAAATGAATATTATATTTTCTTCTTTTACTCCCATTGATTTGATTTCATCAATAATATTATACATTAAACTAGTCTTACCAGACCTTCTAATTCCAATGTATACCTTAACAAAATCAGAGTTAACATAATCCTTTAAGTTATCAACATAATCGTAACGTTTGATTAATTTATTCATCATGAAATTTCACCCCTTTATATTTTAATAAAAAATACATTTTATAAAAGAAAATTTTTAAAATATATAAAAAAATTCTTCCTATAAAAGAAAAATTTTCATAAATTAAAAAAAATTCCTCCTATAAAAGAAAAATTATCTAATTATATATTAATAGAAAAAGACATATAATACTTTCGCCAATTCTGCACTTAGCTTACAAGATACAACTGATATTTATACACATATTGATTTGACTTTAAAAACTAAAAAAAAAGGAGTACCTATTAAAAAATGATTAAATGAAAAATGCAAAAAAAGAAAAAAGTGCAGATGCAATTGCATCCACATTAGATTTAAATTAAACCGAGCTTTTTGGCTGTCTTTTCATCAACTTTACCGGTCACTTTAAGACCTTTGTCATGCTGGAACTCCTTGACGGATCTCTCGGTGCAGCTTTGGAACTTGCCGTCAACCTTAAGGTAGTGTCCTTTGTATGAGAGGTAGTATCCATGGTCTTTTAAGGCCCTTTGGATTTCCTTAACAGTTGATTTGTCCTTGCTTCCTTTGGAAACAGTCTTGAAGGTGACAATAACTTTGATATTGGCTTTTTTAGTTATTTTGTTGTAGTACTTGTTTCCTTTATAGGTTATTGTTGCCTTGAAGGTTCCTTTCTTTTTGAGATTTTTAATCTTGAAGACCGCTTTACCTTTACTGTTGGTAGTGGCCTTATAAGTCTTTCCTTTGACTTTCAGGGTGACTTTGGCCTTCTTGATTGCCTTGCCGGTATTGTCCTTTAAGGTAATAGTGTATTTTTTGG
This sequence comes from Methanobrevibacter thaueri, assembly GCF_015062905.1. Taxonomy (GTDB): domain Archaea; phylum Methanobacteriota; class Methanobacteria; order Methanobacteriales; family Methanobacteriaceae; genus Methanocatella; species Methanocatella thaueri_A. The sequence goes on from NZ_SUTK01000069.1 coordinate 4,998, forward strand.
TTTTGACACTGGTTTTAAAGGTTTTCTTTTTGGCGGTAAGTTTAGGAGTGGCCTTTTTGACAGTGACTTTAACATCCTTGGTTGACTTGTCATAGTTAGTGTTGCCGTTGAATGTTATTTTTGCAGTGTATGTTTTAGGAGCAAGTCCATTGGTTGATACCTTGATCTGACCATTTTTGTCTGTGGTGTAGGTTTTAGCACCGTTCAAGTCAACAGTTACGCTAGCACCAGTTAACGGATTGCCGTTGCTGTCTTTTAAAGTGATTACCAACTCTTTGTTGATGTTGTATGTTGTGGACACATCAGCACCGGTAATGCTGGTTGCCTGTTTGTTTACAGTGAATGTTTTTGTGTCGTTTGATTGATGGTATATTCTGCTTTCGTTGTTGAGTATTGTTATTGTGTATTCGCCAGCGTCGAGGCCAATAACAGTAATAGTGTCATTTGTGATGATTATTTTATCATCGGATACTCCATCAATTGTTACTGTTACGTTGGTTTTGTTTTCAATAGTGTATTTGATTGTAACGTTGTTTGGATATATGGTATTGTTAATTGGTTCGATTGTGACTTTGGAATCGTATTTGATTACTTTAACATTTATTGTTTTGTTTTCAGCTGCTGCATAATCATCATTACCGGCAAAACTGACTGTAATGATTGCGGAGCCTTCACCAACAGCTACGATTTTTCCATCTTCAACTTTAGCAACAGTAATGTTGTTTGAAGTGAAAGTTAACTCACCCACATCTGCAGGAGTTAATGCAGCACCAGTACCAATGGAATCCCCTACAAGCAATTCGACAGTTTCATTTACAATTGTGATTTCAGTTGGAGTTTTAGAAATACCGATTGTTGCATTTGTAATTGTTACATTATCCAATCCAACATATGTTGCATTGACCTGATAATCACCATAAGCATCAAATTTATGCACTGCCCACCAGGTACCATTAGTGCCATAGGTTGCCTCGATTTGAGTGCCGTTTGGTAAGATAAATAGTAATTTATCTGGCATAAGCTCACTGTAAATATTGGATTTTGCAGTGATGTTAACAGTCTTATTAGTTGTTGTCTGAGAGGTGACATTCACATTGAATTTAGTGTTGTTTGAGATTGTTTTTTCAGCTTCAGTATA
>NZ_SUTK01000017.1 GCF_015062905.1 Methanobrevibacter thaueri
GTCCTTCGCTTGTGACTAGCCATCCGTTTTTGTTGGAATTGATATCACATCCAATGTGCTCTCCGGTTAATGGTAATTGTTCTGGTGCATCAGTTTCAATGTTGAATGATGCATAGTGGTTTAATCCATCATAATATACTGTGATGTTGTTGAATTTGGTGTCTGGACTGTTTAATAAATCCAGGTATTCTACGCTTGTGCTGAAGGTTACTTTTCCGTGTTTTCTTAAAGTTAGTGTGTTTTTTTCTACTGGTTTTTTGTCTTTTCGGATGGTTTGTCTGAAGCTAGGTCGTGTTTTCTTTTTAGAGTGAAATTTTGGAGGATTATGCCTTTTGCTTTTAAAACTGTTTTTGAAAGCTTTATGCAAATCATCACGTGCCTGTTGAAGACTGGTGGACTCTGTTTCCATCAAGTAGGGCAATTCTTTTTTAAATTCGTTTAAGAATTGATTTAACTCATTTTTAGTTGGAATTTTATTAGAATCACCATATTTGGCTTTATATTTATTTAAAAGTTCATTATGGGTTTTACGAGTACATCCATAGTTTTGTTTAAACATGACTTCTTGTTCGGGAGTTAGATGAAGTTTAACAACCACACCTCGAATATACTCACCCATAAATCTCATTCCTCCAGTCCAATATATATATAATATTTTTATTCCATTATCTAAAAAAAATGAAAAAACATCTACTCTTTTTTAAAACAACAATTAAAATCACATTTAATTGAATAATATCTCATTTATAATTACTCCTATATAAAAAATGAGAGAGAGCATTTGAAAAGTAATCGAATAACGAACTCAGAGCAATTTTTCAAACCCAAAACAATTTTTCATACCCAAAGCAACTATTAAAAATCCATAAAAAAAAGTATACTGAATAAAAATTTATGACCTAAAAAATTCACCAAAAAACACAATTAAATTATTAAAACTCTTTTGCAACAAATTTCAAACAAAATCAAAATCGATTTAATATTTTCAAAAAATATACCCTTCAAAAATAGTAAGTATAATATATTCGATAAGACACAAATATTATATTATAATATTTTATAAACTTACAAGTTTTAGAGGGATAAAATGATTAAGGTTTATGTTTCAAGATTCAATAGTGAAACTGACACAGAACCACATTTGGAGTGCTATGAAATAGAAAGTACACCCCACATGAAAGTTCTGGATGCTCTGCAAGCCATTAATGACAAATATGATGCAGACATCAGTTTCCAAAGTTCCTGTAGAGCAGGACAATGCGGATCTTGCGGAATACTGTTTAAAGGAAATGGAGCTTTGGCCTGTCAAAAAGAAATTAAGGACGGCGCAATTATAGAACCTCTCAATTTCCCAGTGATAAAAGATTTGATTGTTGACAAGTCAAGTATTGAAGCTAAAGTCAAAGATTTAGAATTATCTATTCAATGTGACCATAAATGCGAAGAATTGGATAACAGCATTACCAAACAAGATTCAGCAGAAACCAAAAAGGTCAGAAGTTGCATTGAATGTTATTCATGCTATTCAACCTGTCCTGTCGTCAATATTGCAACAGAAGAGTTTGGCGGACCTTATCTCATGAGATACATCAGAAAATTTGAAAGTGATCCGAGAGACAACTTTGATAGACTCAAGGAAGCTTTAGATGACGGATTATACAATTGTACCAGCTGCGGAAAATGTCTGGCTGTATGTCCTAAAAACATCAACACATTTGGAGATGCAATCGAAAAGATGAGGGCAATTGCAGTTGCAAACGGTTCAGGACCTCTTCCTGAGCATGTGGCGTTTAAGGAAAACATCATGAAAAGCGGAAGGTCCGTTACAACAGACAAAACCCCATTTATCGAAGAGGCTGAAAACAAAACCGGTTCAAAAATAGCTTTCTTTACAGGTTGTATGGTCGACTACAAATACCCTGAAACCGGCCATAAGCTGGTTAAGATTCTTAAGGAAAACGGAATCGACATTGATGTGCCTGAAGGACAGGTATGCTGCGGTTCACCTCTTTTAAGAACCGGCCAAACAGATATAGTTCAGGACCTTGTTGACAAAAACAAAGAGGTCTTCAAGGATTATGACACTGTCATTACAATTTGCTCCGGCTGTGGAGCGACATTAAAGAACAATCATCCTGAATTTGGCTCAAAATTAAATGTTATGGACATCAGCGAGTTTTTAGTCGATAAGCTCGATACCTCCAAATTGAAGGAACTGGACATGAAAGTCACATACCATGACCCATGCCACCTGGGAAGAGGACAGGGCATTAAAGACCAGCCAAGGGAAATAATTGAAATGATTCCCGGCGTTGAACTTGAAGAGATGAAATATCCTTGCCAATGCTGTGGTGCCGGCGGTGGAATCAAATCCGGAAAGCCTGATATAGCAATGGAATTGTCAAGATCAAAAGCCGAAATGATTAAGGACACCTGCGCAGAAGCAGTGGTTACAATCTGTCCATTCTGTAAGAGGAACTTGCAGGACGGTTTGGATGACATAGGATGTGAAGATGTCAAGACAATGCATTTACTTGAGTTATTAGATAAAGCTTACGAATAATTAAAATTGGAGTTGATTAAAATAGGAGACGCTGCAGTAAGTGAAGAGAAAGTGGTTGAAACTACAACAATGTCTTCACCAGAAAGTAAAGAGGAAAGCGAAACCGAGAAAAAGTCAACTTCAACAAAGAAATCAGAACCCAAAAGCCAATCCAGAGGAAGTGCACGTGCAAAGCTCATAAGGGAAAAGGAAGATGAAGAAATCAGCCTTTTTAAAGAGAATATTTATATCGTTTTTGTGGAGTGTGAAACCCCTGGAAACATCGGATTTCTTGCAAGAACAATGGCCAACTTTGGATTGAAGAATTTGGTCTTGATTAATCCTCCAAAATTGACAAATGAAGCATACTATCAGGCTACACATGGAAAATACATTGTTGAAAATGCAATGATATACCCTAGCCTGGATGACTTTTATCAGTCCCGAAGAATTGATTTTAAAGTCGCTTCAACCGGAATGGCAGGGGGAAGTTATAATCTATCAAGAATTCCAATTAGGCCTGAAGAGCTTGGAAAATCCCTAAACGTTTCAAATAAAATAGCCATATTGTTTGGAAGAGAAGGGGATGGACTTTCAAATAAGGAAATTGGAGATTGTGACATTTGCGTATCAATCCCGACTGATCCGACTTATCCTATCATGAACATATCCCATGCAGCAGCAATCATATTTTATGAACTGTTTAAAAACAAGCATGATTATGGAGTTGAAGGCCTTAACGAAAGTGGGGATTTGGAAAAAAAATACCTGGTAAAGGACATGGAAGAGCTTATCGACTGCTTGGACATTCCCGACCATAAGAAAAGGAATGGGCTTAAAACATTCAACAACATTGTTTCAAGAGCATTCATTACAGGACGAGAAATACATACCCTTAAAGGCATATTAAGACGATTAAAAAACAAGATTGGTGAACAATGAGACGACCTAGATTTGCAGACATTAGTATATTTACTCTAAAATACATATTCAATTGGAGATTTTGGATAGCAGAGATAACCAAAAAATCAAAGACTTATAAAAAAGTCGTTGATAAAATGCTGTTTGAAGATGATGAAATACTTGTTATACCAAACACTATCAATGTCAATCAGAAAATAGAGTCCGAAGGTTCCGAATTCCTACCTACGGATGTGATTAAAGAGGTCATTAAACGTTCCGACGACATCGTCATCATGAATACCTGCCTGTGCAGGACATCCAACAACTGTGAAGACTATCCTCAAGACATAGGATGCATTTTCCTTGGACCAACAAGCCGCAAAATTCCAAGGAATATCGGCCGCACAGCTACAGTCGAAGAGGCATTGGCTCAGGTCGATGAGGCTGATGCTGCTGGTTTAAGCCATATAATCGGCAGAAATAAGATTGATACCGTATGGATGAATGTCCGCCCGGGAAAAGGATTGTTGACAATTTGTCATTGCTGCCCTTGCTGCTGTTTGTGGAAAGTATATCCCAATTTAGATTCAGACATCAGCGATAAATTGGAAAAGCTCGAGGGCGTTGAAGTGACACTTCATGAGGACAAATGCAGATTATGTAAGAAATGTTTAGATGAAGTTTGCATGTTCCAAGCCATAAGCCTAAAAGACAATAAGATATCCATTGATAAGGAAAATTGCAAAGGCTGCGGTCTTTGTACACATGCATGCAAATTCGATGCCATTACAATCGACTACACAGATGAAACCATTGACAATGTAGTCAATAGAATGGACAATTTGCTCGAAATAAGAGAATAATATTTATTGAATTAATTGTGTGAAAATATGGCAATTTTAAGTGATAAGACTATAAAAGAATATTTAAAAGAAGGTAAAATTGGATTTGAACCCCTTCAAGATGAAAAACAGATACAGCCATCTTCTGTTGATATGAGATTGGGGGATGAATTTAAAGTATTTAAAGTGATTAGAAAACCATATATCGACCCTGAAGATGAAGAGGACATTGCATCATATATGGAATCAATGATTGTGCCTGAAGGTGAAGCATTCATAATACATCCGAACGAATTTGCCCTTGCCACTACATTGGAGTATGTTAAAGTACCTGATGACCTTGTTGCAAGAGTGGAAGGCCGTTCAAGTATGGGAAGATTGGGCGTTACAATGCACGTTACCGCAGGATTTATTGATCCTGGATTTGAAGGAAGAATCACTTTGGAAATATCCAACATCGGCGCAATGCCTGTGGCATTATATCCGGGTCAAAGAGTATGCCAAATTGTTTTTGAAACAATGACAACACCTTCCGAATTGCCTTATGGACACCCTGATAGAAATAGTAAATATATGGGCCAGACACGCCCTGAAAGCAGTAGAATTAAACAAGATTATGAATTGAAAAAAGAATAGGAGTTAATATTTATGAATCATGATAAAATGTCTAATGTCAGTGCAAAAAGAGGATTTTTATGGCCGTCTTTTGAGATATACTCAGGAGTATCCGGATTTACCGACTACGGACCTCTTGGAGCAAGCCTAAAAAACAACATCATGCAGAAATGGAGAAAACAATACGTTTCAGGTGAAGGATTTTACGAAATTGAAGGTCCTACCGTAATGCCTAAAGAAGTTTTAAAAGCATCAGGACACGTCGACAACTTTACCGATCCAATGTGTAAATGTGAAAGCTGTGGAGAAGTATTCAGAGCAGACCACATTATTGAAGAGGTAATAGGCGAAGATGTGGAAAGCCTTGAAAACGAAGAGCTTGACCAAATCGTGATTGACAATAACATAGTCTGTCCTGAGTGCGGAGGCAAACTGTCAAACATCTGGAATTACAATTTAATGTTTAAAACCGAAATCGGTGCCAAAGGAGACAAAGTAGGTTACATGAGGCCTGAAACAGCACAGGGAATATTCATCTTATTCAAACGTTTGGAAAGATTCTTCAGAGGAAAATTGCCATTCGGTGCTGTGCAGCTTGGAAAAGCATACAGAAATGAAATTTCGCCAAGACAAGGAGTAATCAGGCTCAGAGAATTCACACAAGCGGAAGCAGAAATCTTTTTAAACCCAAAAGATAAGACACATCCTAAATTCTCACAGATTGAAGATGTTGTCTTGCGCCTAAACTCACAGGAAGTCCAGGAAAAGGATCTTGAGCCTTTGGAAATAACCGCAAAAGAAGCATTGGATAAAGGAATTGTTGCCAATGAAATGTTGATTTACCAATTATATCTGGCCCGCAAGTTCCTGACTGAAATTGGAATTCCTGAAGATGTCTTAAGATTCAGACAACACCTGAAAGGAGAAATGGCCCACTATGCACTTGACTGTTGGGACGTTGAAGTTTTAACCGACAAATACGGTTGGGTTGAAATCATCGGAATTGCAGACAGGGGAGATTATGACCTGTCATCACATTCACAATACAGTAACGACGATTTAAACGTGTTCGTCGAATATGATGAACCTAAAAAAGTCCAAAAAACAGTTGTTAAACCTAACCTCTCCAAATTTGGACCAATATTTAAAGGAGATTCTCCAAAAGTCAAACAGGCAATAGAGGAAGCCGATGTTGATGAAATCAAGGAATCCCTTGAAAAAGACGGCAAGTTTACTGTAGAATTGGATAAAGTCTATGAGGTTACAGAAGATTTGCTTATCTTTGAGGATGTTGAAGAAGAGATTACCGGAGAAAAAATAGTTCCTCACGTCATTGAGCCTTCATTCGGTATTGACCGTATAACATATTCAGTTTTATTGCATTCATTTGCTGAAACAGATGAAAAGGACTACTTCAAATTTGATAAGTCAGTGGCTCCTGTTCAACTTGGAATATTCCCTCTTGTCAACAAGGAAGGTCCTCGTGAAATAGCTCAAGAATTAACAGAAGACCTGAGAATGGCAGGTTTCACTGTTGAATATGACGCTACCGGAACTATCGGTAAAAGATATGCAAGAGCTGATGAAATTGGAGTTCCTCTTGCTGTTACAGTTGATTTTGATACCTTGGAAGACAATCAGGTTACTGTAAGGGACAGGGACACCGAAGCTCAAGAAAGAATACCTATTGCCGATTTAAAAGATTACTTGGAAAAATATTATAAATGAGTTTAAACTCATTTATTTCTCTTTTTAAAATTTTTAAATAGATTATTTGCCCATTTTATGGACTCCCTATTCCTGGAAGTCAATAGCCTATTTTGGTCAAAATGCCCATTTTCTTTAAACAAACCGAAAATCATCATTTTATCAGTTACAATCAACAGAAAGTTGTTTTTGCCCTTGAATGAAGAGAGGTATTTTGATTGCGATCTTTCTTCATAGATTTCAAAGATCTCATGAGAAGCAATGATTTCAACATATTTTCCGTTTTTAATCAGACAATTTAACTGCCTGTTGAAATCAAGGTGATAAAAAGGCAGTATGCAGCGCACTTTATTTGCATCAATCAGAGCACCCTCTATAAAATTATAAATTTTATATGCATCAATGCCCCCGGATTCCAACAGATTTGATTTGCTAATCATCCACAGTTCAACAATGGATTCGTTTGGAATCATGCGGACCACATGCCCTTCAATTATGTTGAAGAATCTGTTTAACAAATTTACAACTTCCTTAAGTTCCAGAACATGCTTCATTATCACCCTTAATGAGTTGGACAAATAATACTTGTTGGATTCACGGTAAACAAATTCGTTTAGCTCCAATCCATGGATGGTGCTGGAAATGGAACTGTAACTTAGTTTGGTCAAATCCGCCAAATCCTTCATGGTTTGAGGCTTTTCAAACAATACCTCCAATATCCCCAATCTTATAATCGAATTTGCTGCGAATTTAACGTCTTCGGAGACAAAATCATAGTTTTCAAGATAGTTTTTATTTTCATTCATGATAATCACCTATGAGGTATTACTTACAACACTATTTTTATTACTAAAGAATATAAAATCTCTTTAAGTGAACGAAAATGAAAAATCACACTTGCAAAAACCTTAATAAAGAAAATAATTTTAGATATTTTTTTAAATTATGAAAAATATAATACAAACAAATAAATATACACATGGGATGAAAATGATAGACACACATATGCACGCTGATGCAAGAAGTGGAGAGGATTTTAGAGAAATGTATCTGGCCGGAATAGACTGTGGAATAACCTGCAGTTATTATCCATATAAGATTCCGCAGGATATCGTGCTTTTAAACCATTTGAATAGAATTCTTGAATTGGATACAAAAAGAGCCGCAGAATACGGACTTGATTTGAAAGTTGCATTGGGAATCCATCCTACAAATTCCAATGTAAACCCGGAAAAGATCTTTGAACAGCTATACAAATGGATTGAAGCAAAACAGATAATTGCCATCGGCGAGATTGGGCTTGAGGACTTGACGGATAGCGAAATTGACATCTTTAAAAGGCAGCTGGATATCGCAGATGAAACCAAATCAAAGGTAATTGTCCATACACCAAGAAAAAACAAATCTGAAGTGCTGAAAGTGATTTTGGACATTATCCCACAACACATTGATGAAAGCCAAGCCGTAATTGACCATATCAACCCGCAGGTCATTGGCGATGTTATTGACAGCAGCTGCATGTTGGGCCTGACTGTGCAACCCCAAAAAATGGATAAGTTTGAAGCAATCTCCATTCTGGATGAATACGGATTTGACAGATTCCTATTGAACAGTGACATAAGCAACAAACCGTCAGACCCTCTTTCTGTTCCAAAAACCGTTAGGGAACTTGAAAGACAGGGCTATAAAAAAAGCGAAATAGAAATGGTCTCAAGCAAAAATGCAAAAGAATTCTTCAAGATATAATGAATATCATTAAAAAACTCCCCATTCCAATTTCAGGACTGATTCTTGCAACACTATCCCTAGGCAATCTGCTTCAGGACATCCATCCTTATTTAAGATATGCATTCGGGATAATAGGTGCCCTTATTTTAATTTTAATGATATTGAAAATCGTCCTGTACCCCCAAAGCATCAGGGAAGACTTCAAAAATCCTGTCATTGTCAGCAGTTCAGGTACATTTTCAATGAGTTTAATGATTTTATCTACATATATCATACCATTTATGCCAAGTATTGCATATGCTATTTGGATTATTGGAATTGTCCTTCATATTCTACTAGTTATTTACTTTACCTATCATTTCGTCATATGCAAATTTGATATTTCGACAGTCTACCCAAGCTACTGGATAGTCTATGTTGGAATAACAATGGGCGCAATCACTGCACACTTTCATGGAATTCATGGAATAGACTTCCTGTTCTTCATTATCGGTTTTATTGGCATGCTGGCTACCCTCCCCCTTGTAATGTACAGAGAATTCATCTATAAGCAAATTCCCGACCCTAACAAACCATTGACATGCATATTCACCGCATTATTCAGCATATTAATCTTCGGATATCTTAATTCAGCTCAAAACATTTCAATCGAATTTGTTTTCGGATTATATTCAATAGCTTGCTTATTCTACATATTTTCATTCTATAAGCTCATCAGCTATAGAAACTTAGAGTTCTATCCAAGCTTTTCAGCATTCACATTTCCATTTGTAATAAGTGCACTTGCTACAAAAGGAATTGTCGGCAAAATAAGTTCAAATATGATTCTAAATGACGTGCTGATATTCGAAACAGTAATAGCGACAGTTTTGGTAGTCTATGTGCTGATTAAATATGCAAAATTCTTAAAAAATAGTTAAAAAGTAGAGAAGACTCTACTTATCCTTTATTAAGTACTTTAACTTTCTTAGGAGATATTATAATTAAATGTTTATCTTCACTGCGTGCAAGCAATAATGCCTGAGCGCCATATTTTGATCTCATTTGATTTATTTTATCTCCAGCCAACTTAAAGTTAGGAGCACTTTCCTTTTCTAAAAATGATAAATCCACAATAACCGGATTCTTCTCTTCAAGAACCTGATCCACAATGTAGTTAATATCATCGATTGATTTCGGCCTGATTAAAACAATTTCATAATAGGACTGTTCTGGAACAATCACAAAGTCATCAAAATCATCATAGACAGGAGTAGGTCTTGGGTGAGGACTGACAGGGTCCGGTTGCGGTTTAGGGGTTGACCTATACTGCTGTTGAGGATGTCCTTGCGGAGCATTATGATTTTCTTTAGGTGCAATTGCATCACGGACAGAACCAACAATGTTTGAAAACTCCTCTTTCCATTTGCCACTTGATTCTGTTTCCTCAAATCCTAAACTTCTTTTTAAATCATCTGTGAAACTCATTTAAACTACTCCTCTAAATATTTAAATATGGCATCTAACAATTTAGAAGCTCCATTATTGTAAACATCTTCTGCAGGCAAATTGAATGTATCCTCAAAGTATTCAGGACACATGTCCAAACTTGCATTCTTGAGATTGACTGAAAGACCAACAACTTTTGTTGGCTCCACTGCCTCAATAGCTCTAATTTCTTCTGCAATTCCTTTAGGTTCTCTGTAAGGGTGATTAGGCCTGTGTCCCACAATAACTGCATCAGGAGCTGCACCAATTAGAATGGCGGCAGACAAACCTCTTGGATGAGGGTTTCCATTTTCAGTTAAACTGGATTGACCTTCAATAAAAATAATATCAGGGTGTTTTGTTTCTTCAACATATTTAATGGCAGACAATACTGCTGACGGTACATCCATAGCAGACAAGCTTCCTGCCCTAAAGTTAAAATCAGTAGGTTCTTCCAATCCCATCTCATCAGTGGAAATAATAGCAGGGTTCAATCCTCTTTCTTTACTTGCTATACCAAGCATTTTTGTAGTTGTCCTTTTTCCACATTCCTGTGATGTTCCTCCAACAAAAATGACCGGCGCTTTAGGAGTGTATGATATTTTAGGTAAAACTTCACATGATTTTTTAGGGGCAATACCGGCAATTTTTTCAACAACATCAAGTCTAGGACCAATTTCTTTGATAACAAGGTTTTTTGAATCAGCAAATCTCTTTAAGGACAAATTCTCAGCAATGGACAATGATCTAAATGAAGTAATCACATTTAATCCTGCATCAATTGCCTGAACCGCATATTTCAATGCCGCACCTTCAGCGCCAATTGGAAGCATTATAACAAGTGATTTGGCATCAGGAGCATCTTTTAAACATTCCTCCAAACTGCCTGACACGACTTTGCCGCAAAACTGTTTGCCTTGCTTTTTAACATTGTCGTCAATATAACCTACGGTTTCAATACCCTCGAGATTGGAGAATTTTTCTCCTCCACCTCCACAACCAACGACAATGAATGGATTTAAATCCTGAATATCTTTTACTGATTTTACTGAATACAAAAACTTCACCCCTATCCTATAATTTATAACTTATAACTAATAATACAATTTATTATCATAATTATTTGATAAATTTTTTAAAAAAATGTTATTACTATTAATTATAATTTTTTTCATTAATAAAGTATAATGTTTTTTAAGTGAAAATTACATATATTATATTAATTATTAAAAACTTTTTGGGGGAACATTAACATGAGAAAGCCCTATGTTATACTAATTGGAAGTGCATCAGGGATTGGAAAGTCCACCATTGCAGCAGAACTTGCAAAATCATTAAATATTAAGCATTTAATCGAAAGCGACTTCATAAGAGCAGTGGTCAGGGGAATCATTGGTAAGGAATACGCACCAGCACTGCACAGTTCATCCTATGATGCCTATAAAAGCATTAGAAATAAAAGCAGATACACAAGCTATGATGACCTTGTAGCTGCCGGCTTTGATGACCATGCAGCATATGTCATTCCAGCATTGGAAAAAGTCATCCAGAGGGCAATCACCGATTTTGATGACATCATTATTGAGGGAGTTCACCTGGTTCCTGGACTCATCGACATCGAGCAGTTTAAAGAGCATGCCAACATTTATTTTTTCGTCCTGAGTTCCGACGAGGAATCCCACAAGGAGAGGTTTGTCAAAAGAGCAGTTCAAATACACAGAGGTGGAAAACAACTGGATTTCTTTAGGGAAAACAGAATTATCCATGATCATCTTCTGAAACAGGCAAAGGAATATGACGTTCATGTAATTAATGCCGAATCCATTGATAAAACCTTAGAAAGGATATTGTCTGTAATCAATAAATCTTGCACTTCAATAAATATGATCAATAGCGTTGATGAGCTGGAAGATGTCATAGACATCATCATTAATCAGAATAATGGAAGCATAGAAAAGATTACCTACGATATTAAAGGATTCAATGAACCACTTGTCAGAAATATCATGGTTTCAGATATCGAATCCGCCAAGAAATTCATCAAAAATATAAATGAGGATGAAAACAAAAAAGAATACCTAAACGAATTATACAGATTATCAGAATATAGGAAAATGATAATCTGCGCTTCCAATCAAGAGAAGCTAGATAAGATAGTTAAAGAATTGAATGATAAGGGATATGTCTTAAATGAATGATGAAACAATTAACGAAACAATTAACGAAATGATTATAAAATGTCCTGCATGCGGTGTTGAAGGTCTTGCAAAATCAATTATGAAGGAAATGGAGATACCTCATTTTGGTAATGTAATGGAAACAACCATTTTATGCCCATCATGTGGATTTAAACACTCAGACATTATTGCATTGGAACAGAATGATCCTGCAAAATATGTTCTTGAAATAAATAAGAATAACTTATCCATTAGGGTTGTCAGGTCACAATCCGCTACCGTCATTATTCCTGAAATCGGCGTGAAAGTGGAACCTGGTCCAAAATCAGAAGGTTATGTAACCAATGTGGAAGGAGTGCTCACCCGTTTTGAAAGTGCCGTTAAAAAAGCTTTGACACTATTTGAGGATGCAGAATCTCAAAAAAATGCAAAGGATACATTGAATCAAATTCAAGAGCTTAAAAAAGGAAATAGTACTGCTACACTAATCATACTTGATCCATTCGGACAAAGCAATATCGTTAGTGAAAATGTAGAGATTTTTGAAATTCCTGATGAGGAATTGCACGATTTAAAAACAGGTTTTAGCCATATTGAATAGAATTAAAAAGAAGAAGATTATTCTTCTTCATCTTCTTCATCATTAACTGAAAAATTAACAAAAGTGTCTTCTTCAGCAACATCTTTTAATTTTAATGTTCTTTGAACATCCATAGCTAATGCATTACAATCAGCTTTAATAGCTTCTAAATGTAATAAAATTCTTTCTTTTTCTTGATTAATTCTTTCGATGTTAGTGTATGGATAAATTGATTCTTTAAGCATTTCGTATTCGATTGTAGTGTATGGGTATTCGTTCAATTGTTTACATACATTTTTTAACACTTCACCGAGGAAGATGTTCATTTCCACTTTTACCCTTTCACGAATCATCTTGTCATCATCAAGGTTTTCTTTCATCAAACGTACAACTTCAGCTTTAGCGAAAGGTAATTTTTCGTCGATGTCTTCTTCGAGAACTGCTTCAGTTTCTTCAAAATTTTCTTCTTCAGCCATAATTACACCTCTTTTGATTAATTAATAATATTGAGTTAATTACGAACTTTTCAAAAAAATTATAATTACATCAATATCTAAACAAATATTTATTGGAAGTTTTATATAAAGGTTTTGATTATTTTAAAGAAATGGACGATTATTCGGTCGTTTTTTGCACCAAGATATAAAATAATTAATCACAAAATTAATAATTTTGATACTTGAAAAATTTTGAAAAATCGTTTCAAAAAAAATAAAAATAGTAGCACAAGTGCTACTTTAAATTAATTTTTCTTTGAGATATCGTTACCGCAAAATATCAGTGAAAATATCAGGCAAAGCATCAAAACCGCAATTGGATTAGCGGTTGGATGGATTTCAAGATTGCTTTTTAAGCCATTACTGGAATCATTAGGGCGATTCAAATTATCCAATGGCTTTTCTGTAACATTGACTGTCACTGAATTCCTGTTATTGGATTTATCATAGTCGAATGAATCGCTGGTCACCTCAACTGTATTTTTGATAGTGCCTTCGCCGATTGCAACAACTTGGATAACCAATTTTGCTGATTGGCCATAGCCAAGACTGTTGATTGTCCAGACATTGGCAAACTTATTGAATTTGCCTTTTGTAACCTTAAATGATTTTAATTTTAATAAGTCATCCAATATTTCACTTACTTTAACATTTCGTGCAGTATCCGGGCCGTTGTTGACCACTTCAATGACATACTCTATTACATCACCAACATAGTAATGACGTTTAGAAACGGATTTTGTCACTGCCAAGTCGCTGGCGGGACCGACATTTATTGATTTTTGTGCCTTGTTGTTGGATTCATCTAAATCCAATTCATCAGCCCAAACTTCGACATTGTTGTTGAAATTTCCGGTTGAAACAACCTTACATATTATCTCAAGTGATTTTGCTTCACCAACTTTCAAGCTTTCAATTCTCCAAATGCCATTTGAGTAATCCCCGTTAGATTTTATGAATTGCAATCCTTTTGGAAGGATATCCCTAACTACAACATTTGTTGCAACATTCGGACCCTTGTTTGACACGATTAATGTCCATTTGATGATCTCACCGTATTTTGGAGAAGTCTTGTCAACAAATTTTTCAATTGACACATCAGCAATAGGCCTGACGTCAATTGAGTCTTCTGCATGATTATTGTCCATATTCCAATCATATTCCCTGGAGCTGGCCTCAGCATTACTAGTGATTTCGCCCAATTTATCTGAAATTGTGGTTATATTGAGATAAGCAATATCCCCGACATTCAATGAACCGATATTCCATGCACCATCCTCATATGTTCCGCTGCTTGATTCATATCCTGCAAATATCAATCCGTCAGGCAGAATATCTTCCAGAACCACTTGGGTTGCATTGTCCGGACCATTATTTTTTACGCTGACTATCCAGGTAACCTCATCACCGAATATGGGATTCTTGTTGCTGACATTCATCAATACCTCCAAATCCACAGCCAATGGAACATCTATGCTTTCATTATCCTTATTATTGCTTTCATTGCAGTCATATTCATTGGCATGGATTTCAGCCAAGTTGATGATCTTACCGGTTTTGTTAACCCTGCAGATTATCTGAATTGTTTCGACATCTCCATTGTTTAAACAGCACATGGCCCAAACGCCATTATCATAAATTCCTTTGGTGGCGTTATAGCTTACCAATATCAAACCTTCAGGCAATTGGTCTTCAACATAGACATCTGTTGCCTTATCAGGACCCTTATTTGAAATGACCAATGTCCATTCAACCAAATCATTATAATTTGGAGAGGTATTGTTGACCAATTTAATTATATCCACATCAGCGGCCTTTTCAACATCGATTGTTTCATTATATATGTTGTTAGTAAGATTGTAATCATATTCACTTGCATTCACCAAAACAATATTCTGAATCAGGCCTGTTGCATTTACCCTGCATTCGATGTTTAATTCAAATGATTCCTCAACGTCCAGCTCATCAATGAACAGTATTCCGGTAATCGGATTATAATCCCCAAGACTGTCATCATCAATCCAGATTAATGAATCAGGAAGCAGATCGCTAATGGTCACATTATGAGCCACATCAGGACCATTGTTTACAACTTCAATTGTCCAGGTTACAATGTCATTAAAGTTTGGATTTGAATCGCTGACGGATTTTGTAACTGACAGATCAGATGCAGGATTGATAAAAATCCCCTCGTCATCTTCGTTATTTGTCAAGTCAGAATCATAATTATCGGAGGTGACATTGGCATAGTTTGTAAACCCTCCGGTAGCTTCGACCAATGTTATTATCTCAATAGTTATAGTTTCGCCTACTTCAATGCAGTCAATGTTAAATATGCCGTCACTATAATTTCCTTTAGTTGAAACTGAATCGACATAGGTAAAGCCATCCGACAGCAAATCAACAATCTCAACATTTTCTGCAGCATCAAGGCCATTGTTTGAGATTGTCAAAGTCCATTTAACCAAGTCATGATAGTTTGCATCGCTTGCATTAGCTGTCTTGACAATAGCCAAATCGCTTGAAGGACTTACAGTTATCCTTTCACTATCATTGTTGTTTGTTTCATCATAATCAAACTCGGATGCATTAACTGAAACCAAATTTTCGATTAATCCAGTGCCGTTGACGATACATCTGATGTTAATAGTCGCTTTCTCACCCTTTTTCAAGGTTCCGACATTCCATATTCCTGAACCTGATGAATAGTCCCTGTCTGAATCGACATACACTAATGAGTAAGGAAGCAAATCATACATCATCACATCATGAGCGTCGTCAGGGCCATTATTTGATATTTCTATTGTCCAAATAATCTGGTCCCTATAATTCGGGGAGGAATTTGAAACGCTTTTAGAGACTGACAAATCACTTGCAGGATTGACAAATATCTCCTCTTCGGCATGGTTATTTTCAATATCTGAATCAAATTCATTAGAGGTTACATTAACCTTATTTACAATTGTTCCGGTTGCATTGACAACAGTAGTCATCTGAAATGTGAATGTTTCATTAGCTCTTAAATCACCAACTTTCAATATGCCCGTTTGCTTATCATACTTTTCATCTGCTGTGGTGCTTATCAAAATCAGCCCCTCAGGCAAAACATCCTCCAATTTCACATCTGTTGAATCATTCGGACCATGATTTGTAACGGTTATAGTCCAAGTCACCACATCCTCAAAATTTGCAACGCTCTTAGAAGCTGTTTTTCTGACCTCATTGTCAACCTTAGGACTGACTGTAAAAGTTGTTGCATTCACAATTGCTTTATAATAGGTATCTTCATTGTGCTTTGCTGAAACGAAATATTTTCCAGGTTTCAGATTATCCAAATCCACTGATATTTCTCCCAAATAGTTTGTATGTGCAACATCATTGTAAACCAATGTTCCGTCCTCATGCTGAATGGAAAGAAAAACATTGATGTTATACTCACGGCTGTCCTGATATAACTTTCCGCTATCGGTTGCACCGTATAATGGATATTCGCCATCAATTACAATATTGACATTTTCAGCAGCGTTATATATCGCATTTGAAACAGCCAAATTGTCAAAGTCCGCAATGTTATTTCCTCCGATGAGGATTACTTTCACCTGCTCCATATCGCCGTAATAAATATCCTCGGCAAAAACAGGCAATTGATAAACCCATGCCTGATTCTGGAACAGCTCATTATTTTCCAATATTAACTTTTCGCCTGATTCGTCATAATAGATTGCACTTCCATTTCTTGCGGTATTGAACCTGAATGAATTATTCTTAACCATTGCCTGTGAACTGTCCACATAAATTGCACCGCCCAATCCATCATCAATCTTACTTGGATCAGGTGTCGCTTCATTTGCAATGAATGATGAACCTTCAATCAAAGTATTCTTGCCTTCGATGAAAATCGCTCCGCCATCCACATTCGCATTATTTGAATTGAAAATGGAATCCTTTATTGAAACATCCTCTGCACTGACATAGATGGCACCGCCCTTTTCAGTTACCCTATTGTTTTTGAAGTTTGAATTCAATATTTTAATATTCAAACCGTTTGCCTGGATTGCACCGCCATTCGGAGCTTCATTACCATCAAAATTACAGTTACTAACAGTCAAATCCATATAATCATATAAATAACCGGTTGAAAGTGCTCCTCCATAAATGCTGGCGGAATTATTGATAAAAGTACAGTTGTTTATTCCACCTGATGCATGGAAAGTCAATGCACCACCCTGGCCGGCATAATTTCCTATGAAAATGCAGTTTGTATAAACTGTGCCTTCTCTGACACAGCCTGCACCCCCATGAGAATTTTTGTTTGTACTGATTACACCATTATTCCTGAAAATACAATTTGATATTTTAACATTTGACCCGATTTCATCCAGACCAACCTGTATTGCTCCTCCGTAGGCTTCAAAATTTGATTTAATCCAATTATCTTCAAAAAGACAATTTCTTATTTCCGAATCCTTGCCGTACACTGAAAGTGCACCGGCAGAGGTTGGCTGATTGAAGTCTTTAGAATATCCCGTATTTCTTCTAAATTCACAATTATCCACAATCAATCCTGAACTCCTGTCCTGGTCATATTTGGTTTTAATAGCGCCTCCACTATCTGCATGATTATCCTCGAAAATACACTTTTCAATGTGGACATTTTTTGAATCGATGATTATTGCAGATCCCAATTCTCCTTCACCATTTATAAATTTGAGATTTTTAAATACTGTGCCTGCCCCATTTTCATTAACGAAAAATGCTGTTGACAGATGCATTCCGTCAAGTGTTGCGATACCGTCTCCTGCTATTGTCAGTCTCTTATTGATGAGAATACGGTCATTTCCATTAGAATGGTAAGTTCCCTTCAATAGGATGGTATCGCCCGGACTGGCCGCATTGACCTTTTCCTGAATATTTGCATAATTATTTCCACTTGGAGTATGTACAGCTCCCAGTTCATTTTCATAATCCTGTGAATCAACCTCCAAAACATTATTATCTTGAGAATTTTCTAGTTCAGCCATATTATCGGATTCCAATCCCATTTCATCAGCAGTTTCGTTTAAATCAGCAGCAAATGAATCTTCAACGGCAAATCCAAATGCAGTAAACATTAAACAAATAACACACAGACAAAATAGGAAATTTCTTCCGACAATCATCTTTCCATTATTTTTTAACATTTTAAATCACCTATCTTGAGGACGATTACAAACACTATTAATTAACAAAAAGCTATTAACTAGCAATTAACTTTTTATTCTTAAGTTCAGACTTAAAAATAATAATTTAAAAAATCAAATTTGAAAGATAACACTAAATTGTAGGGCAATTATTGAATAACTGCCTATCACAAATTATTTTCAAACAAATAATATGACCAGGTTCATGTTAATTTCAATTCGATTACCAAAATTAAAATTTATTAAATCAAAGCAATTTTTACTTTAAAATAAAAGATAATCTTTTTAAATCCTCAAAATACCTATTAAACCAGTTAATATTTAAAACTAACTATATAAAGAACGAAAAATTGTTTTTTTAATAAAAAAATACTTATTAAAGCTAATATTGATATTAGTGGGAAAAATATTTTATTGATAAAGTTAATATTAATATATAATTAATATCAAGGTTAAGAGAGACATGAAAAGACAAATAGCAATACTGATCATGGCCATATTAATATTAGCTCCAGTTATACAGGATGTCAGCGCTGCAAAGACCGTTTTTATAACATCCGATAATATTATAGACCATGACAGTGACGTAAAACTGTTAAACTCATTAAAGAGTTATATTGAAGAATTAAGCGGAGGAGAATTACAAGTTATTGTTGACAATCAAGCTCCCGCAGCGGGAGAAGGATGGCGTTCAATAGAAGTGACAAGTGATGTGAGTGTCGATTTGGCAGCATCGGATGCCGGAAACTATCTGCAGTTAGCTACTTCTACAGTAAATTCAGATAAACAGATAGTATTCGTTAATATAGGCGATTATGATTTAGATAATCATACCAATTTCCTAAGAAGAGCATGGGATGACAATTATTCAAATGAATCATTGGCCGGAATGAAGGACCCTGGAACATTCCTCAAAAATGCAGGAATTTTCTATGTTCAACCGGCAAAAGAGTTCCCAAATAATGTTCATGACGGCGTAATATCAAATTACGACGAAGAAATGAACAAACAAATTGCACAGGAAATTGTAGACATCGTAAACACTCATGGAAACGATGAAAAAACTTTAAGTGACGCATTGGTTACACACAACATAATCAAACCATCAGTAATGGCAAAAGCAAGTCAGGAACTGATAAAAAGTAACGATAAAGAGATGAAAGGACCATACGGCAATTATACTTCTGCCCAGCTCTTATATCTTACAAGTTCCTATTTGAATGGAAACGGACTTGACGTTCCAAGGTATTTTGATGAACCTGAAGACCCAATGGGCATTTCATTTATGGCGAAAGACACATATTCCGTTTATGACTATTTCAAAATGGGAGGAATAGTTAGGGAGTATATGGATGAAAATGGAAGAGCACCAGATTCCATAGAATATGAAGGAGCGCAAATAAGTTATTATGATTTGTTATATAACTTTGCAAAGATTACTCAAACTCATACTGATGCGAAACATATGAGCTTTGAAAGTGAATATCATTTCGATAAAGTTAACGATTCAATATTACTACACATATTCCCATTCATATTAATATTATTCATACTTTTCTTAGTGTATTTGCTCTTAAAGCGCATAAGAAGATTTTAATATAATGGAAAGATAATAATACGTTAGAGGGAAATTATGAAAAAATATATTGCAGAATTAATAGGAACAATGGTTCTTGTCCTATTTGGTTGTGGAAGTGCAGCCATAGCAGGATCCATGTTAGGAACTCTTGGCATTGCTTTAGCATTCGGTTTATCAATCGTGGCTATGGCCTATGTGATTGGAGACATTTCAGGATGTCACATCAACCCTGCCGTCTCAATCGGTATGTGGATTGATGGAAGAATGGAAGCAAAGGACCTATTGATGTATATCGTATTCCAATGTATCGGTGCAATAATAGGTATTGCCCTATTGGTAGCAATCATTAACTCCGCCCCAAGCCTCGGAGGATATGCAGCAACAGGACTTGGCCAGAACGGATTCGGCTCCGCATCAAGTGTTGGACTTAATGCTGTAGGAGCAATAATCGTTGAAATCATTTTAACCTTTGTATTTGTATTCACAGTTCTCGGTGTTACTAAAAAAGTTGAAAATGGTGCTGTCGCAGGTATTGTAATCGGTTTAACACTCGCATTCGTACATATCATGGGAATACCATTAACAGGAACTTCCGTTAACCCTGCACGTAGTCTGGCACCAGCTCTTTTCCTTGGTGGACAAGCATTACAACAAGTTTGGGTATTTATTTTAGCCCCAATTGTCGGTGCGGTTATAGCAGGATTTTTATACAAAGGCTTAACTACAGAGGATTTATAATCCTCTACAATTTCTTTTTTTTAGCTATTTACAAATTCTTTTTTTATCGCTTTTTTTGGAAACTGTTTAAAAAAACAAACCTTATTAAAATTTAAATAATATCTAATAGAAACATTATAAATAAGGTGAATATATGAAAATTGTTGTTGCAATTGGAGGATCAATTTTACTCAAAGAGTATGATAGCAAAAAATTCCAAGAATATGCCGCTATCTTAAAGGACTTATCAAAAGAACATGAATTATATGTTGTTGTAGGTGGAGGAAAACCTGCAAGAGAATATATTGGAGTTGTTCGTGATTTAGGTGCTGGAGAAGCGCAATGCGATGATATTGGAATTGAAGTTACAAGAATTAATGCAAAATTAATGCTTTCTGCACTTGGCGATGCAGCTTATCAGAGAGTGCCTCATAATTTCCAGGAAGCCTTGGAATTCTCAGCTACCGGAAAGATAATTGTTATGGGCGGAACAGAACCTGCACACAGTACAGATGCAGTTTCAGCAATACTTGCAGAATATATTCAAGCGGACAAGCTCATTAACCTAACATCTGTCGATGGAATGTACACCAAAGACCCTAACAAGTTTGATGACGCTGAACTTGTTCCTGAAATTACCGCAACAGACCTTCTTGAATTTTTAAGCGGCAAAGACGTTAAAGCAGGAACATATGAATTCTTTGACACCACAGCTGTACAAATGATTAAAAGGTCCGACCTGGAAACAGTCATTACCAACGGATTCGAACCTGAAAACCTAATCAAAGCGGTTAATGGTGAAAATATAGGAACCAGAATTATCAATGAATAGGTGATTTAGTGGACAATCTTGTAGATATCGGTTTAAACCTGATGCACAAATCTTTTAGAAAAGACCGTGTTGAAATCATCGAAGAAGCTAAAAAGGCTGGCGTAAAACAGTTTATCATTACCGGAACCAATGTGCATTCAAGCCATATGGCTGCAGAATATGCATCAAAATATCCTGGAACCCTGTTTTCAACTTCAGGAGTACATCCCCATGACGCCAAAACCTGCAATGGACATACAATGTTTGAGCTTGAAAAAATAGCCAAAAGCGATTGTGTGGTGGCAATTGGTGAATGCGGACTCGATTACAATAGGAACTTTTCACCACAGGACTTGCAGAGGAAATGGTTTGAAGCCCAAATAGAGGTGGCGGAAAGAACAGACATGCCATTGTTTCTACACGAAAGAGAAGCCCACAAGGATTTGTATGATATCCTGAAAAGACATGACAGCGTAATTGAAAGGTCAGTTGTTCACTGTTTTACAGGAACCAAACAGGAAGCACAAAATTATGTTGACTTAGGCTGTTTTATTGGTGTTACCGGATGGATCTGCGATATGAAAAGAGGAAGAGACTTGCAGGAAGCAGTAAGTGCAATTCCCCCTGAAAAGCTGATGATAGAAACAGATGCCCCTTTCCTGATACCGAAAAACTTTGATGTGAAACCTAAAAAGAACAGAAATGAACCTAAATATTTACCTCACATCCTCAAAACAATTGCCCTCTGCATGGGAATGGATGCAGAAGAGCTTGCAAATCAAGTTAATAAAAATACTAAAGAATTTTTCAAAATATAAGGAGATGATAAAATGGCAGTAGACCCTCATAAACATTGCCCAATATGTGGAACCCCAATACCATTAAATGAACTTGTATGCTCACCGGATTGTCAAAAGGTCTGGGACGCAAGACTAAACCAAAGAAAAAGGTCACAAATAATCCTATATATAGTAATAGCAATATTCCTAATAATTTGGGCCATATTGACCTTTGTAAAATAGAGATAATATGATTTTAACATCCTCAAATACTTTAGAAAATAAGGAAATCATTGAATATAAGGGATTGGTTACCGGCGAATCCCTAATTGGGTCCAACATTTATAAGGACATATTTTCCGGCGTTCGTGATGTTGTTGGTGGAAGAACCACACAATACGAAGAGGAATTGGAAAAGGCCCGTGACATTGCATTTGAAAGCATGAAGGAAAAAGCCGAAAGCTTAGGTGCAAATGCAATAATCGGCCTTAAAATCTCATATGATAACCTGGGCGGAACCATGGGAAATACAATCCTTGTCACTGCATATGGAACCGCCATAAAATACGAATAATATGAAAATTAAGGACCACGAAGTTGATTTTAGATATGCCGGAAAAGTAGTGTTAAGCATAGCATTGGGTACTGGCTTCGGACTTATAGTTTATGCCATTTTCCTATACTTCAAGATTGCAATCGTCGGATGGAATCTAGGATTGATTTTTGCACCTTTGGGTGCAGGATATGTGGAAACGGTAGTTGCCAATAGACTCCTCGGCAAGGATTTAGGTGCAATAAGTGCATTCATCCTCTTTATCGATACCACAATCTATAGCTTCATTTTAAAAAATCCCACATTAGGAATGAACCTGATAACTGCAGGGTCAATCATTGTAATTTTACAGGCGGCATTCCCTACACTTATAAATTATATTCTTTTGGTGATTATTGGTGCTCTTATGTCCAACATCTCATGGGCAGGCAAAAAAATTGCTGCACAATTGAAAAAAATTAGAGGACATGTCAGATGGGAAACTCAAAGTCAAGAAGTGCATGTCGAGCAGGAGCTATATTTTGATGAAAATGAAAGTAACAAGAGACTGAATTCATTGAACTTTTTCTTTTTAACAAGTCCGGATATGGAAGATCGAAGTCATGACATTCTTGGAATTTATCAGACTGAAATCATTATAGAAAATAAAGTTAAAATCCAACTTAAAGATGATGAAATTGAGGAAAAACGCTTATTAAACATTAAAGAAGGGAAAGACGAATGCCTTATCAACCTGGCAAACAAGATTAAGGCAGACGGAGGAAACGGCATTTTGGACTTGTATATCCAATATGGACTGATCGGACTGGGCGGAGACAGCATCCACATAACCGCCACAGGAATAGGAATCAATATTAATTAAGCAGAATAATCAAAAAAAGGTGAAAAAATGGAAAATGAAGGAACAATCGCAATACCTATCATAGGATATATCATTGCAGTAATCTCACCGATAATTGGCCTGGTGTATGGTGCAGTATTGGTATTTTTCAAAAAGGACACACCACTATACCAGAAACACGGCAGATTCATAATATATTTTGCAATAGTCCTCTTCATAATAGATCTCATACTGAGATTTGTATTATGAGGAATCAAAATCTCTAAAGGCAGCCATCCGCTGTCATTTTAATTTATTTCATTTAACTTATTTTTAAAACTCTCATCATCCTTGCAGTTGCCTATTGCCTTTTTTAGGACATCTTTTTCACTATCAGTATCTCCATTTTTTTGATAGATATCAATTAGCGCTTCATAGGCTTTTTTAGAATCCGGCAAAGCAAAAATAACTTGCTTATACAACTCAATTGCTTCATCGAATTTGCCATGGTCTTTCAGATAATTTGCTTCATTCATCAAATCGGATATATTTTTGAGCTTGCCATCTTTTTTGGGTTTTATCTTACCCTCAACATTCTTCAGCTTGTCAAAAATATCTCCTGCAGTTTTTTCATCAAAGTTTTCTCCGACTTTTCTCTCTTGACTCATATTATCACCTTACGGTAAAACTCCAAGCATCTTTAATGCCATGTATAATACTAATATGGAAAAAATGATTTTTAACTTTTTTTGAGGCACTTTATGGGCATATTTAGCACCTAAAGATGCCATTGGAACTGAAAAGCAAGCAATTAAAACAAAGTTAATGATGCTGACATATCCTATAGAGTAAGGAAATGTGCTGACTCCCCAGCCTGAAATCATATATGACAAGAATCCTCCAACAGCCGTCAGACTGATGAAAATGGATGATGTTCCTATGGCCTCTATCATGGAAAAGCCCAAAAGCGAAGTTAAGATAGCTATTAGGAATATCCCTCCACCTACGCCTAAAAGTCCTGAGGAAAATCCGACCAAAAGACCGATTATTCCGGCTGTGATTAAATTAAATGGTATTCTGGCTTCTTCCCTTTCCTTGTTGATGTTGACAATGTTATTGACTGTAATGAATAACAATAGAAGGCCAAATATTATTTCCAATATCCTTGAAGGCAAAGCTGAAGCAACAAACCCTCCAATTGCACCTCCGATTATTCCAAAAATGCCCAATCGGATTCCCGGCTTAATGATATTGTCCATTGTTCTGGTGTGTCTGTAAGCTCCGCTGAGTGATGTCGGAATGATTATGGCCAGACTGGTTCCAAATGATATCAGTATTGCCAAATCAGGTTCGACACCGATGTATTTTAACAAAAAGTATTGCAGAGGCACAATTAGAAATCCTCCGCCAATGCCCAGGAGCCCTGATGCAAAACCTGCACAGATACCAATCAGTATCAGCCCTATGAAATATTCAATTGGAAACATAAACATCATTTATTTAAAGTATTAATACTTAAATTATTGTTAATGAAACTTAATAAAACTATCATAGCCGGATTAATCTTTATCGTATTTGCGGGATTAATCTTTGTAACAGATATCTTCACTCCGATTATAAGGCCAGTTACATATTTATTTTTAATGGGATCATCAAAAGGAAAAGACATAATATTCTTTGGCCTTTTAGGTTTGTTTTTAATATTATCACAAATAATTAAAAAAGACGTTGATTCCACCAAGTATCTGAAAATATCAATTGCATTAGGTACGGCTTTATTAGTTTTAGGCATTATGCTGGAAGTTATCTTTAGAATGCAAATGGGGATTGGGCTCAACACAGTATTCTGCTCCATGACTAACGGCATGAGTTCCACAAGCATTCTGCATACTCACCTTTTAAAGTCCATTTTAGGAGCACTTCTAACTCAAATAATGGGAGCATTTATTCAAAGCGGCATCAACACAGGAGTGGGACTATATCAATATGTTCCAAGTTTTGCATTTCTTGTAGTTTTGCTCTTTCCAATATTGTTTGCAACCATCATACTGTCAATGCAAAAGCGCCCATGGTTTACAAACTTCCTGATGGCATTCTTTTCAAGCTGCCTGTTTATTGGAATAATAGACGGAGGGATGTTTGCAACCCCTTCATATGTCGGAATCCTGGGACTGTATCTGGTTTACAGAAACGGCTTTTACCTAAACTATATTGTAGGAAAAGTCCTAGGGGATGAAAAATTACTTGAGGACAATGAA
Source organism: Methanobrevibacter thaueri (assembly GCF_015062905.1). Taxonomy (GTDB): domain Archaea; phylum Methanobacteriota; class Methanobacteria; order Methanobacteriales; family Methanobacteriaceae; genus Methanocatella; species Methanocatella thaueri_A. The sequence continues at coordinate 25,756 of NZ_SUTK01000017.1, forward strand.
TCAATACAACCCGTATATAGAAATCGCGGATTTTCAGAAATCAGATATCTTTTCAACCGTTTTGGAATCTACTTTTTCGTGATTTTAGTTATTTTATTAAGATTTACTGTCGCCTTTGCAGGCGCCGAACCAGACTACTACACAGTGGATATTGTAAATCCCACCGGAGAAATTGACTTGGGAAACATCAGCGTGGAGGTCATTAACCATGACACCTCATCAAATAAGACCACATACCACATTGACCCAAGCTACAACGAAATGAAACTCATCAACGATTTGAAAGTTCCCCTGAACAATTCGTGCGAGTATTATACGGTCACATGGAATGCCTACTCCTATCTAGGATGATATGATGAAAAGAATCTATCTGATTTTACCTATCCTTGCGGGAATGATGTTTGGATCAAGCGGAATATTCGTTAGAACGCTGACACAAAACGGAATTGATGCCACAACATTGCTGTTTTTAAGGTTTTCAATAGCGATAATTCCGATACTGATAGCCATTCTGGCGACTGATAGGGAACTGTTCAAAATAGATTTGAAAGACATTCCCCTATTTTTGGCATGTTCCATATGCATCATAGGACTTAATCTGTGCTATAACCAGTCCATGAATACTGTTCCACTTTCTCTGGCGGCAGTGTTATTGTCAATTGCCCCAATTTACGTATTGGTAATTGCATATTTCATATTTGGAGAAAAAATTACATCAAAAAAGTTTATATGCATGATTCTGGCCATTTTTGGATGCGTACTGATGACAGGAATTTTGGAAAGCGATTTGGGAAATGTTCCAATGTTGGGAATCCTTTCAGGCATCGGTGCGGGACTCTTCTGGGCAATCTATCTTATGGCCTCTAAAAAGTCCATGGAAAATGGAAATCACACATTCACAATACTGTTCTATTCAATAATATTCATTACAATCGCCCTGATTCCATTCAGTGATTTCGGTCAAATCTCAAGATTCGTTTTCATAAATCCGGTACTGACAATCATATTCCTGATTCTGCACTCCACCTTTTCGTTTGCCCTGCCTTACATACTATCAACAATCAGTTTAAATTATATGGATTCAGGAACATCATCCATATTCCTGTCTGGAGCCGAACCGTTTGCAGCCCTCATCTTTGGACTTCTGATTTATTCCGAAATTCCAACCCCGTTAATGTTTTGCGGATTCATATTAACCATTATCGCAATGATGATGTTGAGTCGAAATGACAGCAAAATACCTTGACAGAGAGAGGTGCATTTCAACTGTAAATGCTTCAAATCAAAAAATATAATAAATCAATACTTTTTTTGCGAATTAAAAGATTTTAAAAGCTAAAAAATAAAACAAGTATTACTAATCATGATTGACCGGAAAAGTGGAAAAAATATTGACTTACTCGGAAACAATTTTCATACAGTAATTGACAAATATTCACCAAAACCTAATTTTACTGCCACAACATTCAGGAAAAATAAATTTTAAAATAATAAATCAAAAAGTATGAAATTAAAAGATAAAAACAATTTTATTTGCTGAAAAAAGAATTTTCAAAAAACTCGATTTTTTGGCAAAAATCCGTCCATCTTGGAAAAGAATTTCATTCAAGAAAATAATTAAAATCAATCCAAAAGACAAAAAAAAGCAAAAATTACAAAAATTTATTATATTTAAAAATAAATTTAAACATATGATTTTCAGCATAATCATACCTGCCTATAATGAGGAGGAATACCTCCCAATTCTCTTGGAAAGTATTAAAGAACAAGATTTTGATGATTATGAAGTTATTGTAGCCGATGCTAACTCCACTGATAAAACAAGAGAGATTGCAAAGGAATATGGTTGCATTGTTGTTGATGGAGGCCTTCCTGCAGTAGGCAGAAACAGTGGTGCCAGAGTTGCTAAAGGAGAGCTTTTATTATTCTTAGATTCGGACTTGCAACTCACAGAAGATTATCTGAGAAATGTCGTGTATGAATTTAGAATGGAAAAACTTGGAATAGCCATTACACAAATGAAACCTATGTCAAACAAGGTAGAAGATAAATTATTCCATGATTTTGCAAATTACTTTATGATCGGTGTCGAAAACATCAAACCCCATGGTGCAGGCTGTTACGGAATTATCGCCAAAAGGTCACTGCATGAGGAATGCAACGGATTTGATGAATCATTGACTTTCGGTGAAGATACTGATTATATTGAAAGGCTGGCTAAAAAAGAACGTTTCAAAGTATTGAGAAATGCTAAAATCGGTGTTTCAACCAGAAGACTTGAAGAAGAGGGAATTACAACATTAATTCAGCAATACGGAAAAAGTACTGTCAATGACTTTTTAGGAAAAAGAACAGATGCCAGCGAACTGAATTACAATTTTGACCATGGTCATGAAAAAATCACAACTTCAAGATTATCCCGACTCGAAAAAGGTGCTGAAAGAATAAATGAAATCAAAGAAACATATACCGGATCAATGGATAAGATCCATAGTGCAAGAACCCAAATAAAATCCCTACGTCGCAGAAGATCTAAAAAGGTAGTATTTTATTGTGTTTGCGGAGAGGGAATGGGCCATGCAATTAGAACCGGAGTAATTGTCGACAGAATTAAGGACAAGTATGAAGTCCACATATTCTCAAGCGATAGAGCCTATGAATATCTGAATTCAAAATTCGACAATGTCCATGAAATAGGTGGATTCAACACAGTTTACATTAACAATAAAGTGGATAACCTAAAGACCTTCGCAGAAGCACTAAAACGAAATCCTACAAATATTAAAATTGGATATGAAAACCTCTATAAAAAAGCAAGGCAGTTAAGGCCGGATGTAATCGTGACTGACTTTGAAATATATGCCACTATGGTGGCGAAGCTAAGGGGAATCCCATTAATCAGCTTAGACAATATGCACATAATGACTCAGGCCAAAATAGACTATCCAAAAAAATATTTGGGCGAACTGCTCAAGGCAAAGGGAGTTATTAAAACATATGTAGTTAACCCAAGAGTCCACATCATCACTAGCTTTTTCTATCCTAAGATAAAATCCGGAAAACATGCGGTGCTATATCCTCCAATCCTTCGTGAGGAAATTCGTAAATTAGAACCAAAAGAAGGAAATCATATTATCGTTTATCAAACAAGCAGGGAGAGTTTCAAACTTGTTCAAAGACTTAAATCCCTAAAAGATGAACAATTCATAGCTTACGGATTTGATAAAAATGAAACTGACGGAAACTTAACATTTAAGAAGTTTAATGAAGATGAATTTTACGATGATTTGGCATCTTCCAAAGCCGTAGTTTGCAATGGCGGATTTACATTCATCTCAGAAGCGATTTATCTGAAAAAACCAATCTATTCAATTCCGGCTAGTGGAAACTTTGAACAGATCTTAAATGGCTTTTATGTTCAAAAATTAGGATACGGAGAATATCAGGAAAAGTTAAGCGTCAAAAAAATAGACAATTTTTTAAAGAGACTGCCAAAATATCAAAAAAGGCTTGAAAAAGTTAAAAAGACGGACAATGAGGGAATCATCCGTGAATTGATCTATAGAATCGAAAAATACTCAAGGTGAGGAATATTCCTCACGGAGTAAAAATGTTTAAAGGCCACTGACATCCTTAATCTTTATAGTTCCTGAAACCTCTTTCAAAAGATTTAAATCATTGCCTATTAAAATAACATCCACATCATCATGGTTAGAAACATATTTATATACAGTCTCATTTTTAAATTGAGATGAATAAATCTGTTCTGAAGTGGAATTTCTTAAATTGAAGGAGTTATCACCAATTAAAAATTCAGTCAGTCCTTTGTTAATGATGATTCCTGAAAAATTGCCTGAATGATTTCCATTATTCTGATAAAATTTCATTCCATCCATTTCATTTTTAATTTTGAAGTCTGACCCTTCAGGAGTATCAATTTCAAATAATTCAAAGTCTTGAGTCTTTAAAGGAGCAGCAGATGAATCTTCAACAACACTGCCTGATGAACTTGAAAAAATTAGATATCCTCCAACAGCTATGAGAATAACCGCAATAATGATAATCAATGAAAATTTGTTATCCATTTTAAATCCTCAAAATAAAAAAAAGTGATTAATAAAGTAATTACTTCATTAATCTGGGGAAACTATAAAGTTACGCCCATTTCTAATTGTTCAGTTAATTCTTTGTACCTGTTACGTATTGTAACTTCAGTAACTCCGGCAATGTCAGCTACATCCCTTTGGGTTTTTCTCTCACCAAGTAAAACTGATGCGATGTATAATGCGGCTGCCGCTACACCGGTAGGTCCTCTTCCGGAAGTCAATCCTTTTTCCATTGCCTTTTCAATGATTTCAATAGCTTTGGATTGTGCTTCACCGGATAAACCTAATTCACTGGCAAATCTTGGTACATAATCCACTGGAGAAGTTGGTGGCAATTTGATATTCAATTCACGGGTTAGGAACCTGTATGTTCTTCCAACTTCCTTTTTGGTTACGCGAGAAACTTCAGCGATTTCATCTAAGGTACGAGGTACGTTACAACGCCTGCATGCAGCATATAAAGAAGCGGCTACAACACCTTCGATACTTCTTCCTCTGATTAGCTTATTGTCCACTGCACTTCTGTAGACTACACTTGCGGCTTCCCTTACGCTTCTTGGAAGTCCGAGCCTTGAAGAATCACGATCAAGTTCACTTAAAGCAAATGCCAAATTCCTTTCAGTAGCTCCGGAAATTCTGATTTTTCTTTGCCATTTCCTTAACCTATACCATTGAGCCCTGTTCCTTGCAGGAATGTCACGACCGTAGATATCTTTGTTTCTCCAGTCAATCATTGTACTTAGACCTTTATCGTGAATTGTGTAAGTGATTGGCGCTCCAACTCTTGTACGTTTGTCTCTTTGTTCGTGGTCAAATGCTCTCCATTCAGGACCCATATCTACAAGATTTTCATCAATGACCAATCCGCAGCGAGCACAAACTACTTCTGCTCTTTCATAGTCACCAATTAACTCTGTTGAACCACATTCAGGACATACTGTTTGTTTTGAATCGTCATAAACATCAGTTCTTTTGTCGTCCATGGCTCTTGTGCGTCCCCTTGCAGGAGCTTCTTTTACTTTTTGTGTCGTGCTTTCATCCTCCTTCTTCTAGGTTTTTTGGATTTTGGTTTTGATACAAATAGTTTTTCACCACAATTTTTTTCAATTTTGTCCCTATCTGCTGATCTGAATAGCCTAATAGAGACATATGGTTTTTTTGTAGGTCCAAAAACATAACTTACCTTACCAATCTTGTTTTTATTGCTATCGAATACAATTCCACCGGGTGAAGGTGTTTTGGTGGACCTCGCTATTAATTTTCCAGAGTTTGCTATATGCAAACTGTTTCCTAAAAATTTCATAAAATCAAACTTAAAATCAAATCTGTATCATTTATATAATTAGAAATAGGTTATATATAAAGTTATCGATATATTTATATATAAATATTGATTTCTATTTAAATGTTTTTCTATTTGAGTCCAACTATTTCGGCCAATGTTTTTCCACTTTCAATCGCTTTGATAATATTGGATTCCTTGACCTTGACTTCAAGTGTTGCAAGCATTGTTTTTGCAAACAGTTCCTTAGGAATAACCACAATTCCGCTTTCATCACCAATGAAAAAATCACCAGGGTTAATGGTGGTGCCTTCCACTTCAATGCTTTCATTTAAAGTGCCCAATCCTAAGGCGGAGCCTGCATTTGGGCAAAAATTAGAAGCGAAGACTGGATAATCCATATATAAAAGTGCATCCAGGTCTCTTGCAGATCCATAAATGACAGTCGCCTTGATACCATTATCACGAGCACAAGTTGATGCCAATTCACCCCAAATAGCCTTATCCTCTGAGCTTACTTTGAAAAAGAGTATGTCCCCTTCACTGGCGCTGTCTATTGCAAGGGCAGATGTTCCCCAATCATCACTGGAAGTTTCTGCTGTAAAAATAGATCCGAAAACTTTTTGATTGTTGACCGGTTTGATATTTTGAATTGTACCTGATCTTTTTGATATCCCATTATAAGCATCGGAAACCTGACATGCAGAAACATTTTCAAGCAGGGACATTAAATTAATATATTCAGAATAATTTTTGCCATTATAGGTCAAATCATCGATTGAAACACCATCTAAATCAATTTCACTAACATCAACACGTTTTCTTAAATTCTTATTTTTATTTAATATATCTTTTGGAGTTACTGACATGAATTCACCACTTGTATTAATAATTTATTCGACATGATTAAAATAGTTTCATAGATTTTATATATTAGTTTAATCTAAATATTAATTGTAGTATTGAAATAATACTTATCATTTATATACTCATAGAGTTTACATACATTATTCATTATTATTAAATATTATTAATTTATCAAAAAAGGGAGAAATTTAGTATTGGGGAAAATTAAAAGTTAAGATAAAGTTATAAAACCAAATAACCAAATTAATTAAGAAATAAATAGTAATACCTGATAGTGAATTTCTCAAAAATGTATTAGCTCTTTTTTAGTGTATAAAAGGTCGAAAGGCAAGATTATCGTGTAATTTATGCAAGTTTCACCTAAAAATAATTTAAATTTTTAGCAATTACATAAATTATCCCGATTAAAAGCTTAGGAGGCTTAAATATGGGAAAAGGTGAAGAATTAACAACAACAAAATATTTAATCCATGCTCAAATTACTGCTAACGGTATCGTTGAAAAACCAGATGTTGTTGGTGCTGTCTTTGGGCAAACTGAAGGTTTACTTAGTAATGATTTAGATTTAAGAGAACTCCAAAGAACCGGAAGAATAGGAAGAATCCAAGTTAACATCCACTCCAACAGTGGAAGAGCAAAAGGTGAAATCGTAATTCCTTCCAGTTTAGACAGAGTTGAAACCGCCATTCTCGCTGCATCACTCGAAACCATCAATAGAGTCGGTCCTTGTGAAGCAGAGATACACACAACAAAAGTTGAAGATGTAAGGGCAGTCAAAAGGGAACAAGTCGTTAACCGTGCAAAAGAAATCTACAAAAAGATGGTTGAAAGCGTTGGCCCTACCAGCATGAGAATGATCGAGGAAGTAAGAGAAGCAATGAGAGTTCATGAAATCTCTGAATACGGAGAAGACCGTCTTCCTGCTGGCCCAAGCATACACACATCCGATGCAATCATTGTTGTGGAAGGACGTAGCGATGTATTGAACTTACTCAAATACGGAATCAAAAATACAGTAGCTGTTGAAGGAGTAAGCGTGCCTCGTTCTATCGGTGAATTAAGTAAAAAAAGAACCACCACTGCATTTGTTGACGGTGACAGAGGTGGAGAACTTATCTTAAAAGAACTCCTGCAAATTGGAGAAGTGGACTACATCACACGTGCACCAAAAGGAAAAGAAGTGGAAGATCTTGAAAAAGACGAAGTTCTTGTTGCACTCAGAGACAAAGTTCCTACAGCACAGTTCTTAGCTACAACAAACATTTTAAATGATTCCAGCAACGGCAACAATCATAAAAAAGAAAACAACAACAGAAACAATAGAAGAAATCAAAAATACAACCGCAACGAAAAGCCGAAAGTTGTAAAGGAACCTGAACCTGAAGTTGAAGACGATGAAGTCAAATTAATGAAAGACATGTTAAAAGAATTTGAAGGAACCGGCTGCGGAGCCATTCTGGATGAAGCATTTAATATGACCAAAGAAGTTGAAGTGGAAAACATCTACGAAGAAATCAAGAATATTGAAGGAACCGCTGATACAGTCATATTCGATGGTGTAATCTCCCAAAGATTGGTTGATGTTGCATCTGAAAAAGGAATCAACAAATTGGTTGCTTTCAAATCCATGAACATTGTTAAAAAACCACAAAATGTTAAATTAATAACTATAAACTAATAAGAATAAATTCATGCTAATAAAATTTAAACATCGGAAATTGGAGGTAAAAAATGAATATTAATATCGATGGTTACTACAGCACTAGAAAAAATGTTTTCGAAAGAATACAGGACGCTAGTGTAGCTACTAAACTACTCATGTCATTGATGATGGCATGTTTAACCGGTATAATGGCACAGATCATTATTCCGCTTCCATGGACTCCAGTTCCTATAACTGCACAGACCTTCGCAGTGTTATGTTCTGGTTTATTCTTAGGTAAAAAATACGGATGTTTAAGCCAAATCCTCTATATCGTTTTAGGTGTTGCATTCATTTCTTGGTTTGGAGGAATGACCGGCGGACTTGACATACTCTTAGGTTCAACCGGAGGATTCTTAATTGGATTCGTTATCGCATCTTACTTTGTAGGATTAATTACTGAAAAATATGCTGATGCACGTAATTTCAAAAAAATGGCTCTAACAATTGGAATTGCAAACTTTGCATTAATCTATATTCCTGGTTTAGCAGGTCTTGCATTGTTCTTAAGTATGCAAGGAACTCCTGTTGGAATCGTGGATCTTTTAATGATGGGTCTTGTTCCATTCATTGCTGGAGATATTGTAAAAATATTAGGTGCAGCTTCAGTGTCCAAAGTATTTTTACCAAAAGACTAAGGTTTTTTATAAAACCTTCTTTTTTTATTTTTTGATTTTAATGAAGCTTAGATTAAGAGGACATCATCTGTTATGTCTTAAGGGTTTTCAGGGATATGGCTATGATAAGGCCTTTGTTGAAAACATGACTCTTATTAATTCCAAAAGAAAACTGCCTCAAACAACCGTTACACTTTGTGACTGTGCTGATGACATCTGCGCATCATGCCCTAACCTGATCGATGGAATTTGTGAAGATAAAACACAAAACGAAAGGATAATTTCAATGGACAGGGAAGTGCTGAAAAAATTAGACAACTCAAAGGAGCATAATTCCACTGAACTGTTTAATAAAATTGATGAAATATTCGATACAGAGGAAAGTGTTTCAAAAATCTGTTTTAATTGTAAGTGGAGCGAAAAATGCTTATTTTATCAAAAATTATCAAATAACCGATAGGTTTAAATACTACATGATAAATATATATTAATTGTTGTATACAGTACAACGAGTATAGTCCCGTAGGGTAGTGGTAATCCTTCTAGGCTTTGGACCCGGAGACGGCGGTTCGACTCCGCTCGGGACTACTTCTATAAACTTTTTTTACTGATTTTTTATGGAGAAGCTATTGCTTATTGGAATTGATACAAGAAGTATGCTTAACAGTGCTTTAAAGCTAGACTATGATATTTACTCCACAAGCTATTTTTCAACATCCGATACCCCAACCGTCAAAAACCAAAAGATCATACTAAAGGAAAGCGACGGGGAAAGCTGCGGAATCTTTGAAGACAATTTCGACAGCAGAAGCATCCTGGAAATGTCACAGGATTATATTGATGAAGTTGACTACATCATTCCCATCTCAGGCGTATCGCCAAATGACTTTTCAAAAAAAGACCGAAAAAAGATATTGGGCAATCATGATGTGGGCCGCATCGAGAATAAGTTCAGATTCTACAAGGAAATTGAAAATGAATTTTCAACCCCTATGACTTTTCACCTAAGTGATATAGGTGAAGCATTTGAAATAAATGAAAATCATCCAGACATTCAATTTATTTTAAAACCGCTTAAAGGAAGTGGAGGGTATGACATCAACCTATTGAATAATGATATGGATATCGATTTTGGTGATAATGAATTCATCCTTCAGGAATATGTCTCAGGAATCAGCCTAAGCTCATCTGTGTTGTCAAGTGAAAATGAAACACAGACCATAACAAATACAAGATTGCTTACAATGAATGACTTTGGAGAGGAAAATTCATTCATATATGTTGGAAACATATTGCCTCTGACAGACAAATCCATAATGAGTGACATCAACGACATTGACAACATCAATAAAGAGATGAAAGATACAAGTGAAAGACTAATCGAAAAATTCAATCTGATAGGATCAAACGGAGTTGACTATATCCTAAATGAAAACGGATTGTATGTCATAGAAATAAATCCGAGGCTGCAGGGCACATTCGAATGTGTTGAAAAATCATTTGGAATAAACATGCTTGAAGCACACATCATGGCATGCCAGGGCGAAGTCATTGAAATTCCAAAGGCACAATGTTATACCTATAAAAAAATAATTTACTCACCAACAAGAATGAAATACCATCCGATGGACTTGGACAACATTTATGACCTGCCGCATATCGGATCCATCACCGAAAAGGATGAACCTTTATTGACAATCATTGACAGTGATGCCGATTTTGAAAAATTATATGAAAAAGTAGAATTAACCGGTGAAATTGTTAATAAGTCAGCTAAAAGAAACCAACTAGATGCAAAATAAATATTATTACGCCAATTGTTATTAAAAAAGTAGTAATAATCATTGCACGGGTCATCCAGATAAATAATTTGGCCTTATTGTCTGGGTCCTTCATAAATTGGTCTATTGGATTTCTTTTCATTATTACACCATTTCCAGTAAAAAATATTTTTACAGTAACTTCTTAATAAAAACTCTTTTTAAAAATAAACTCTTAATTTAACTCTAAATAAAAAAATAATAAAAAATAAAAGAAAATGAGAAGTATTAAGAAAAATTTAAGCTTCTGCATTTTTAGCGGCTTCGGCCGCTGCAGCAGCTTTTTCATTTTTCTCCATTGTTGACCTAATCATTTTCAATCTTACAAAGTTTTCTCTTTCCATTTCTTGGAGTCTCATATCAATATACTTTTCAGTATTTTGGAATCTTGGAATCATAATATGCTCTAAAGCATTTACTCTACGTTTAGTTGATTCAATCTCCTCAGCAAGCAGGAAAATTGTTTTTTCTACTTCACCAAGTTCGATTAAATACTTGAGAGATTCCTCGAATTTTTTTGCAGCTTCGTCTAATTGTATGGTAGTGTCTGCAAAACCGTAACCCCTGTCAATAATGGATCTTTCTTCCATTTTAACATTGGTAACAGGTACTGCTACACCCATAACGCTTCTTGATGTGATTTCAACATCAATGGATTCTTTGACTGATAATGCAGCTTTTTTAACTGCTAAATCGCCCATAGCAATTTGAGCTTCAACTAAAGCTTCGTTTGCTTCTTTTAGACTTAATTCTGCGTTTTCACGAATACCTTTGACACGATCCAAGATATCAAAAAACTCTTTGATTAAAGCATCCCTTTTCTCTTTGAGCAAACCATGACCTTTAACAGCCAGTTTAGTCCTGTTTTTAAGGGATAATAATTCCATACGAGTTGGATTAATTCCATCTATAATATCTTGTGCCATTTAATCACCTACATTACTGTAATGAGATTAGTCATCTTTTGGAAGGTATTGTTCAATAAATTCTTCTTTAACCC
>NZ_SUTK01000070.1 GCF_015062905.1 Methanobrevibacter thaueri
TTTTTTTACCGTTTAAAGCTATGTGACCGTGTACAACAAACATTCTTGCTTCTTTAGGAGTACGAGCTAAACCTTTTTTGTAGACAATAGTTTGTAATCTTCTTCTTAAGATATCTTCCACGTTTAAATCTAAGATATCTTCAAGAGCTGCACCTTCTGGCAAAACACCGGTTCTAGCTAAGTGTCCTAATAATTGTGTTTTTTCTCTAACCATCTGATCAGTACCGAAACCAAGTAAGTATCTTGCTTCCCTACTGTATCTTCTGACTAAAGTATCAGCTTTCCAAATTTCTTTTTTGTTTTTAAGACCGTATTTAGTCATTAATTTATTTTCATTTTTAATTCTTTCTGCATTCCAAGGATGTGGTGGTGTATTATACTTTTTCCTTGATTTTCTAGGTTGTCCCATTAAAACATCTCCTTATAAAATTGAATTTAATAATTTAATTTATAAAAAAAGCTCTTGCCTATCCTCTTGAACGTTTTACACCAACAGTAGAACTTTTTCTGAAAGTAGATTTTGTTCTTTGACCTCTGACAGGTAAACCGACTTCATGTCTTCTACCTTTGTAACTTCTGGTCTTTTTCATTCTGTTCAAATCGTCCCTTAATGTCATATCAAGATCTGATTCGATTAAGTGAATGTTGTCACCAGTTTCATAGTCTTCTCTTCTGTTTAACATCCAAGCTGGAATGCCGAAATCGAGAGGATTTTCTAAAATTTCTTCAATTTTTAAAACATCTTCGTCAGCAATGTATCCAATTTTAGCATCTAAATCTAAGTCTAAAACACGACAAATAGTTTTAGATAAAGAGATTCCAACACCTTTGATTTCAGTTAAAGCATGTTCAATGGTTTTGTTACCACTAACGTCCTTTCTTGAAATACGTACTAAATGTTTAAATTCGTCTTCCATTAAATAACCTCCATTTATAGAGCGAACCTACGAGACGTAAAATATAGATTCGAATGTTTTGAATTTCAAAACACAGTTTTTTCAACAGTTATAAACTTAGCGTATGCGCTAAGAGTGCAATAAATATCAGTTTAACAAGTATTTTTATTAATAATATCAAAAAAATATAGTTAAAAACTAATAAACGCCGAGACTGGGATTTGAACCCAGGAGGGCTGAACGCCCACGAGATTTCCAGTCTCGCGCCTTACCAGGCTAGACTATCTCGGCATTAAAATAGTTAGCAATACTTGTACTATCATATCATCTAGAATAATATGATATAATAATATATTTACATTACCATATATAAAGGTTTGGTTAAAAGTGGGATTTTTAAAAAAATAAACTCCACAAATATAATTTATATTTCCATGCTAATAAATGACAAAGTATATTTTAATATAGAATTATATTATTTATTGGTGATAAAATGAGTTTACTATTGACAATAGTAATTATAGTTTGTCTAATTATAATTATCGGAACACTAATACACATGTACAACAACCTGGTTGGACTCAGAAACCGCGTAAAGAACAGTTACGCGCAAATTGATGTGCAACTCAAAAGAAGAAACGATTTAATACCTAACCTGGTGGAAACCGTAAAAGGTTATGCTGGACATGAGAAAGGCGTTCTTGAAGAAGTTACAAAAGCAAGAACCGGCGTGATGAACGCATCAACTGTAGAAGAAGCAAGTGCCGCAGACAATCAGTTGACAGGCGCTTTAAAAACCTTGTTTGCAGTTGCTGAAAACTATCCTGACTTGAAGGCCAACAGCAATTTCCAACAATTGCAAAATGAATTATCCGACACAGAGGATAAGATATCCTACGCAAGACAATTCTACAACGATGTTGTTTTAAAATACAATAACGCATGCCAACAATTCCCAAGTAGCCTGATGGCAAGATTATTCGGATTTAAAGAAGAAACATTCTTCGAAGCACCAGAAAGTGAAAGAGAAGTACCGAAAGTGGAATTCTAGTGGTGAAATTATATGAATGTTAAAAAAACATTTACTATAATTTTACTTTTTTTATTATTATTTTCAACATTTTCAGCAGTTGCAGCCGACGATGACAGAAGCTACACCATTGATCAGGCATTTGTTGACCTGACCGTTGAAAATAATGGCCTACTGCATGTAGATGAAAGGTATGATTATTCATTTGATGGGCAGTTCAATGGAGTATACCGAGACATTCCCTTGAAAGATGGAGAGAGCATAGAAAACATTAAGGTCTCTGTTGACGGAGCTTATGCCTCACATACGGTAAGCGATGAAGATGGAAAAAAACATCTGAAAATCTATTTATATTCCGATGAGGGACATACAAAAGGAATTAAAGATTGTGACGTATCAGTTCATATCAGCTATGATATGAAAAATGTTGTTACCCTTTTCAATGATGTAGGTGCACTTCAATACAAACTCTGGGGAGATGAATGGGACGTTGGTGTCGGAACCGTCAACGTAAAAGCCCATTTGCCTGGAGATAAAGGCAACGAATATTTCCTGAATCCTCAGGAATTTAATGTTTCAAGCGAATTGAACAAGAATACAATTACCGCAAAAACATCAGATATCCCGAAAGGCGATTTTTATGAACTCCTTGTATTGATGCCATTGGATGACTTCCACGATGCAACAAATGCAAAGCATGTCGATTATGACGGTCGGGAAATGATCATGAAAAACCTCAACGACAGTGTCAACGGACGTAATTTCTGGAATGCAGCATATGTCATTTTAGGATTGCTATCCCTTTTAAGTCCCATCGTTGCAATATTCACTTATCTCATTTTTGGAAGAGAGCCAAAAGTGATGTATGATGGAATATATGAGAGGGAACTTCCTACCGATGACCCGCCGGAAGTAGTAAATGCACTATATTCTTCAGGAAACGTTGGAACTCCTAATATGGATGGATTTGAAGCTGCAATTCTGAATCTGATTGATAAAAAGGTTTTGAGTATTGAAACCGTAACCGATGAAGATACCGAAACCAAGGATTTAATCATAAAATTCAGTGGAAACACCAGCGGACTCAAATCAAATGAAAAGCAGGTCTATGATATCCTTCATCGCTTTTCAAATAATGAAAGGTTGAATTTATCTAGCTTAAACTCAAGATTATCAACCGAATCAAATGCAAAATGGTTTATGGGCCGATTTAATGATTGGCAAGAGAATGTATCTGCTTCTTTGGAGTTTAGAGCTGAGGAAGAATTTGATTACACAGGCACAACTATTATTGCAGTGCTTGGTGTAGGAGGATTGCTCTTTGGAGTACTTCTGGCCGTTTTAGGATTATGGACAGAATTGAAATCAGGAATTTATTCCATTGCAGGAGGAATATTTTTAATATTATTTTCCCTTCTGATTATGAAATTGGATGACAATAAATTTGGAAAATGGACTCCTGAAGGCCGTGTGAGATATCTCAAATGGAAAAACTTCAAGAAGTTCCTAAAGGACAACAGTTTAATTAAAGAACACCCTCCAGAATCAATAGTTGTTTGGAAAAAGTACCTGATTTATGGTGCGGCTCTTGGAGTAGCTGACAAGGTTTATGATGCCATGAAACTTCAGGAAGAGGACATCTACGGTTATGATGAGGATATTTTCATGTATCACCGTTATGGAGGATCCTACATGATGCACAGTGCAATAATGAGTGGACAATCAACAATGAGCTCCTCTTCAGATTCCGGTGGCTTTGGTGGCCTTGGCGGAGGATCTGGAGGTGGAGGTGGAGGAGCTTTCTAGCTTTTCCATTTTCTTTTTTATTTTTTAAAATTAGAATGCATATTTGAATATTAACATGCAACGCGTAATAATCAGTGTCTATTTTTTAGAATATTACTTCCAGAATCTTGGATAGGTATCAGGTTTCATTAAAACCTTATTAACATTAACTGCAAAACCGGAGTCAGCTTCCAAAATCTCATTGGATGTCAATAAAGAGTTACCTGCACCAACCAATTCACCCTTAAGTGTCTCGATTGCTACAATATCATTCCTTTGAATGTTGTCTGCAAGTTCTGCAATTCCGCCATTGGCCAAATCAGCTCCATGACAAACCGCATCCACGGCTGAATCCTTAATTATGATTTTTGGAAGGTAATCTGCAGCCCTTTCCATAGGCATTATTGCTTCACGCAGGAATGACTCATCACCGTCTTCCTTCCAGAAGTGGTATGCATCGGTAACATCCTGCAGGGTCACCAATTTATTCTTTTCATTGAATGATCCCACTTGTGTTCTTCTAAGCTCAGCCATGTGAGCGCCAACGCCTAAAGCCTCACCGATGTTGTGGCAATATGTCCTCACATAAGTTCCTGCCTCACAGCCTATTCTGAAGAGAACGTCACGTCCTTCTATTTCATAGATAGTTGAATAGTAGATGTTACGTGTCCTCATTTCACGCTTTACGGCAGACTTTACAGGAGGCAATTGGAATATCTTGCCGGTAAACTCGGCAAACACTTCACGAATCCTGTCTTCGTCCACATCCTGATGGAATGTCAAAAGACAGACATATTCCTTAGGTGCGGTCAATAAAAGCTGAATGGCACGGGTAGCATCATTCAATCCAACAGGCAAAATACCTGTAACTTTTGGATCCAATGTTCCACCGTGGCCTGATTTTTCCAAGTTTAAAATACGTTTAATCCATGAGTCAATTTCATGAGATGTCGGACCTGATGGCTTGTCTAAGTTAATTACTCCTTTAGAAATGTAATCATTGATTTCCCTGTCTTCAGGCTTGCAGCCGAATTCCGGGGATGTGAAACTTTTAGACTTTGTCACCATGTTGAATTTCATGAAAAAAACCTTAAAAAAATAGTAAATAAAAAAAGTTATGAATAATTTTGTCAATTATTCATTTAGCTCTATAAGTCAGCTAAAGCTGCTTTAATAGAGTCAATGTCACCAGAAACATCGATAGAATCTTCGGTTGGTTCTAAGTGAGCAATGTTACATCTTCTGTTTTTAACTGCTTCACCAACAACTTCTACAAAGTTTTCATCGATAATTTCAACGATTGCACATTTTTCGCCAGCTTCTCTACCAGCGATTTTAACACATACTCTACCTACTTCGATTGATGCCATTTATATCACCTTTAATGTTTGAATAATGATTTCTGATACTTTTTCAGGATTGAAAGTACCAGTATTTATAATTATGTCATAGATATCCATATTTGAAATGTCAATGTTATGGATTTCCATGTATCTTAAGGCTTCGCTTTTTTCACGAGTTATAATCTCTTCTTTAGCTACGTCAACAGACTTATCCTCTCTTTCGGAAATTCTTTTTGATCGGACATCGAAAGGTGTTACCAACCAAACTCTCAAATCAGCATTATCAACAAAATATGCGGACAATCTTCCTTCAACAATCAGATTTTCTGCTTCCTTAGCCTTATCAGCTTGCCTTTTGTCAATTTCTTTATCAATATCATCATTACCTTCAGCAAACTCACTGAATTCAAGAACGCTCATTCCTCTTTCTGCAGCCATTTCCCTAAAGACAAAACCTGCAGAGATATATGGAATATCCAACTTTTCTGAGAGACCCTCAGCAGTGGTTGTAGTTCCAGTTCCAGCCAATCCGCCGACAGTAATTATCATTATTTTCTAGCCTCGTTTTTGAAATGTTTACGAGCACAGCTTGAACATAAGTAACCACCAAATGGACGGTTAGGTCTTTTAGCTGTTTTTGATAATTTTCCAATTTCATATGGA
>NZ_SUTK01000018.1 GCF_015062905.1 Methanobrevibacter thaueri
ATTCATAAAAAGACTAAAAGACAAATTCCAACTCTACAAACCCGAAACAGACGGCGTACAATTCGTAAAACCACACAACACAAGCCGAACATGCCACCACTGCGGACACATAAACAAAGAGTTAAAAGTCAAAACACGCAACTGGAAATGTCAAAAATGCGGAAAGACACTTGATAGGGACACAAACGCAGCAATTAATATTCTAAACCGCTGGTTCAACGGGGATAGCCTGAAAAAATACTTAAATTAACCATTATTAAGTGAAAAAAATTCAGGAATCCCCACCCTCTTTTAGGGTGGGGTGGTTCAAATTAACTGTTAAATATTGGCAGTCATTTCCAACTCATTGCATCACGAGTATAATTGGAAAAAATAATATAATTCAATTCTTTGATGTATATTCCTATTTGGCAAAACTTCAAAATCAAATGATGCTTGCGTTAATGTTAATTTAGCTATGATTAGATTGACGTTTTGTGTCTAAACTTCATTTTTAATCAATGAGAAATTTCATAATTTTGCAATTAACTATTGGCCGATTTGTTTGTTTTTTTTTTAAAAAATAGTCGGATAAAAAAAATTAAAGGTAAGCAGATGATTTCTCATCTACTTTTTTGTCTTTAATCTAAGTCATTAATGACTGTTCCTTTGGTTTCAGGGAATGTCCAAATCCATATACCCACAAGCAAAGCAAATAATGCCGCAATGGCTATGCCGTAACTTAAATCAAAGTATGTTGCAACGGTGGTTATGATTACAGGAGTTATGAATTGTGCTCCACGTGCAAGGTTGAATACTGTTCCAACAGCGGTATTTCTGATTTTTGTTGGGAACAGTTCTGAGAATAATGCTCCGAATCCGCCAAAGAATCCTGTTCCAAAACCTGTCAGGAACATGAATACATATAGCAAATCAGGAATTTGGACAATTTGATTCCAGAAAATTGTTATCATGGATATTCCCATTGCCATTATGAAACTGTATATGGTAAATGCGGGACGTCTTCCGAGTTTTTCAGCTACAAAACCGAAAGTGGTATATCCTGTAAAATCACCACATTGAATTAGGATAACTCCAAATGTTGTGCTGAGCAATGCCAAACCTCTTTCCTGCTCAAGATAAGTTGGCAACCATGAATAGGTGTACCAATATGCGGACATTCCGAAAATGCATAATATCAATGATATCAGGAATATTTTTCTGTGTTCTGCTTTAATTAATTCACGAAACTCCTTCAGAATGTTCTTGTTAACGTATTTGTCCTTGTTTTGAAGCCAAACGTCGGATTCATTAAGATATCTCCTTATTATGATCACGGTAAAGGCAGGAATAATTGAAATTAGAAAAGTCATTCTCCAGCCGATGACCGGGGAGACTACTCCTCCAACTATTGAAGCTAAAATAACTCCAACCGGTGCACCGGATTGCATGAAAGCTCCAAATTTGGCTCTTAAGTTGTCGGGGAATGTTTCATTGATGTAAGTCTGGCCGGTAGCCCATTCTCCACCAACACCCAATCCTGTGATGAATCTGAATATTAGAAGTGAATAGAAGTCCCATGTAAATGCACACAATAGGGTTCCAATCGAATAAATAATGATCGTCCATTGCAGTACCTTTTTACGACCGTATTGATCTCCCAATGCTCCAAATATAATTCCACCAAAACCTGTGGCAAATAATGACAATCCTAAACATAAAGAAAGCATTTCAGCTGAAAAATGTAAGCTGGATTGAAGTTGTGTCACTAAAAAGGTAAATAGGACAAGGTCATAGAAATCAAAAACCCATCCCGCCCAGCTTAAAGCAAAAATTCGGTAATGATTTTTATTTAATTTTGTTTCCTCATTCATTAACATGATCTTAACAACCTATATATTGTTTTTATTTTCTGTAAAAAGTATCTGTTATATAAATTTAGGTGTTGTATAATATTTAACATTTTTCAAATAACTGAAAAATTATTCATTACTCTTTTTTGGGGGATGGTTGTAATTTTTGTCAACACTCAAGAATTTTTAAAATAAAATAGTGTGATTTCAGTATGAAAAGTCCAATATGCTTATGAAAATCACCTTTTTTCGGCATTTAAAAAATTAGGAAGTGTCTAGTTAAAATATGAAACATTCAACTAGACATTTTAGAAAGCTATCCTCCGCCAGGAATGGTATATTTATCATTCACGCCGTAAAATATTCCATCACCTTTTCTTTTTTCACTCACATTCAATAGTGCATTGTTGAAGATTATGTTCAGTAACTTATATCCGTCTTTGTCAATGAAATCGGTCAATTGGCTGTTGTTTTCTCTAATTTTCAATGCATCCTTTTCAATATCGAAGCATGAAGCATAGAGTATCTGTGCTGAATTTTCATCCACGGATTCCGGAGGGTATTTTTTGCACAAATCCTCGGATTTCAAATAATCCTGGAACTCTTTCCATTCATTTTTGAGTTCTTTTCCTTTTCCTGTCAATTTGCCGTTTTCCAGAATGTCCCTATAATTTTTACCGTCATATCCGTTTTCATTTCTAATCGCTTTGGCAAACTCCGCAAGGTCTTTTTCAAATTTGTTGGCAACTGAAGTGTTATTGCTTTGTTTTGCCATTGATTTCAGGTTGAACTTTTTGTTCTTGTTCATGTTTTTAAGCAGGTTAATTGCTGATGTTTCAGAGGTTTTCAATTCACCCTTATTTGCAATTCTGAGGGTTATCTTTTTCATGACTTCCATATCCTCGGAAGTTAATTTTTTACCCAGTTCATAGGAATCCTCCAAATCAATATCGCATTTGATTTGATTTTGATTAATCAAATCCAGTATTGTGAGAGATAATGTATTGGCGCCTATCTCATTGTTTTTTCCATATAATGCACGTATCATGGAATAGGAATCGTCGCTTGGAGGATTTCTTATTTCTTCGGTTGCGTGTTTTTTATTGTTAAGGCTTAACATCTTAAACACCTCTGGATAAAGTTCATTCGTTTTTTAAGGATTCCAGATAGGATTCATGAATTTCTTCAGCTAATTCATCGTTTCCTTCAATGATTGGACCGGTATAATCGCAGTCTCTGCAAACGCATTGTGACCAATTCTGAGGGATGATCCAGTCAACATTTCTAGAACCGCATCTTGGACAAATTTTATGCATTTTCATTTCAATACCTCAATTTTTCATTAATATACTATATTACAATTGTTTGTGGCAATATATAAAGTTTTTTTCATGTAAGCGGATACTTTCACTTAAAAAATTAAAAAATCAATGCAAATGCTTTCAAACATGTTTTTAAGATTGCAATGTCTAAAATTCAGTCTTTGAAAACTATAAGTTTTGAAAATATGTAATTCAGGACAATTACAATGATTTGGACAACGATTTTTGAGATTGTGTCTCCAATTGTCAATACATCAATGAAAAGATACATCAAGGCGGTATCGACCACTCCTGAAAATATTCTTCCTCCGAAAAACAGTGACATCTCCTTTAGGATGTCAGGACTTTTACTTTCAAATACCCAGATTCTATTGGTGATGTATGCAAAGAGCACGGAAAAGAACCAGGCGATAATGTTGGAGATGAGATAATTGACTCCCAATACATCTTCAAAAAAGAAATAAACGATAATGTTTACAAAGAAGGTAAAAGCTCCAAAAACAACATATAAAACAAGTTCTCTGTCTATTTTAATGTATTTCATTTAGTCATCACCGATATTTGATTCCTTAACTATATAAATCGGCCGATTTTTAGTCTCAACATATGTCTTTTCCAAATATTTGCTTAAAACTCCAATGCACAGTAACTGTATTCCTCCCAATAGGAGAATGGAACACATTATTGTGGCAAAACCCTGAACAGGGTCGGAATAAAGCAGGTATCTGATTATAATGACTATCATGTATAAAAATGCGACTATTGAAAAGACGGTGCCCAATAATATGGAAATTGACAGGGGCAGTGTTGTAAATGCTACAAGTCCCTCTATAGAATACTCAATCAATCCCCAGAATGACCAGGTGGTTTGGCCTGCGGCCCGTTCAATGTTTTCATAGGGAATCCATTTGGTATTGAAGCCAACCCAATCAAACAAACCTTTGGAAAAGCGGTTATATTCTTGCAATTGCAATACTGAGTCTGTAACCTGTCTTGTCATTACACGATAGTCTGTTGCACCTTCTACCAGGTCCATTTTGGTAATTCTATTAAATACTTTATAAAATTTATGCGAGAAAAATGATTTAATTTTCGGTTCGCCCTCTCTTGAGACTCTTCTTGCGGCGACAACGTCATAATCCTCATTTGTGATTGTGTCAATCATTTCCGGAAGTAAACTTGGAGGGTGTTGCAAATCAACATCCATGAGACAAATCAAATCTCCTGAAGCATTCTTTAATCCGGCATATATTGCGGATTCTTTACCGAAATTTCTTGAAAATGAGATGTACTTAACGTTTGAATTGGAATCGGCCAGTTCTTTAATTTTATTTAGAGTATCATCGCTAGATCCGTCATTAACATATATAATCTCATAATCATAATCATTCAGTGTTTTTTGAATTTCTTTTAGAAAGATTTCAACTGTCTCTTCCTCATTAAAACACGGAACCACAATACTTAACAAACCCATGATAGAATATTTATTGGAAATATTATAAATAATTTCCATTTGGCTATTAAAAATGCAAAATCAAAAAAAAAGAAAAATGAAAAATTAGCGTTTGAAATATGCTATTTTTCTATGTTCAATATTTTATCGAAACCTGACATTACCAGGATTTCCTCTATTGTCTCATTAATTTTAATGACAAATGGAATCCCTTCAGGTTTTAATTTTTTTTCAGTAGCAACCAGAACTCTTAAACCTGCACTTGAAATATATTTTAAATCGGTGAGATCGACAATTAATGAATTAAAATTGCCCATTTCATCCATAATTTCATTTTCAAAGTCAGGAGCAGTTACTGTATCAATCTTATCTTTGACGGTAATTGTCAATTCATTTTCATTATATTCTTTAATTAAATCCATGTCAATCCCAAATTTTTTTTATATAATTGTTATTTTTAAGTTTCGAATTTAAATATTTTTTTAATGGATATCAACTGTAAACTACTATTGGGATTAAGAAAAACAGGCTTTTTTGAATTTCATATTATCTATTATCTTTTAAAGACTTCAAGCAGTGCCCTTATGGTAATCAATACAGGATAGATTTCCAATCTTCCAGTCCACATATTAAATATGCCGATGATTTTTAAAGGCCATTCGATTGTTTGGGAAAGCTGTCCGATTTCTAGGCCGATATTACCTTGCATGGAAAATGTGAAAAACAATGAATTAAATGGGTCATGACCATATAAGCACAATAAAGACCATGAAATCAGAATGCATAAGAAATAAAGGGTTATATAGTTTCCACTTTGTTCCGCTAATTTGTCAGTAATCTTTTTATTGGAACGGTCTATTGGAACAACTGCGCCTCTTGGAGATATTATTTCGCGCAGATTTTTATAGATTCCTTTTGAAAATGTGATTACGCGCATTAATTTGATTGCACCTACTGTAGACCCGGTAGAACCTCCGATAAGCATCAGCATCATTATGATAAATATTGCGAATGGCGGCCATGCTCCCATTACAGTTGAATTCGGAATGCTTGCTCCGGTTGTTGTGATGGCGGAAACTACAGTAAACAACATGTCCATTGGAATGATGGTGGATGTGAAATAGATTAATAGAGTTGAAATAGCTATTAGCGAAAGCATTACTTTAAACTGCAAATCTTCAATCAATGATTTTCCTCTTGATTTAATAATGTTGAAATGAACCAAAAAGCTTGTAGCGCCCAGTATCATCAGGAGCATGGTAATGAAATAAATAATATAATCATTGTAATATCCTATGTTTGCATTTTTCACGCTCATTCCTCCTGTTGAGATAATGCAGAAGGTATTGCAGATTGAATCAAAAAGTGGCATTCCCGCAAGGGTGTATAGAACAATTCCAAGGCCGGTATAAATTAAATAGATTTTGAAGGTTTCTTTGAGTGTGGCTACTGTTGAAGGTCTGATTTGGTCTTCACGGGCTTCAGACCTATATAATTTATATGATGAGGATCCTGGCTGGGCCAGAAAGAACAGTATCAAAACAATAATTCCCAAACCGCCAATCCATTGTTGTAATGCCCTAAAAAACAGTATTCCATTAGGCAGGACTTCCACGTCAGCATATATTGTAATCCCACTTCCGGTCAAAGCGGACATGCTTTCAAAAACACTGTCCACTAGGCTTATGCCGGTTATCAGGTACAGTACCAAACCGCAGATAATGCTTGCCCACAGCCATGACAGGGCAGATATGATCATACCATGCTTTAGGCGCATATTGTTAACAGTGTATTTGTCCAGGACCTTTAAGGAAATTAGGCCGGTGATAATTGATATTAATCCCGGTATGAGATAGCCTGCTATATTAAACTCTAAATAAAATAAGTCGATAATAATTGGAATCAAACACACTACTCCAATCCCAATCATAAGCATGCCTGAATTTCTGGCTATAATTAACACATCATTTTTGTTAATGTATCTCATGGACAACCTACTATTATTAATCAAGTAACTATTTGAAAAATAAATATATAAGTTTAATGTAAGGGGAATTTGACAAAGCCGGTAAAAACTATATTTTTTCACTAGGAAAGTGAGAATAGCTTTAACTATTCTGCACTTTTAAGTGATTCAACCATATCCAATTTTTTAATTTTACGTGAAAACATCAGGTTAACAATAATCGATAATGAAAATGTTATTGCGGCAGTTATTATTAAATTTGTAAGGGTTATTGAAGGTAGAATATAAAATGAGTCTCCTGATGAATCCCACATGATTTTTAATATGTAATACCCAACTGGAATTCCCAATATATATCCGATAGTTGTAAACCATAGGTTTTGTGTTAAAAGCAACTTCCTCAAGGCTTTTGTTTTAAAGCCCAAAACCTTAAGAGTAGCTATTTCACGTTCGATTTCTGTAAATGACAGAAGTCCCAGATTATACAGCACCACAACGGCAAGAAGTGATGCGAAAAATATCAGGATGTATATCAAAAGCCACATAGCCTCTGTCAGCTCGTCCCAGCTTGAGGTCATGTCCTTTATTGAGCTGGTTGTCTTGATTGCGGTATAGTTCTTATCGACATGCTTGGCTGTTACGATGCTTGTTGTTGTGTAGTTCAAGTCCAAATCCTCTAATTTGTCGGCAGACATTATGAACCCTTGTGAAGTCGGATCTGAATGAATTTTATCAATTTTGGTTTTAATCCATTTGTTGGAACCCATAACGTGCCATTTTACGGTATCGCCAACATCAACTCCCAGCATGTCAGCCATTTTTTGTGAAATTGAAACCTCATCGTCTTCAATTTTGATTTTATTCCAATCATAATCGGTTGGAGTAATCAAGTCTGTATGGTTTAGAACCAATAGTGAACCTGACTTTTTACTTGTATCCGATTCGATTTCAATGGCGGATTCCATTATTTTATCACCATTGACCTCATCTGCCACGTCATCGATTTGTGAAATGCTTGCCTCATCATCAATAACCAGTTTTGAATCATAATGGTTTATCTGATTGAATTCCCATTCCTTCAAATCATTCATTCCGTCATACATTCCGAATGCAGATACTAAAAGTGCGGTGCAGCCTATCACTCCAATAATTGTCATAAGTGCTCTGATCTTATTTCTTTTTGCATCACGATAATTCCAACGTGTATTGAATGATAGATGCTTGAAAAATCCTAATTTTTCGATTATGCCTGATGATGACACTTTAGGAGCCTTTGGCCTTATGGTGTCTGCAGGTTTTTCATTAAAAATGCTTTTGACAGCATAGTATGAAACCAGGACGGACATTAAAATCATTGCAATTGCAACATAGACAAAGTTCATGCTCCATGCAGGATTCCATGACGGCAATATGTAAGTGGAGATCATTGACGGATAGAACAGCTTAGGCAATGTCATCGGACCAATTACCAATCCTAGGATTGAACCGATTAAAACCAGCCAGAAACCATATGAAATATAATGAATGATTATGGTCTTGTCCTTAAATCCGCATGCCTTTAAAATTCCAATTTGAGTTCTCTGATGTGTAATTATCCTTGTCATTGTTGTTAACAGAATCAGCATTGCAATCAATATGAACACGACTGGGAAAATTCCCGCCATCATTTGGTGCTGGTCCATTTCCTCTGAAAATTGGGATACGCTACTGTGCTCTGACTTTTCCACAAAAGAACTGTAATAGCCGTCCATATGATAGGACAATATGTCATTGTAGTTTTCGGCTGTTCCGTCAAACTTAACATCCAAAACATTGTATGGAACGGTATCTTCCGGAAATGCCTTATGGGACATATAAGCAAAGCCCAATTTCGAAAAATCAGGGATTACTGATGATTGTGAAGCATGATATACGTATTCAGGTGAATATCCGATTCCCTTTATCTCCTTTTCAAGGGTGTAGTTTTCAAATTTGAATGTTATTTTGTCGCCCACCTTCAGGCCCTTTGCATCTGCAAAGCTTTTGTCCAGCCATACGCTGTCCTTGTCATTGATGTCTAGCGGTTCACCTTCAATCAGATAGAATTTGGATATTGTGTTGTTCTCTACAAAATGCAGCGTAATTTCGGGGTCATTTGAAAAGTTTGCAACGGAATCCACGACCAGTTGCCTTTCCATTTGAGTGGTTGCACCCAAACAGTTTACCTGGTCTAAAAATAACTCGTTAATGTAATTTGAATAGATCCAACCGTCAGCCAGATTGGTGTCATCGTAGAACTTATCAACATTGACTTCAAGACCGACTGATTCGCCTCCGACACCTGCAAAGACAAAAACGCCTAAAAATGCCATTAAAAAAATTGACAGAAATTGGGTTTTATGCTTTCGAATGTCTCTTATCATCTTTTTTTTAAGCATATGCTCACCATTCCAAATCTGTGACCTTTTTTGGATTTTCATTAACTGTGATACTTTCAATTTGACCATTTTTAATTCTAATAACTTTATTGGCTGCTTCGGCCAATATTGCATTGTGTGTAACAATAATGACGGTAGTTCCTTTGCTGTTGCTCATGTCCTGAAGCAAATTCAGAATCAGAACACCTGTTTTTGAGTCAAGCGCTCCTGTTGGTTCATCACATAAAAGCATTGTAGGCTGTTTGGCCACTGCTCTTGCAATCGATACTCTTTGCTGTTCTCCTCCGGATAATTGTGCAGGAAACTGGTCTGCATGGTCTTTAAGCCCAACTGAGTCCAAAACATTAAGTCCATTTATGTCAACGTCCACAATGTCTTTCATCAGTTCAACGTTTTCAAGAGCTGTCAGGTTTGGAATCAGGTTATAAAACTGGAAAATGAATCCCACGTTATTTGCCCTGTATTGGGTAAGTTCATTATCATCAAATTCCTCCACAGGTTCGCCATTGACAACAATATGGCCTGAAGTAACTGTATCAAGGCCTCCCAGAAGGTTTAAAAGTGTTGATTTGCCTGCACCGGATGGTCCTAAAATCACTACGAATTCACCCTCATCAATTGTGAAGTTGACGTTATCCATGGCTTTTAAAATGTGGTCTCCAGATTTATAAATCTTATCAACATTTTTGAATTCAATAATTGTACTCATTAACAATGCCTTCTTAATAATTAATTCATGTATAATTTGCTAAAATAATCATATCCTAACGGATATTTAATTTAAAAAAAAGAAAAGGATTAAGAAATATCGGCCACTTCAATGGCCTCCACTTCTATACCCTTTGAATAGTCTTCATCTTTTAAAACGGACCTGGTGCTCATCACTCCGAACAACATCGTAGACAGATTGTGTATCATGGATGATGTTGATGGAGGAATCACTCCTAAAACTCCTAAAACAAGGAGACTGCCGTTTACTGCAACAATGTTGCGGTAATTGTTGTTGATTTTATCCAACATTCCCACACTTAATTTTCTAAGTGTCACAAGGTCATACAAATCATCTGAGAGCAGTGATATGTCTGCAACCTCTCTGGCAATATCGGATGAATGCTTCATTGAAACGGACACGTCTGCAGCTGCAAGGGCTGGTGAATCGTTAATTCCGTCTCCAACCATTATCACTGTTTTTCCGTCCTGTTTTAATTCTTCAACGATTCTTGATTTGTCTTCAGGAAGCACTTGTGATTTGTAATCGGTAATGCCCAATGCTTTGGCGCTGGCTTTTGCACCGCTTTCACTGTCTCCAGTAAGCATTATGACATTTTCAATGCCTAAATCCTTAAGTTCTTCAATGACATATTTTGCTTCATCACGTACCGGATCGTCAATGCAAATCAAGCCTTCAAGCTTTCCATCAATGGCTAGATAAACCACAGAATGCTCTGCAGCTTCTTTATCCATCTTTTTCTCTTGGGTCTTGGTTGCTTTTACCTTTTCATCATCAAATAGGAAGTGTTTTGATCCGATAACTACACGTTTTCCATCATATTCCGTTACAATACCATGCGCTACAATGTATTCTACTTCACTGTGGTCCTCTTCATGCTTCAGGCCTTCTTCTTTGGCCTGTTTTACGATGGCTGTGGCAATGCTGTGGGCGAAATGTTCCTCAATGCATGCTGCCATCCTTAGGATTTCGTCACGGTTGTATCGTTTGGACATAGGAACCACTTCAACCACTTTTGGAGTTGCGTTTGTCAGGGTTCCTGTCTTGTCGAATATGATTGTGTCCGCATTTGCATAGTTTTCCAGGAACTTTCCACCTTTTATCATCATTCTGTTGTCTGATGCTTCACGCATTGCAGATATGATTGACAATGGTGTTGTAAGCTTGATGGCACATGAAAAGTCAACCATCAATACGGATAATGCTTTTGATGAATTACCTGTAATCAGATAGGTCAGTGCGGTTGCAATGAAGCTGTATGGCACGATTGAATCGGCGAGCTTTTCAGCCTTGCTTTGTGTATCTGCTTTAAGCTCTTCGGAATTCTCAATCAGGTCAATAATCTTGTTCAATCTTGTCTCTTTATTCATTGAATAAACTTCGACAATCAGATTTCCTTCCTCTATAACGGTTCCTGCATGTACGGTTTTTCCAGGTCTTTTATGAACGGCCAATGGTTCTCCAGTCATTGAAGCTTCATTAACCATTCCTTCTCCTTCGATTACTTTTCCATCAACGGGTATCACATCGCCCATATGGACTTTGATTTTATCGCCCTTGTCAATATCAACGGCTGGGCACTGTTTTTCTTCACCGTCTTCTCCTACTACCCATACAGTATCAATGTTTAAAGCCAAACTGTCCTTAAGTGTGCTTTTGGCTTTCTGCAATGTGTAGTCTTCAAGTGCGTCGGAGATTGACAATAAGAACATCATTGAACTAGCGGGCTTATACTGTTTTTGAAGCAGCGCGCCGGTTACTGCTGTACCATCCAGCAGTGCAACATCAACCCTAAAGCTGGTCAGGCTGTCTAAACCTTTCCAAATGTATTCTGCTGCATTAAAAATTGTTAATGCATTTCTTACTGGTATCGGTAAAAATATTCTATAAACGAATCTATGTAAAATCATTTTTGATAATTTTAAATAGAAGTCGTCAGTGATTTCTCTTGAACTTTGAGCCTGAGTAGGTTCTGCTTCAAAGAGATCATCTAATGTGATGCCGTCTAAAATGTTGAAAATCTTTTGTTTGCTTTCAACATCTCCATCATGATATATTAAGATACTTCCGTTTCTATGGGAAGTTAATACCTCATGGATAAAACTCTGATTTAAAAGTAATGAAGCAAGACCATAGCCTTCCCTTTTGGTGAAGGCCCATTGGCCTGAACGAACTCGTAGACGAGGTCCGTTATCATACATTACTTGATATTTCATTTTTTTATACCTTGAAAAAATAAGTCTATTCTTTTGATTCTACGAAAATTTCTTTTTTGTCTTCTTTGTGTGCATCAACTACAATGTCTTCTGCATTTTCTCTCATGTCCTGAAAACACTCTTCAGCATCTTTTTTAGCGGACATTACTGATGCCATTCCTCTGGTTGCTGCATCTTTCACGGTTTTGGATTCCAATGCTTTTTTACCAATAATTGCAGTTGCAACTCCTGCTGCGAAAATCAATGCATGTTTATGTTCGTAACATTTATCAAAAAATTCTCCACGTTTCATTTTAATAACCTCTCTTTATAAATAATTTGTATCTTTTTTTCTTATTTTAAGTCTATTTTTGATTTTGTTTATAAATTCAAATTCCTCTTCGAGTTCTGGATGATTGCCAAATCCACAGTTGGGACAATGAACCTGATTGCAGTGGCCATGTTTTCCGCAGCCAACACAACCCCTGTTTTTCAAGTCTTTTTCATCAAATTCAAAGCCACACATACGGCATTTCATAGTAAACACTCATTAAATAAAAAATTGAATTTATTCTACTTCGATGTTTTCAGCCTCTTCTTTTCTAAGGCAAACATCATATCCTTTTACACTCATTTCAATTGGATCTCCTAAGGTGGCAACCTTTTTAACGGTAATTTCTGCGCCTTTAACAAAACCCATACCTAATAAGTGTCTTCTTAAACCTATGTCTCCAGTATCATGGTATTTTACCAGTTTTACTGTTTCGCCAGGTTTTACTTCTTTTAAAGTTCTTGTCATTTTTAATCACCTTCCAATAAAATTAAGAATGACAATTAGAAAAATCTAATCGTCATTTTGGACTTTTAAATCCTTTAATTCACTATCCGAATCCTGCAAGTAAACCAATATTGTAAATCAGGAATGAAACGATATAAGCAGTTACCAATGTGATACCACACATGGTCAATGCCCATTTGTAACTGTTGGTTTCCTGTTTGATTGCACCAATTGCTGCGAAACATGGAGTGTAGAGCAATGTGAATGCCATGAATGAAAATGCTGATAATGGAGTGAATGTGTCGTGTACCAATTTGGTAATTCCTTCCTCGTCATCTTCTTCCATACCGGCTAATGTACCGAATGTTGCTACTACTACTTCTTTAGCAGCTAATCCTGCAATGATTGCTACAGCTGCTTGCCATGTTCCAAATCCTAATGGAGCAAAGATTGGAGCAATGACTGAACCGATCATACCTAATACGCTGTTGGCTGATCCGTATTCCACTCCTAATGGGAATATGCTTAAAGCCCATAAGACAATTGAACATGCAAGAATGATAGTACCTGCTTTTCTTAAGAATCCTTTTACTTTTTCCCAAGTGTGTAATAAAACACCTTTTATTGATGGAATTTTATATGTCGGCAATTCCATTACGAATGGTGTGGATAATCCTTTAAACATGGTTCTTTTAAGGATAGCTGCAACAATAAGTGCCACAACAATTCCTAATACATAAATCGCAAGCAGCATTGTTCCTTCGTTGTTGGAAAAGAATGCTGCAATAAAAATAGCATAAATCGGCAGTCTTGCAGTACAGGACATGAATGGAACGAGCATCATTGCAAGCATACGGTCTCCTTCGTTTTCCATGGTTCTTGTTGCCATGATTGCAGGTACGCCACAACCGAATCCTAAAATCATAGGGATGAATGCCTTACCGTGAAGTCCAACAATTTTGTGCATCAGTTTGTCTAAGGTAAATGCTGCCCTTGCAAGATATCCGCAGTCTTCCAATATGCTTAAGAATAAAAACATCAGAATAATGATAGGCAAGAAAGTGAGAACTCCACCTACTCCTCCGATGATACCGTCACAGATGAATGATGCTAGATATTCGTTTGCAATATATCCTGCAACAAATTCTGCTAAAGATCCAAATGCTTCGTCAATCATGTCCTGGAAAGGAGCTCCGATTGTGAATGTCAGTTGGAACATTACCCACATTATGATTAAGAATATGAATGGGGCTAATAATCTGTTGGTGACAATCTTATCGATTTTATCTGTTGTGGTTTCCTTTTCAACGGTTGGCTTTTTAACTGCTTCGGCCATTAAACCGTCGATAAATGCATATCTTGCATTTGCAATAACTTCTTCCGGACCTTCTTTATAAACATCATGTAAATGTTTGCTTACCTTATCAACTTCAACTAAAATTTGGGATCCATAACTGGATTGTTGAACTTTTTCTATTACGATTGTGTCCCTTTCCAATAATTTGATTGCGGTCCAGACTGAAGGGACATCCATTAAATTCTTGTCTTTCTCAATGATTTCTTGAATTTGAGACAAATGTCCTTTTATATCATTTCCGTATGATAATTTTTGACTGGTGTCCAGTGGATTTTTAGATTGCTTTTCCACAGTTGACAATAGCTTTTCAAATCCGTCACCGGTTTTAGCATTGATTTCAATTACCGGAAAACCAAGAAGTTCACTCATCAAATCAATGTTAATGATGTGATCCTTTTTCTTTGCAAAATCGTTCATGTTAAGTCCCATTACTAAATTGGCACCTAATTCCATCATTTGCACTGTTAAGTATAAATTACGTTCCAGATTAGCGGCGTCCACTATGTTGACAATCACATCTGAGTCATCATCTACAATGAAATCCCTTGACACGATTTCTTCCATGGAATGAGCACTCAATGCATAATTACCTGGTAAATCGATGACATCGTAGTCGTAGCTTCCATGTGTGAAATGGCCTTCAGCTCTTTCAACTGTTTTTCCAGGCCAGTTACCGACATGTTGTCGCATACCAGTTAATTGATTGAAGACAGTGGTTTTCCCTACATTTGGGTTACCGGCTAATCCTACAATTAGTTCTGTCATTAACCATTCTCCCGTTTTTTATTAACTTTAAGGAATAATGCCTGTAATGGCATCACTCCTCACTAAAAAAATTTCTTAGTTTAAGTTTTCATAACCCAAAAAAAGTTTTAGGTTAACCTAAACATATATATCAATTGATTTTTATAGTATTTAAAGTTTAGGTATACCAAAACATTTATATTAAACGTAAATTTAGATATTATATAAAAAAGAAAATACTTTTAATTTTTTAAGGAAGATACGATGAGCAAGTCTATTGAAGCAGCAAAACAATATATTTCTGAGAACAATTATGAGGAAGCTCTTAAATTGGCCAGGAAAAGGCACGGAAAAGATGAAGTTGAGGATTATCTTGCAATTTTAGATTTATTGATTGATGCGGATTATTTGCCTGCAATTGAAGAGAAGGGAATCTATTACCAGTATTATGACGAATCCCATGACAACGGCGATTACGGCGAAAGGTACTTTGATCAATATCTGCAAAAGCAGCCTAAATCCATAAACCTGCTTTGTGACAAGTCACTGTCCCAATTCAACAAGGGAAACGTTGAGGAATCATTGAAATATATGGATGAGGCTCTCGACAAATACGATTCATACTCCTCCATTGAAAAGCCCCGCATAAGCAAAAAGGAAGTCTTGATGAGTAAAATCAAATTGCTTATTCAAGCCAAAAGGTATGATGATGCATTGAATCATATTAATAAATATGGAGACAAATACGGATGGGACAATGAATCTGACCTGTATAAAGGTCAAATGCTTCAAAAGACTGGAAAAAATAAAGAAGCATTGACATATCTGGACAAATCCCTTCAAAATGAGGATACAATAATCGGATTCAATGCAAAGGCGGATGCATTGTATGAGCTTGGAGAGTATAAGGAAGCCCTGAAAAACTACAAGTACTGCATCGGCTATGAAAGTAAGGTTGTGGACGACTTGGAACTCGTTACCAATTTCAATTATAAGGCTGCATTCTGCTGTGTGAATATGGGCGATGATGCGGAAGCAGTAAAACATTTAAATAAAATAATAAACATGTTGAATGAACACGGAAGGCTTCCAAAGGACCTTGAAGCAATCTATCAGAAATGTTCCTTCGAGAAGGAAAGGATAATTAAAAAGGGTGAAGTCAAGGATGAGGAGTTTAGAAAAACCAGATTCTTTTCCGCAAGAACTTCTCTCATCATATTGGCCGTAATATTAGTTATATATGTGATTCTCCGATATCTGGGATATCACTGATATCCGTCATTTTAATCTATTTTTTTTAAACATTATTTTAATTATACATCTATTTTTTTAATTCTTAATTTTCATTGATTCTTCCAGCATTTCTATCGGCTTGGAGTACTTTGCATTTTCATAATTTGCATGATGTTTAATATTTTTTACATTACTAAAAACTATTATATACATATTTAAACATAAATTATGTCAATTAGTTCAACTATGGAAGAATATTTTAAATGAAGTTCAAAAAGAGTTTACTAATTACATCTGGTCATTTGCCTGTTTGCGATGGCAAGCGTAAGTGCAAGTGACACGGACAATACGACAATGTCCCTTGAAGATAAGGGAGAAATTGAATTATCACATGAAAGTGATATGGAAAGTGTGGATAATAATTTAAAGACAAGTGAAGAACAAGAAATCCAAAAAAGTTACAAAAGTAAAAGTTTCCTTGAAGAAAGTCAACGGCAAATACCTCAAAGGTAAAGTCCTCAAGATTAAATTCAACAAGAAAACTTATAAAGTAAAAACCAACAAAAAAGGAGTGGCAACATGGAAAGTTAAAAAATCCATGCTCAAAAAGCTCAAAGTTGGCAAAAAATACAAATACAAAGTAACCTACGGAAAAGACATTGTAACCAAAAAACTAACCATTAAAAAATAGAGATTACTAATCTCTATTTGCCTTTTTCTTTTTTCAACCAATTGCATTGATTCATTTTTTCTAAAATGCAGATTTTAGATAAATCTTGTTTTTACCTTGTAAAATTGCTTTGGAATGCAACAAAGCTTTTATATGATTTAAAATCTAATTTTATTTTATGAAATTTAAAATAGTAAATGATTTGGCATCAGTTATTGACAATATTGTTCCTGAAAAGCAATTATCTAAATTGCAGGAATTTTTACTGAGCGGAGCCATTTTTACAGATGCAAGTAAAGTTTTAGCCATGCTTATAATTTTCATTTCAGTAAGTGAAATTGCATTAATGTTAACAGTATCAATGTTAAGCTTCCCCATTTCCCTAATGATTCTGCCGTTATTCGTAATTCCGGGGATTTTCACGTATGTTGTAATCCAGCAGGAAAGACGGGCACAGGAAATCGAAAAGACTGCACCTGACTTTTTAAGGCAGCTTTCAAGCATGCTTCAGGTCGGTTTAAGTTTCGAAAATGCAATGGAGGACATGTCACAGTATGGCGAAGGGCCACTCTATGACGAAATGATACTATAGTTCTTCCCATTTTAATTTTTTTATATTTTTATAATAAGAAATTCAATAAAAATTATAAATTAGTGCCAACAGACATACCAACAAGATTAATACAGGAGGGTTTTA
Organism: Methanobrevibacter thaueri; assembly: GCF_015062905.1. Lineage (GTDB taxonomy): Archaea > Methanobacteriota > Methanobacteria > Methanobacteriales > Methanobacteriaceae > Methanocatella > Methanocatella thaueri_A. Next base: position 17,395 of record NZ_SUTK01000018.1, read on the forward strand.
TAAATTCCCATATAGGTTTTAGGTGATGTTTGTGGACAGGTATTTAACTGAAACACCAAGTATTGATTATATGAATTCTCATATCCAAGAGAAGGTCTGTGAATTAAAAAATCAATCGGCTGATGACGCTGATTATATAAAAAGATGCTATTTCTTTGTTAGAGATGAAATTCCCCACTCATGGGATATTGGGGTAAGTACTGTTTCTAGAACTGCCAGTGATACATTGATGAATAAAACTGGAATATGCTGGGCAAAATCATGTCTTCTTGCAGCGCTTCTAAGGGCAAACGGAATTCCGTCAGGAATCAGCTATCAGCTTCTGACAATAGCAGAGGATGACAGTCAGGGCCACATTGTTCATGCTTTAAATACAGTCTTCAATGGAGAAAAATGGATCAGGCTTGATGCTCGGGGAAATACTGGGGAGGACGATGCGGAATTTAGTTTGGATAAAGACCAGTTGGCTTTTCAAGTTCGGGAGGAATTCGGCGAAATTGATTACAGGGACAATAATGATGATTTGGATGAAAGGCTGGTGAACGCACTGGCGCAAACTGAGAATTTGTTTGAGATTAACATAGACTTTGACTTTTAAGTTTGGGCGAAGTAAAAATAAATGATTCGTGAAATGCAAAGCAGTGACTGGAAGAGGGTTTCGCGAATATTCTAAAATTAATTGAAAATAGATAATTTTAATAATGCTTTAGGATAGAGACATTATTAATTAAATCTTGGGAGATAGGTGATAAAAAATGGTTTCTAAAAAATTAATTTTAGTACTGGCATTGGCTTGCTTAGCTATCTTCTCCATAGTTTCAGTTAGTGCAGGGGACTTTTTAAATGATGAAACTACCATTGCGGGGCATGATTTTAATATACCTGATGGATATAAGAAAAATGAATCATTTATATCAGAAAATGAAACTACTAGCTCAAACGGAGCTATTTTTTATACTAGTGCAGAGAGTTATTATAAAGGTGAAGATGATATAGTATATATTCAAGTGTCAGATTACAGCTATCCGGGTTATGAAACTAATTTGACTGATGCCCATGTTCAAAAGTCCGGATTGGGAGAAAAAGAATTTATTAATGGTCATGAAGGTTTAATTGCAGAAAAGAAATTTGATGATTTAAATGTTCATGCATTTTTTTATGCCGAAGATGGTGATCTGGTATGTGTAATGACTACAGATGATAGTTTATTTGAACAGATAATTCCCGAAGAATAATCGTTTAGTTAATTAATCTATATTTTTTCTATTTTTTATTTTTAATTTATTCTCTTAGTTTGAATTGAATGTTTATGTTGAAATATTCATTATATGTTGATAAATTTAACATGAAAAAAATATTCTCTAATCGTATTAGGATTTAGAATATTATCTATTCAATATAAATCTTGTTTTCACCCTGTAAAATTGCTTTAGAATACAACAATCCCTTTATATATTTCAAAGTTTAATATTATTTCATGAAATTTAGAATAATCAATAATTTAACAATATTTTTGGATAATAATATTTCCGAAAAGTATTTATCTAAATTACAGGAATTTTTGCTAAGTGGGGCTATTTTTACAGATGCAAGTAAAGTTTTAGCTGTACTCATAATTTTCATTTTAGTAAGTGAAATTGTTTTAGCAGTAACATTAACACTCTTAAACCTGTCATGGGCAATGTTAATATTGCCGTTTTTTCTAATTCCTGGCCTTTTCACATATGTTATTGTCCAGCAGGAAAAAAGAGCACAGGAAATAGAACGTACTGCACCTGACTTTCTAAGGCAGCTTTCAAGCATGCTTCAGGTCGGACTCAGTTTTGAAAACGCAATGGAGGACATGTCCCAGTACGGCGAGGGGCCGATGTACGATGAGATGAGAAGGACAATCATAGAGATTCGTATGGGTCGCAATTTCGATGACGCCTGGCGTGCAATGAGCAAAAGATTAAAGTCAAAGGAGCTGGAAAGGGTTTTTGGAATAATTCTTGACGGAAGGAAATCTGGATCAAGCATTTCAAAAGTCTTGTCTGATGTTTCGGATGATTTAAGAGATCTGATGGCGCTTAAAAGGGAGAGAAAGTCTGCAGTGATGATGTCTGTGATGTTTCTTTTAATTTCAGCGGTCATTGCAACGCCCTTTGCAATCGGAATGGTGAGTGTGTATTCCAGCTTCATGCAAGGTTATGGAATGGAGTCGGAAATCATTCTGACCGCACCGATCGCCGGAGAATTATATATGGTCATACATTCCGTTCTCGTGGCATTCATCATCAGTATAATCATGTATGGTGACGTTAAAAAGGGAATCAAGTTCACATTGCCTCTGGCATGTTCATCGTTTGGGATATTCTATTTCATTTCCACATTCGGCGGAAGTCTGCTTATGGGGGGATTGTGATGGACGATAAGGGTCAGGCTTCAGCAGAGTTTATCCTGCTATTTGGTGGGATAATGGTAGTGGTTTTGCTTGCAATTCACATGTATAACAGTTACATGAAGGATTTGTCAGGTGAAATCGCATCAAAGGAAGTCAGAGAGTTCAACGGCGAGTTGAATGCATTGGGAAAATATTTTAAATGAGTGTTATTTCCTGATTTTCGGAATTATCCAGACCCCAAGAATCGAAATCAAACATGATAACATTATCACCGGAGGATATGCGAAATAACCAATTGCAATTCCAATCAAAACCAAAATGATTGTGGAGTAGAATGGATATGGGTCACTTAAAGCAACTTGAAGCGCAACATTTCCAGGGTCTGCATCTTTAAGGAATTTACAGATTATCAATGAGAATATTGCCGTTATGATAAAACTCAAACCGTATAGGAATTGCGGGAAGAATACATAGAAGTTTTCGGCGGCAAATGTTGTCAGATAAGGCAGCAGCGAAAACACAAACAACGTCAGGCCCATTGTCCAGATGATTTTAGGGTCAACTTTATTGACGATGCTGAATATGTTGTTGTTGAAGTTCCAGAAATTAAAGCAGATCATGAAACTGATTGCATATATTATGAATTCATATTTGATGTTTAGGAGGGCCTGCCAGGTGCCGTTGCTTGCAAGTGGAATTTCCAAAACAATAATTGTGATGATAATTGCTAAGATAGCATCAATCAATGCTTCAAATCGTTCAGTTTCCATCATGACCCCTCCTGATTAATCTTCCAATCAAAACCCATAGGACAATTGATATCAAACAGGCATAGTATATTCCTTGCGCGTATCCGCTGTATGTCAATATGAATCCTATGATAATTAGAATTAATGGCAAATTCATGTAATACGAATCGTGATTGATTTCCCTCAGGTTTGTATTATATGGATTGCTCCTGTAGACGGCTTTTGTGGCCAGAGTATTTAAGATGTGGGTAACAATAAAGATGACTCCAAACATTGTCTCGGCAGCTATTGAATTAGGGTTATTCGCAAGCCATATTGTAAAATATGGAATAAGTGATATCACGAATGTCATCATTCCATAAATCCAAAGGGTGGTGTTGTCTATGGTTTCGACAAGCCCGAACAGGTTATGGTTGGCATACCATAAATTGTATAGAATCAAAAAGCTTATCAGATATGCAATATACATTGTATGCAAGTCTAAAACAGCGCTTAAGGTAGGGCTTGCAGGTTGCGGAATTTTTAAAACGAGCACTGTTATTACTATTGCAATGATAGCATCGAAAAATGTTTCAAAACGATTCGTTTCCATAGTCAATATTTATAATTTCATAATATAAAATATTATTTAAGGTGATAAGATGGACATGTTGATTGGTGGAAAGCATATCTCAAGTGACGATTTGATTGATGTAAAAAACCCTTATGATGGTGAAGTGATTGATACAGTTCCGATTGCTCACAGACAAACTGCACAATTGGCAATAGATGCTGCAAATGATGCTAAAGACTCTTTAGTTGAAATGTCAGCATTCAAAGTTTCAAATAAACTGTTTAATGCAGTTCGCAAACTCGAAGAGAGGCGCGAGGAATTCGCACAAATCTTATGTTTGGAGGTTGGAAAGCCTATAAACGAGGCGCTGGTTGAAGTTGACAGGTCAATTGAGACATTGCGACTGTCTGCCGAAGAGGCAAAAAGGATATATGGTGAAAGCGTGCCTCTGGATGCCGGGCTGAACGGCAAGGGATTCTTTGCATTCACCCAAAGGTTGCCATTGGGGGTTGTTGCAGCAATAACACCATTCAACTATCCTCTGAATCTGACAATCCATAAGATAGCGCCGGCCATAGCATGCAAAAACACTGTTATTGTAAAGCCGCCTACAGAGGCTCCATTGGCAGTAATGAAATTCTGTGAACTGCTTGATGAGGAGTTTCCGGATGGTGTCGTTAATGTTGTTACAGGCTACGGCTCCGAAATTGGAGATTATCTGGTATGCTCTCCTGAAGTTGACAAGATATCATTTACAGGAAGCGTAACAACCGGCATGATGATTTCACAGAAGGCCGGAATGAAAAAAGTGACTCTTGAGCTGGGTGGAAACGATCCCGTGATTATTCTTAAGGATGCCGATTTGGATAAGGCAGTTAAGGGCATAATTAATGGGGCATTTCTTAACGCAGGGCAAGTCTGCATGGGAGTCAAACGCGTGATTGTTGAAGAGGGCATTGCTGATGAATTCTGCAACAAACTTGTTGTGGCAACAGAAAAATTGCAAATGGGAAATCCTCTTGAAAGCACAACCACCTTGGGAACCCTGATTTCTGAAAAGGCAGCAATTCAGGTTGAAGAGACTGTGAACAATGCGGTTGAGGATGGTGCTAAAATATTGACTGGGGGCAAACGTGACGGTGCATTCTATTCTGCAACAGTGATTGATAATGTAACTCCGGACATGGATCTTGTTGTTCGTGAAACATTTGGGCCCGTTGCTCCAATAATTCGTGTTAAAAATCTTGATGAGGCAATTGAAGTTGCAAATGCAACTGAATATGGATTGCAAGCGGGAGTATTTACCGAAAGCTACTCATCTGCAATGAGATGTGCCAAAGAAATAGAAGCGGGAACAGTATTCGTCAACAAACAGTCAACATTCAGAACAGACAACATGCCATTCGGCGGATTTAAGAATAGTGGTGTTGGAAAGGAAGGAATAAAATACGCTGTTGATGAAATGACAAAAACAAAATTAATAGGATTAAATTTAAGGTAAAATAGCTATGTTTAGCTATTTTAAATAATTTTCAACAAGGTTACGGGTCTCATTGAGTGATTCCATAGGTATGCCCTTTGGCATCGCTCCAAGCTCACCGTCAACATCTTTCAGGATACTTCCGTTCATACCTAAAAACATGCCTTCGCTGACGATATCGCTGAATGATTGCGGAGGCAATAAGGAAACTCCTACCTTATTGTCGTCTTTAACGTTCGTGTCATTGGTTACAACAGTTATGGCGCGTTTTCCAAGGTTGACATTACAAAGCATAAGTTTGTCGTTTTGAGGATGTCCGGTAACGCTCATGACCTCTCCGACTTTGATGTCCACTCCCATTATAGGGTCGTTTATCGGACCTAATGCCAAGCGGTCTTTTAAGCCAATGATTGAATCAAGGAAAAACCTGACCTTTGCAATGTTTTCCTGGGTCTTTTGCCTATCTTCCTTTGGAGCGTTGCTTAGGAATTTCTTATTCCAGTCATCTCCGCCTAAACATTCGATGATGTTTAAAGCCTTTTCAGTTAAGGTAGCAACATCCGGAGAATTCACCAGTTCGTCTCCTTCAAGGTAAGAATAAGTTAATGACTGAAAGTCACTGTTCATCTGCTTTCCTAATTCAATGGCCTGTTTTTTATTCCAGCTTCCGCGAAATGATGCTGTCGGAATAAGATTCAGGTAATTTTCTCTTGCTTTGCTTGCCACTAAAATTCTATAATCTTTTGTTGTATCCCACATTTAAAGTCCTCTTTTTAGTCTAATTTATATTTTAAATTTATAATTTTATAAATTTTTTGCAAAAAAGAATTTTCAAAAGTTTAAAAAACATAAAGTATTTATATTAACAATTAAATAAAATTATACATATTTATTTATATTATTAATATTATACTTGGGTGTAAAACATGGTAGAAGTTTCAAAATTACGTAGTTTAGATATTTATACCAACACAGGACACTATGTTGGTCGTGTAGAAGATGTTGTTCTTAACATTAGATTAGGAACTATTTCAAAATTACAAGTCAGGGCAATTGAACAACAACCAAAACCTGCTGGTTTCATGAATTCATTTTTAGGAACAATTCGTGGTGAAATGCCTGAAGACAACAATATGAGATCTTTCCAAAATGATTTGTTGACAGTTGACTTTGATAAAGTTCAAGCTATTGGGGACATTATGTTAATCAATCCTAGGGACATTAAAAAGATGGTTCCAGAACCACAAATCCCTGAAGCTACTGTTCCTAAACCAGAAACCCCTCAACCACAAGGCGAAACTCAAAGCCAATTCGAAACTGAAAGATTATAATTAATCTTTCTCTAATTCTTTTTTTAAACTTTTTTTCTAGCGTGATACAATGAAAGTAGGTATTATCGGCTGCGGAGCTATTGCTAATATTATAACAACCAGCATTGTTTCTGAACAGAACGGCATTGACATTGCATACTTCTATGATAAGGATATCGAAAGGGCTGAAAATCTGGCAAGCCTTGGAGGCGGTGTTGCTGTACTCACATTTGAAGACATGCTGGATGATGTTGATTTGATATTGGAATGCGCCTCACCGGATTCAGTTAAATATTTTGCACCGCTTATCCTGGAGAATGGTGTTGACATGATAATCATGAGCATTGGTGCATTTATGGATAAGGATTTCTACAATCAGGCCTTAAGGATAGCTGAAGATAATGGTGCTAAAATCCATTTGCCTTCTGGAGCCGTTGTGGGTCTGGATGGAATCAAGGCAGTTGCCAAATTCGGTCTTAAGGAAGTGAGCCTCGTTACAAGGAAATCACCTAAATCTCTCGGAAAGGACATCGACACTGAAGAGGTCCTGTTTGAAGGTAAAGCTTCCGATGCTGTTAAGGAATTCCCATTGAACATCAATGTTGCAGCGACCATAAGTATGGCATGCAACATGGATATTGACGTCAAGATCATTGTTGATCCGAAAGTCGATAGGAATGTCCATGAAATCACAGCAAGCGGAGACTTCGGTGAATTCAAGACAATAACAATGAACTATCCGTGTGCCGCAAATCCGAAAACCAGCATGCTGGCTGCACTTTCAGCAATCAGATTACTTAAAAGCTTCAATGAAACCATTAGCGTGGGCATGTAAATGAAAGATTATGAGGTTTATTCATCTCTGAAAGTTCCGAAAAACTCAAAAGTCATTGTTCGTCTGGATGGCAGAGCTTTTCATAAGTTGGCTAAGGATTTGGACTTAACCAAGCCCTATGATGAAAACTTCTATCGTGTGATGGCGAAAGTTTGTGAAGACCTCTTCAAGGAGTTTTCTCCAAGTTTTGTTTATACCTTTTCAGATGAAATAAGCTTGCTTTTTGATGATCTTCCTTTCGATGGAAGAATTGAAAAAATAAATTCTGTAATGGCGGGTTTCACGTCCAGCTCTTTTGTAATAAATTATGATGCTGATTTCAAAAAGCCTCCTGCTTTTGATTCAAGGATAATTCCAATTAATGATGAGGATATACTGGATTATTTCAAGTGGAGGCAGGATGAATCATGGACGAATTGCGTCAATTCCCATGGGATTTCATACCTCAAAAACAAGTATTCAAATAATGAAGCCAACGATAAAATAAATGGCATGAAGTTGAATGAAATACATGAATTATTGTTCCAAAATGGCATTAACTTAAATGATATTGAAACTTACAAAAAACGGGGAATAGGAATATATAGGAAAAATAAAAAAGTCGTCGGTTTTAACAAAAAGGAAAATAAAAACCAAACCTCGTATAGGAGCTATGTCTTCACAGATTGGGAGCTTCCGATTTTTAATGAGGATTTCTTCAGAAGCATTGGAGTGATTGAATGAGTTTCATCTCAAAGATACTTGGAAATAAGGATGAGGAATTCACAGAGGTCCGCGTTGACCGTGAAGTTCTCGAATCCGTAATATATTACTCAAAAAAATCCTATCCAAATGAGTTTTTGGCATTCTTTGACGGCGAAATAAAGGATAAGATTCTATACATCACCGGTTTGATATTCCTGCCTGGTGAACGCTCAGAAAACAGCGCCATAATACACACCGAATTGATTCCCATGAATACAAAATATATGGGTTCGGTCCATTCTCACCCGGGACCAAGTGCCAGACCTTCAGATGCTGATTTAAGGACATTTTCAAGAAACGGATACTTCCACATGATCGTATGCCTGCCATATTCAATTGAAACATTCAAATCATATGACAGATATGGCCAGCCAATGGACTATACATTAGGGGATTATACAGATTTCAGTGAAAACAATCCTGATGACTTTTTTGATGAAAGTGATGTCGTAACAGATAATGATGAGTTTAAACCTGGATTTTTTGATGAGGATGATGATGAATTCTTCAAGACTCTTGATGACGAGCGAAAAGACTATTATGAGGATTTCGAAAAGAGAAATCAGTTTGAAAGGCAACCTCAAGTGCAAATAATCTCCAATACAAAAATGCCTCAGCAGGTCATCAGAATAGAACTTAATCCTGATGGCAGTGTAAGAAAAATTAGTAAAAATAAAAAATAAAAAACAATTATGGTGAAAATTGTTTTTTATAATTCTAATCCGATAGCTTCATAAACATTGTCTAAAGCTTGGATTTCTTTGATTACGTCTTTTGGAATCTCTTTGTCTAAAGTCAGAACCATGATGGCTCTTCCGCCTTTTTCATCTCTTCCAACTTGCATGATTCCAATGTTAACATTATGTTCGCCTAATTTTGTACCGATTTTACCTATGCTTCCAGGAACGTCTTCATATTTTGCAATGAACATGTGTCCTTCAGGAATAACATCTACCCAGTAGCCATTTACTTTCAGGATTCTTGCATCGTGTAAGTGAGTACCTTCTGCTGAGAAAGTGTCGGTTTCACTTTTTGCAATGACTTTAATCAATGATTCGTATCCTTTTGCATTGTCTTTTCTTCCTTCGGTAATGCTTATGCCTCTTTCTTTAGCTACAATTGAAGCATTGACCGCATTTACCGGTGAGCTTAAGAATGGGTTTACGGCACCTTGAATGACTGTTCTTGATAAGATTTCAAGATTGTCAATTTCAGCTAATTCACCGCTGTAGACAATTTCAATCTCTTTGATTTTACCGTTTACAGCCTGTGAAATGAAACTACCTAATTTTTCACATAATTCCATGTATGGAGCTAACTCTTGGTATGTGGTCTTGTCAATACGTGGCATGTTCAATACGTTTTTAGGGTTGTTTCCTTTAACCAATTCAATGATTTCATCCGCTACAATAATTGCAGCATCCCTTTGTGCCTCTTTGGTTGAAGCGGCAATGTGAGGGGTTAGAACAATATTGTCCAATTCGAATAATTTTGAGTCTTCTGCAGGTGGTTCATCTTCAAATACATCTAATGCAGCACCACCTATTTTGTTGTTTGCTAATGCATCGTATAATGCATCCTCATCGATGACTCCTCCACGAGCACAGTTAACGATGTAAGCGGTATCCTTCATCACTTCAAATTGTTCAGTTGAAATTGAATGCTCGGTTTCAGGGGTTAATGGAACGTGGATTGTAATGAAATCAGCGTTTTTAAGCACTGTATCCAAATCGGTTAATTCTACGCCCATCTGTTTTGCAACTTCTTCAGGCAAGTATGGATCATATGCCATTGCATCCATTCCGAAAGCTTTGCATCTGTTTACCACTTGTGAACCGATTCTTCCCATACCGATTACACCAAGAGTTTTGTTTCTGAGTTCAACTCCCATGAATTTTTTCTTTTCCCATTTTCCTTCTTTGACGGATTTGTCTGCGATTGAGATTTTACGGGCCATGCTTAAGATTAAGCCCATAGTGTGTTCAGCCACAGTTACGGAAGTTGATTCTGGGGAGTTTACAACCATGACACCTTTTTCAGTTGCGGCATCTAAGTCGATGTTGTCCACTCCAACACCTGCTCTTGCAATGATTTGCAGATTGTCAGCTTTCTTAATAATGTCTGCTGTTAATTTTGTTCGACTTCTTACAATGATTCCATTGTATTCATGGATGGTATCAGCTAATTCTTCAGGAGTGATGTCTGTGTCTACAACGACGTCAGCCACTTCCTTTAAATTTTCTATACCCTTTTCGTTAATAGCATCAGCAATAAGTACTTTCATTTTTTCACCATAATTAACAATATTTAATCATAAATATTACTTAAATTTATATTTTTTATCATATTTAAAATATATTATACAAGCAATATTTTTAGAAAAAATTTTGTTTATGGGATAAAATTAATATTTTTTCATTTCTCGCCATATTTCTAATGGAAAATATTTTATAGCATATTCTCTAATTAATAATTGGTGATATTATGGTAAGTGTAGAAGAATTTCCAATTTCAACAGCAAATGACATTCCAGGATTTAAAATTGTAGAAACAAAAGGTTTCATATACGGATTAACCGTCAGAAGCAGAGGTGCCGGAGGCCAAATCGGTGCGGGAATCAAATCTATTTTTGGTGGTGAAATCAAACAGTATGTTACAATGATGGAAGAGTCTAGGGAAGAAGCATTGTACAGGGCAATCGACCATGCAAAGGAATTGGGTGCAAACGGTATTGTAGCAATCAGATTTGACTCAAATGAGATATCTGATGTAATGCAGGAAATCCTGGTATATGGAACTGCTGTTGTAGTCGAAAAGGAATAGTGATATAATGTTTTTTGAGGATTTGGAGTATAAAGAAAAAGCAATTCCGCAAACTATTCTGGGCTATGGCCCTTTTATGGCAGAGCTTTACTATGGACATAGATCAAGACTTTACTTGGATGACTTATACAACAATCCTCAAAATGCCGCTGAAGTGATTGTGGAATCATACAATCAGGGTGTAAGGGCAATAAATCTTGTAAATGATTCCAACTTGCTTGAGGCATATGACATTGCGGTTTCTGAAGGTTGTGAGATGAACGTGATAGCTACAATTGGAAAAAGTGATGTTGATTATCTGAATCCTAATTATGAGGTTGCAAAAGAAGTCGATTGGGATGAGGATATTGAGCTTTTCAGCCAATATGACTGTCCTTTGATGCTTGTTGATGAATTCATAACCGACGGGTATGACTGGAAACTTACTTCAAAAATATTGGAAAGGATTAATGATACAGGAGCGCTTTCAGGTCTTGTCACTGCATTTCCCTCAAGAACATCAGACCTGCTTGAGGATAATCTGGACATGGATCTGTTTGACTTTTACATGATTCCATACAACAGCCTGTCATATATGATGGACATCAGTGCATTCAACGCTTCCCAAAGACAGGAATTCATTGAAAAGATTAAAAACCTAAATAAAAAAATCATCGCCACAAGAATACTTGCGGCCGGTGTATTAAAACCAAAAGAAGCGTTTACTTTTTATAAGAATGTCGATTTTGTAGATGCAATCTGCATGGGTGTCGCTAAGGTTGAGGAAGCCCGTGAAGACTTTGAATTATTGAAGCAATATTAAAGTTTGACAACTTCATATTCTTCAAACGGAATGTATCCGTCATCTTCCAGGGACTGGTTCAAATCAGCCAATCCGTTGATTAAATCTTTTATATTTTTATTGGATGGCTTTTTGCCTGTAATCTGCAGGTATTGTCTAGGGGATATTTCACAGAATTCGCATTCGAAATTGCAGCATCTGTCCTTTTCTTCGCATCCGTATCCTTCCTGTTCCTCATCGGTTCCTATAACAATATCATCCAAAATCCTTGAAACCCTTTCGTCTGATGCAAACATAGCTATTTTTTGGGTTTTTCCGCAGATTCCAATTGCTGTTTGACCTTTAAAATTACAGACCCATTTTATCGGATAATTTTCCATATCAGTTATATTTAAGTTTTCCATATTCTCCCTCTAGTTCTCTTTTCTCTCTTTAATCATTTTAAGTAATTCCTTGGAATTTTCAAATTCCTTTAACTCCCAAGATTTAATGACCGGAACGGTGCCGATTGACTCTTTGATTTTGTCGTTGTTTATAATGAAAACAGGTTCTGAGGTTGTAACCATCGATAAATCCTTGAGAGGTATGGCCATTCTTTTCAGAGTCTTTTCACTTCGGTTCTTTTCAACATTTGCCATTAAAGGGGAATGTTTGTCTGAGCTTTTCATTTTGGCCACTGCATCAAATGGACTTTTGTTTGTGGATATTACTCCATAACCCAGTTTTGATAAGTCATTAACGTCATCTGTAAATTTGATTTCATCTTTTTTAGGCTGCTGCAATAAGTCAATGTCCAAGGTTACCTTGGTGTTGAGGATTTCTTCGAGTATCATTGCTGTTTCGGTATTTGCCCTGACGATTCCGTTTTCATATTTGTACATTGTAGCACGGGACACATGTGCAAGGCTTGCAAGGTCTTTTAAGGACATTGAATACTCTTCACGGTATTGCTTGATGACATTGCCGTCAATTTTAACGAAGTATCCTCCACGGTCGGCTAAAATTTCAGGTGATTCTCCATATAAGATCATGCTTTTCAATGTTTCAAAGCTGATTGTGGGGATTTCATATCTTTCGTAAACCACTCCAGCCTCTAAGAGACCATTTCTTGATTTTTCACCGATTATGATGGGTGAAGCTAGGAATATATTGGCCAATTGTTTCATTTCATGAGCATTCTGTTCATTGATGCTATCTATGTTTTGAAAGGTTTTTAAAAGTAATATTTTTAAGTCTTTTCTTGCTACAATATCAAAAGAACCCTGATCATAGATATCAGAGGTTTTAAAACCCTGTGAGGTCAATAATTTTTCGATATTGTGTAACAGTTGGCTTCTTGTTAACATAGTCAAATCCTCACTTAAACTATATATTAATTCAACATTAAATATATTTTAGTAGGTGATTTTGATTAGGTATTTATATATTGGAGTTGACGATACAGACTCTCCCGACGGAATGTGCACAACATATCTTGCAAGCCAGATTATCAATGAATTCAGGGATAACGGAATAGAATTGGTTGATTATCCCAGATTAATCCGATTGAATCCTTTTGCCCGCCACAAGACACGTGGAAATGGTGGTGTGGCTTTAAAAATCTTAAATGATTCAAAAGCGGATATGGCAAAGAGAATCGTTCTTGAAAAAGTTGAAAAGCTTTCCATGTTCGATTGTGACAACACAAATCCTGGGGTGATTTTTTATGATGGCGAAATCACCAGTGAAATGGAGGATTATGCATTCCGTGCGATTTACGAGTTCATCACCATTGAGGAGGCTGAGGAGTTCGGCCGCTCAGCGGGCTGTGAAATCCATAAGTTCAAGAAAGGAAGGGGAATAATCGGATCCATTGCAGCCATTAGCTTACCTTTAAGCGATTACACTTACGAATTGCTTGCATACCGGTCCTCGGATAATTATGGGACTAAAAGGCAAATAGATTATGACTCAGTTTATGAAATGGACAGGGAGACTTTTCCGGATACCTTTGAAAACATCGACTATTCTGAAAACTACATTGCTATCGAACCTAAAACACCATGTCCAGTTTTATATGGAATCCGGTCAGACACGGTTGAAGCATTGAAAAAAGCGAAAGACATCGTAAAAGTTGGCGAACCGATTGTCGATTGGTGCATCTTTAAGACAAACCAGCACACTGATATGCATATTCAGGAAGTTCCGAATATTGCCTCAATGAAGCAATTCGGATGTTATTGTGTCGAGGGGGAAGTCAAAAACAAGCCTACAGTCATTGACGGAGGGCATATGTTTTTCTACATTATGGATGATTCCGGGGAAATCGAATGTGGGGCATATGAGCCGACAAAGAATTTTAGAAAGATTGTTTCACATTTGCGTCCGGGCGATAAAATTAGGGTTTACGGAGGCATTGGTGAGCAGAATACATTCAACGTTGAGAAGTTTCAGGTTATTCATTTAAATGATGTTGAGTACAGGAACCCAGTTTGCGAGTGCGGTAAACGAATGACTTCCGCCGGAAAAAATAAGGGATTCAAATGCAAAAAATGTGGAAAAAAACTTGAATCTTCTAAAAAAGTTCCTATTAAAATTCAACGTTTTTTAAAAAATGCTCAGTTTTATGAAACACCGGTTTCTGCTAGGAGACACTTGTCAAAACCACTTTGCCGTATGAATTTATAGTAATAGGATATTTTTCTATTTGTTTTTTTATAAAATAACGATTTATACGCATTATTAATAATTCACTTTTTGTGAAGTAATATATAATTTATCACGATTTTTATGCATATTAATGGAACTTTTGAGAACTAAGTCATACTAATTTATATACTAGTTTTTTAGAAGTATAGAATAATTAGCATTTTTTTATGCTGGGTGGGTGAGGGTATCATGTCAGATGAAAATAAAGAGACGACAAACGTTCAACACATATATCGTAATAAAACTGATAAGCGTATTTTAAAGAAAAATCCCTGGAGGGATTATCGTTTACATTTCACTATACTTGTTTTGGCAGTTATTGCCATGTTTATAGGGCCTATTGATATTGTAATTACTAAAGATGTGACTGTTTCCATTATGCCCTTATTGTACTCCATGATTTTGGGATTGGTGTTTTATCTTGCGAAACCTATAACCTGGATTGAAAGAAAGCAGTCCAGAGTTGCTGAGGGGGCAATGATGCTGTTTATAGGAATATTGATTGCAAAGCTTGCGGTTTCAAGTGGTCAATCAATGGATCTGTTGTTTAAGATGGGTCCCGCATTGATGCTTCAGGAACTCGGGCACCTTGCGACAATTTTGATTGCACTTCCGGTTGCATTGCTCTTGGGCTTTAAAAGAGAAGCTATCGGTATGACAAATTCCATTGGCCGTGAACCTGAAGTTGCAGTGGTTATTGACAAGTATGGATTCAATTCACCGGAATCAAGAGGAATATTTGCTTTATTTATCGTGGGAACAATGATCGGAACCGTATTTATCAGCTTTTTTACAAGCATTTGTGTTTCCGTTTTGCCTTTGCATCCTTTTGCCTTTGCAATGGCAAGTGGAGTGGGCAGTGCAAGTATGAACGCTGCGGCATTAGGTCCGACTCTTGCGGCTTTTCCAGGATTGGAAACTCAGGTTGAGGCATTTGCAGGATTCAGTAACCTATTGTCATTCTCAGTTGGCATTTATATTGTAATATTTTTGGCATTGCCTTTAACCGAAAAGTTATATTTCATTTTGGAGCCTAAACTTGGTAAAAAGGCTATTGTAAAAAGCGAGGGTGATAAAAATGCCTGATTTAATCGACGGATCTGAAAATGTTTCGGTACATGGTATTTTCAACTGGATATTCCTTTTGGCGATATTTTCCATAATCACAGCAATTAGCAATTACGTAGGTTATAAACATCCAATTCAGGAATCTTTAGTTGGTATGGGTATTTTATCTTTGATTACTCTCTTGGGCGTTTGGATGGAAAGAAAACTTCCATTTAACATTTCTTCCATCATTTACATTAGTGTGATGGGTATTGTTCTTGCATTTCCGAGTATGCCTACATCCGAATTTGTTTCATATTATGTTTCAAAGGTGGAGGTCATGGCTATTGTGACAGTATTTTTGGCATATGTTGGTATTGGAATGGGTAAAAGCTGGAATGAATTTAAAGCCCTTGGATGGCGTGCAATCATCATTACAATTCTGGTTATCGCATCCACATATCTCGGTTCTGCAATTGTTGCTCATATCATTCTGGTTATGACCGGTGTTCCAGCATAATTTTGTTCTCATTTTGTGATAATTATTAATATCTTTTATTCTTATTTTGTGATTTTTTTTAGATTAAATGTTATCAATTTAAATAATATGTTTTGAGAAAATATTAGTATAGTAATTTAAATTTGATAATTTGTTACATCATTTTGGGGAGTTGTTAATATTCCGAATAGGGGCAATGATGGTCAGGTCGAACATATTTACAGGGAAAAAACGGATAAGCGTATCTTGAAGAGAAATCCCTGGAGAGATATAAGATTACATGGAACAGTGCTTGTTTTAGTTATCATTGCAGAGTTAATCGGAACTATCAAAATCCCAATCACCAAAGATGTTGCAATCACCATAATGCCTTTAATATATACCATTATTTTAGGACTTGCCTTTTATCTGATAAAACCAATCAAATGGATTCACAGAAAGCAGGCACGTATTGCTGAAGGGGCAATGATGCTTTTCATCGGTGTTCTGATTGCAAAATTGGCTGTATCAAGTGGTCAGTCAATCGGTTTGATTTTTAAAATGGGTCCCGCATTGATATTGCAGGAATTTGGACACTTGGCAACCATTTTAGTCCTTCCAATTGCATTGCTTTTAGGATTTAAAAAAGAATCAATCGGTATGACAAATTCCATAGGCAGGGAACCGAACGTTGCAGTTGTTGTAGATAAGTATGGATTCAACTCTCCTGAATCAAGAGGAGTATTTGCAATATTCATTATTGGTACTGTAATAGGTACAATATTTATTAGTTTCCTGGTAACATTTTCACTGTCCTTCCTTCCGCTGCATCCATATGCGTTTGCAATGGCCAGCGGGGTGGGAAGTGCAAGTATGAACGCTGCGGCAATAGGACCTACTCTTGCGGCATTTCCAGGAATGGAAACCCAAATTGAAGCGTTTGCAGGATTCAGTAATCTATTGTCATTCTGTGTTGGA
>NZ_SUTK01000071.1 GCF_015062905.1 Methanobrevibacter thaueri
ATATTTTCCATTCATATAGAATGGATTACCTAAGAATCTCCGACCTCTACAGGTCGGAGAGGTTCAAAACCAAAAAACAGGCGGGCTGATTTCAAAATTGGAGTACAGCAAATTCAAGGATGGCAAATGGCACTGGCCAGATAATGATTATACCTTCCGTGATCTTATATATTATGCAAAGGTCTATTATATATCCACTAAATAGCCTAGATTATACGCTGTGAATGTTATAAGTGTTTTTCAAAATTTTTCTGAATGTGCCTCTTATTGCTCAATATGTAACAAAACATTCAGGTGGCTTATTTGCCTTCCTAGTTTGATTACAATTAATTTTTTTTAATGGTATCTAGTCAAAATCTGTTTTTTAAAAAAATTACTTTATAATAACTTATTTTTTTAGAAAATTTTCAATAAATTTATATATTTTACTGAATAAACTTTTAATCAACTAATAATAGTTAACTTTAAATACTTGTTTAAAGCCTATTAGTAGTACAATTATTATTCAGGTGATAATAATGAGAGAGTTATATGAAAAAATGATTAACGAGTCAATGGCTGCTCAGAAGGCAGACGTTGCTGTTATATCAGAAAACAGGTACAATGACTTTAAAATTACTGATGCTAAACCTTATGCCGATGCGGTATCTGGTATGAAAGCATTAGATGGCCAAGCAGAATCAGTGATTAATCTGCACAAGGAATCTGTAAAAAACCACTATGAGATTTTATCTTCAATTACAGACACCTTACAATGTGAAGATGATCCATTCATTGAACATTTCCAAACCCCTCCTGTTTTGGAAATCTTATGTGAAGAAGACGGAGAATTTGCAGACAGCTTAGACAAGTTCATCCAAGCGATTGCAGATTGTGAAGCACTAATCTCCAAAGAATCAATCAGAAGATATGGTGGATTTTACGGACCTACCTGTGTAGTTGACTTTGCATTGATGCCTGGAAGTACAAGTAACGTGGTAAATCAGATATTGCAAAAAACAGACATTCCTGTTGCTCACAAACAGGCAATTCTTTCAGCCAAATCATGGGGTATGAACACTTCTTATGGTGTAGGTGACGCATTCGCCAATGCTATTGAAGCGGGTGCAACTGCAGCTGAAGCAACCGAAAAGGAAATAGCTGCATTGCAGATGATTTACAAAACCCCTATCGAAGGACAAGGCCAATTGATGGATGATGCTGACCACTCATCATTTGATGTAAGGGACTATATGAACAAATATAAAAAAGCAATGACACCAGTCGTTAAGGCTGCAATGGATGATGGGGTGCACTACGGTAACATCGTAACAGTTCCTGCATACTGTGTCGGAGATATCGGACACCACATAGGCCAATCCACTTACAACATGTGTAAAGATGACATGACATTAGCTATTGTTCAGGCAACTGCAGAAGTAATCGACGCAACATTAAGGAATAATTTGGATAATTATAAATCAGCATTTGATGTGCTTAAATTATCTACTGGTTCATCTGCTTGCGCAACAGAATTCATATTGGAACTTGACGGATTCAACGCACCGATGGTAGTGGACTTATTCTCCAAAAGGTTCCACAACTTCGTACAGCAATACCCAACAAGAGGAGCAGCTGCAGAATTGCACAACTGTGACTTCATGGACATGATTTACAGAGGATTCAATGCAATCAGTGGAGCAAGAAAATTCAGAGCAGGTACCGGTGGAGAATTAGTGCCAAAAATCAATGGATTTGACGTTGACTTAAGCCCTATTTTGGCCAGTGAAACAGTAATGAACCCACAAAGATACACTTACCCGGCATGTGCAATTACAGTAAGATTCTCTTCACTCATGAGACTCGCAGATTATCCATGTCTCTTAACTTCAGAACCTATTACAGCTACCATGATGACAAACATCATTGCACTTAACAAAGAAGCGCCAGGATCACCTGTAAGAGGATGTAAAAACTGTGCTGCCGCTTCACTTGTGGACAACAAACACGAATACTGTCAATGGAGAGAAGCAGTTTAGGCGATAAAAATGACATGTAACATAAGAAAAAAATTCTTTGCAGAACTTCTGGGAACATTCTTCCTGGTCTTTTTCGGTACAGGTTCAGCTGTCGTGACACTTTTAATCTCAGAAAGCATCACTCCTGGAGCTGCTGGAATCGGGCCATTGGGAGGACTTGGTGACTGGATTGCCATTGCTTTGGCATTTGGTCTGACTGTAATGATATGTATCTATGTGTTCGGAAAGATATCAGGCGCACATTTGAATCCTGCGGTTACCATCGGACTTTTAGTAACCAAAAACATCGCATTGGTTGACAGTATCTATTATATAGTTGCTCAGGTCATCGGTGCATGTTTAGGAAGCCTTTGTCTATTCTTATGTCTTGGTGCTCAGGCAGTAACAATCGGAGGACTGGGTGCAACAGCCCCAGGACTTGGCGTAAGCTATATGCAGGCAATGTTTGCCGAATTTTTAGGAACATTCTTCCTTATGATGGTTGTAATGGGTGTAGCTGTTGACAAAAAGGCAGAACCTGGTTTTGCCGGAATATCAATCGGTATGACAGTTGCTGCAGTAATTGTAGTTTTAGGCGCATTCACCGGAGCTTCAATCAACCCTGCACGTACCTTCGGACCATACCTGATGGACATGATTCTAGGAGGACAAAACCTCTGGGGATTCTTCCCAATATATCTTGTCGGACCTATTTTAGGTGCAATCTGTGCAGCATTCGCTTATGCATACCTTGCAAAGGACAGTGGAGTTTGCGAACTTCCACAGCCATTCAACGACGAATAATTCCATAGATTATTATGGTTAATTGGTTACAAGTAAAAAATTAACTTTACTTGTGAACCGCCTTTCTTTTTTTTTTAAATATATTGCAAATACTTACACAAAATCTAAAAATAACAAATTCCGTGAATATTTTCAAGAAAACATCAATTCAAGGAGGTAACAATATTGAATAGAAAAATATTAGTTGCGCTAATCATTTTGGTCTCATTAGTCAGTGTGTCTTCAATCTGTGCACAGGATAGCGGTCAAAATGATACAAGTATAACCACAGACTTTAACGAATCGGATATGCATTACGGATTCTGTGTCCTGCCCGAAGATATGGACAAAGTTGATTTCGCAGAACTGTCCAATCATGGGGTTACTGATCTGTTCCTAGATTATAGAGTCATGGACACACACGACAAAACCCAGGTGGAAACATGGATTCAGGATGCAAAAAATGAAGGAATTTCAGTGCATATTTTTGCACAGGTTTTCAATGATGATGAAAAATGGTATAACCCAACTAACCAAAGCTTTGTTGATGCAAAAATTAATGAACTGAAAGAGTATGCAGGTTTAAAGGACCTTGCAGGAATACACCTAAATTATGTCAGATATGAGGGTGCGGACGCCGCTGAAAATGACAACTACACTCAGGCGGTTTCAGATTTTGTAGTGAATGCGACAGAAGAACTCAGAAAGGACAATCCGAATCTGATATTGTCATCTGATGTAATGCCGGAATATGATCAATTGAAAGACAAATACTGTACAGATTATTCCGTAATCAGTAAAAACTTTGATTTTGTTGTTCCCTTGACTTACTTTGATAATAACAATGAAAATGACACATATATAGAAGATGCCATTACATCTCTTAGGGATCACTCAGAGGGCGCCAAAGTGTGGGCAAATTTGCAAACTTTTGACAATTCAACCCAAAAACCGATTCCTTTAGATAAGATGAACGCAAAAATCCAGAACATATCAAAGGTGAATCCGGATGGAATGTTCCTTTTCAGATATGGATTGAGTGAGGATATAGACTTCAATAATTTGAATGCAAAATAATTGGTTTATTCCCACATTTTTTCTTTTTTTTTAAAAACTTATTTAATACATGTTAATCTAACTAATTACTATAAGGTGATAATTTGAGTTTTGATATTAGGGAAGCTTTTTTCATATTTATTCGAGGAGTCCTTATGGGCTCAGCAGATATTGTTCCCGGAGTTTCAGGCGGAACAATAGCTTTGATAACTGGAATTTATGCTCATTTGGTTGAAGCAATTAGTAAAATCAAGTTCGCTTTTTTAAAGCCGTTATTTAAGGGTGACTTTAAAGGATTTTGGAATCAGATGCTTGATGAAATCGATTTCAAGTTCTTCATACCATTGGTTTTAGGTATAGGCATTGCATTCTTGACTTTGGCAAAAGTCGTTACCTATTGTATGGACGTTCACACTGCACTGACCTATTCATTCTTCTTAGGGTTAATTATAGCTTCAGCGGTAATCCTATTCAGGAAACTCAATGAAATTAACATAAAAAACATAATATTTGCGGTAATTGGTGCTATTTTGACATTCATATTTGTCAGCATGAATCCGATAGCGGCAAATCATTCCCTGATTGTAATTTTCATTTCAGGTATGATTGCAATATGCGCAATGATCCTTCCGGGAATTTCAGGCTCATTCCTGCTTCTTTTATTGGGCCAGTACAAATACATGCTGAATGCACTACATCAGCTTCATTTTACCGACATCATTGTTTTTGTAATAGGTGCGCTAATAGGAATACTTGGTTTTTCAAGAATACTCAATTACCTGCTTAAAAACCATGAGAAAATAACAATGGCATTTCTCATTGGTGTAATGCTTGGATCACTGAGAGTTCCTGCTGTAGAGATTGCAAATTCAGTCAGCGTTAACTTTTCAGGATTGCTGCCATGCATTATCGTTGCAGTAATTGCATTTGCGCTAATTATAGTTCTAGAGACAAAATTTGATTATATGGAATAATAATCAAATTAATTTTTTTTTTTAATATTTATTAACAATTAAAAATATATTTAAATACAATGCTAGTTTTAAAGAAAGTTAAAAAACAGTGGAGACTATACCCAATCGGCTCACCAAAAGGGGCATTGAATCACAAGAGGGAACCTGAATTTGTTGGAAACATCAAATTCTCACAGGAAGGCGACTCATTGTCAATTGCAAGATTCGTTGCCGATTACAACTTCAAGGACAACTCCACTCTAAATGAAAAGCTTGTGCCTCCCGGAGAGGTCACCAAATTGCTCCGCTCACAGGCGGTCTTTCTTGCAACACCTGACGAAAAGGTGGAAAAGTTCTTAAAGTCACTGAATATCAAGGTAAGAAAGACACGGGTATGCGATTACTGTGCCTATGAGGGAAACATAACCATCGTCAATTCCTCTTATTCCTATAAATATCACAATCAACTGATCTGCAAGGATTGTGCTCATGATACGATAAAACATGAACTGAAACTTCAGGGTTTTGATAAAAAGATTTTCCGAAACCTTAAAAAGACTCTGGAAAAGACTGATGACCTTGAAAAGACATTGTCTGTTTTGGATCCACACTTTGACCCTTTAAAAAACAGGAAACTGACACTCTTTGACAAGACCCGAAAGTCAAAGCACATAATACCTCCTGTCGACATGAAAAGGTTAAAGATACCTAGGGAATTCAAGG
>NZ_SUTK01000072.1 GCF_015062905.1 Methanobrevibacter thaueri
GATGTAATGGATGCGATGTAGAATGCGTTGCATTATTATCTCCAAGATATGATTTAGAGCAATATGGTATTTATGTTCACAACAATCCTCGTGAAGCTGATGTTTTGTTATTGACCGGTGCCGTTACCGAGCAGTGGGTCGATAATTTAAAGAGAGTGTATGATAAAGCTCCTGAACCAAAAATTGCAGTAGCGGTAGGAAACTGTCCGCAATCAGGTGATGTATTTAATCAGGAAGGAGGTCATGTTTATGCTCCTGCTTCTGATTTTATTCCGGTTGCAGCAGCCATTCCTGGTTGTCCGCCAAGACCTAGTGAAATATTGGAGGCTATCTTGGCTGTAGGTCCACAAGCTATTGCTGATCGTGGGAGGGAGCAAGAATGATAGTGCCTATTGGTCCAATTCATCCTGCTTTAAAGGAACCTATCAGACTCAAACTTCAAACTGAAGGAGAAAGGGTAGTTAAGGCAGAGATTGAATACGGTTATGTTCACAGAGGTATTGAAAAGATAATTGAAGGACAGACTTGGCAGAAAGGAATTTATCTTTCAGAACGTGTATGTGGTATTTGTTCATATGAACACACACAAACTTTTGCAGAAACCATAGAGAAAATTTCCGATGTTGATGTTCCGCTCAGAGCCCAATTCTTGAGAGTAATAACAAACGAACTTGATAGGATTCAAAGTCATTTTCTTGGAAATTCTACATTTTTCAAGTCAATGGACCATGAAACTTTATTTATGCATGTTTTGGAGTTAAGGGAATATGCAATGGATTCTATTGAATTATTGACTGGAAATAGAGTTAATATGGGTTGGAACGTTGTTGGCGGTGTAAGAATGGATGCTGATGAACGCCATTTCAAACCGATACTTGAAAATCTCGAAAAAATTGAAGAAGGTTTTGAAAGAACACGTGCATTATTTGCCGAAGGTCCTGCACTCGCTTTGAGATGTAAAGGCATAGGTTACATGTCTAAAAAAGAAGCAATTAAAGGAAGGGCAGTAGGTCCTATTGGAAGAGCTTCAGGAGTTAAGGAAGATTATAGAAAAGGACATTACACCTATGATGATCACTTTGACTTTAAAGTAATTAGACGGAGTGAAGGAGATAACTATGCAAGGACTCTAACAAGATTTGACGAAATTCCTGAATCCATTAGTTTGATAAGACAAGCTATTGAAAATATTCCTGATGGTGAAGTTCGTACTCCTGTTGATTTGAAATCAGGATATGCAATGCGTAAGAATGAAGCTCCTCGTGGAGAGGTTACATACATGATTGAAACTAATGGTAATCTAATTAAAAATATCTCGATAAGAACTCCAAGTATTGCGAATATGGATTCATGTGCAAAATATATGATTCGGGATGTTCAACTGTTGCAGATGCCGTTGCAACCTATGCTACAAGCGACCCTTGCGTTGCATGTGCTGAAAGGGTTGCCATTACAAATGAAGCCGGAAAAACCGCAATTAAAAGATTCGATGAGGTGATATAATGTCATCTTTAATGTGGTATATTTATGATTTTGCAAGAAAGGCATGGACAGATGCATTTGCTAATGCAAAAACTGACCCTGAAATTGTTGAAAAACCAGAACGTTTCAGAGACTTCCCAAAGGTTAACAAGGAATATTGTATTGGTTGTGGAGCATGTACAGTTTCATGTCCTTCTCCTAATGCCATAAAAATTGTCAGAGAAAAGGACACTGAAGACGGGGAAGGTTTGACTTATCCTGTCATTAATCCTGGTGCCTGCATTCGTTGTGGTTTTTGTGCCGAAGTTTGCCCAACAGACCCGAAAACATTGGAATGTGGTTTGAATCATTTGATATTGCCTGAATTTAATATAATTCCATCAAAAAGGCAATACATTGTTGATGATTATTTATGTATAAAATGTAAGAAATGTATGAAAAAATGTCCTGTTGATGCGATTGAAATTGTAAACGACAAGCTTCATGTAAATCAACTCAAATGTATCTCCTGTGGCGAATGTCTGGATGTTTGTCCGGTAAATGGGGCCATGAAAGGAGTATTCGTTGAAAACTTACAGGACCAAAAAGATTTGATTCTTTTAACTGTAAATTATCTTGAAGATTATATTAACAGTAAGGAAGAAGATTTGAGGTCTTTGGAACGTGACGGTCTTTTGCAATATGAAGTCCCTCTTTCAGGCATTTGGGATGAGGCATTAAAAATTATTCCGGATGATGAAGTGTCTCGGGAAATCATTACTAATGCAGTAAATAGGCTTAAAATTAGAATTATTGATTGGGACGAATCTAAATGTGAAAAATGTCAATTGTGTGTTCCTGAATGTCCTACCGGTTGTATCACTTTTGATGAAGCCAACGATACGATTGTAAGGGATAAGGATAAATGTTTACGCTGTAGTATTTGTTACCAAACATGTCCATTTTCAGTTATTAAATATTTCATTGCCAAATTCTCCCTCGATGATGGTGAAATAATTTACACAACTGTAAAGGCATCTAATTTAAATGAGAATATTGTTATGGAGTGAGTGTTATGATTGATAATTATACTAAAACACCAAGACCATTAAGGCATGTTGATGTTGATTATTTGGTTGATCAAACAAAATGTGCAAAATGTAGTGATAAGCCATGCATTCAATCCTGCCCTATTGATGCAGTTTATTTGGATAATGATGACGGTCTTATCAAATTAAAAAATACTTGCTTTGGTTGTGTATTGTGCCGTAATGCTTGTCCATTTGACGCAATTTCTCTTGATGTAAAAATGGACCCTCCTCTAAAGGAGAATGTTCCAAACATCAATGTTAAATTATGCAAAGCCTGTGGAGCATGTGTGCAGGCATGTAAAAACGCTTCCATCCATATTGTTGCAGACGGAAAGCAGGAACCTCACAGTGAAATAGATAAGGATACATGTATTCGCTGCGGCTATTGTTTCAGGGTATGTCCGACTGATGCAATAAAATATGGTCAGCTACTTCCTAAAACAGTCAAAGGAGGTAAGGCAATTGTTGTTAACCAGGATAAATGTATCGGATGTATGACATGTACTCGCGTATGTCCGTCAATGGGTGCAATCAATGTTGCAAGAACTAATAAACTGCCTTATATTAACCCGGGATACTGTGCAAGATGCGAAGAATGTATGCATTCCTGTCCTTCGACTGCAATCAAATATTCCTCACGTAAAAAAGCTTATAAGATGTATAGTGAGATTAAATCATTTGATATTGTGTCAGGTATTATTGATTATGATATAAAAAGGCTGTCTCTTGATTTGATAAGTTTAAATAAGGTTCTTGAGAAAGTCGGAAAATCAATAGCATTGGAATTCAATGACCAGAATTTTGAAAATTTCATTGAATGTAATGTAAATGATATGATGGAAAGGGAACTCAAAATCAGTTTGGATTCAAGTATTGAAATAGACAAGTTCTCAAAATTATTCGGCTCTTATCTGATGGATAGAAACATAGAAGTCTATGAAAATAAATGTATTGCCTGTGGGGACTGTTTTAATGTATGTCCTGTTGGAGCAATCGAATTAAATGGTCCAAATCCAATTAAAATCAATGATAATTGTATATATTGTGGCAAATGTGTAGAGCAATGTAAATTTGATGCTATTGGTGCTTATGATGATTATTTCTACAGTAAAGACACAGATTTATATTATGCCAGATCATATCTGCATTATCAAAGAATCGGAGAGTTGTCAATTTCAACCACAAAATGTCAGGCTTGTGCAATTTGCGCTAAAAACTGTCCAACTGAAGCATTAACCTTGAATGGTGATAAAATCGATTATGACAGTGAAAAATGTATCTACTGTAGGAATTGTGAATCAATTTGTCCATTGGATGCAATAAGAATTATTAACTTCAGGTGATTTGATGTTTGAAAAATCATTCATTACAGATTGTGAAGGTCCATTGACCCTAAATGACAATGCTTTCGAATTGGCTGTTCATTTCATTGAAAATGGAGGTGAACTTTTCAAAATCCTCAGTTTATACGATGACTATCTGGTTGATATTGTCAAGAAGGATAACTATAAGGCTGGAAACACTTTGAAGTTAGTTTTACCTTTCTTTGTCTGTGAAAACATTAAAAATGATGATTTGGTTGACTTTTCCCAAAACAATATTTATGCAGTTGATGAGTCAAAATTCCTTTTAAAATACTTGAAGGGAGCAATGAATACTTATATAGTTAGTACCAGTTATGGCCAATATATTGAAGCACTTTCAAATTATATGGATTTCCCATTTGAAAATACATTTTACACTAAAGTAGATGTAGATGCATTGTCTCTAAGTGATGATGAAATTGAAAAAGTCATACAATTCAAGCAGAAAATTTTGGATAATCCTGACGATTATGAACTGTTTGATGATATTTTCTTTAATGAGATTCCAAAAATGGGCATTTATGAAGAAATCAAAAAAATAGATGTCGTTGGTGGTGAAGGAAAACGTTTGGCTATTGATGAGATAATCAAAAGGGATGCTATCAACGTGGATGAAATACTCTATATCGGTGACAGCATCACTGATGTTGAACCATTGGAATTTGCAAGAAAGAACAACGGAATCAGCATATCATTCAATGGAAATGAATATCCTCTCAAAGTGGCTGAAATAGCTATTGTATCACCAAGTGCAATCACAACTTGTGTAATAGCTAATATTTATTCAAAAACTGATAAAGATAATGTTTTAAATTTTATTAAGGATTACAATGATTCAAATAATCTAATGGAATTATTTTACAGTTATGAAATTGATTTGGAAATAAAAAATAAATTCTTTGATATTTTCAAGGATGAAAATTATCCCTTAATTAAAATAGTTGATGAAAATAACTTTGAAAGTATCTTGAAACTGAGTAAGGACATGAGAAATAATATCCGAGGTCAGGATATTGGAGAATTAGGTTAAGTTTATAGAAGGTAATATGATGAATTATGATAAAGTTGAAGACACATTTTTCGAAGCTTTTGAAGGCAAATATGTAAGGGCTTTAATTACAGGACCTACCAAAGAGATTGTGAAAAGGGCAGCATATGATTCCACTTCTACACCAAGTGCAGTAATCGGCAGGGTAGAAGGAGGAGTTGAAGGATTTTTAGATGAAAATGAAACTCCTGACGGAAGATATGGTGCAATAGTTCAATACTGGTTAGGTGGAGATGATGTCGAAAAGTTTGCATTTGAACTGTCCTACAGATT
>NZ_SUTK01000073.1 GCF_015062905.1 Methanobrevibacter thaueri
ATTTTATATATATTTTTTTGTGCATATCAAAAAAATATATATAAAATTCTAATCTAATTATAATTGCTGATGTCAGTCGAGCCTGCAGCCATTAAGTCTTTATACTAGGTCCTACATATTAAGACATGATTGGATATAGGTGGGGGAATATCTCAAAATCTCTTTTGAAATTGATGAGGGCTGCTTGAGAAGTTGAGGATGCAGGCATTTGAAGTCGAATCCGATTACTTGGATTTGATTGTTGAATACATTAAAAGGAATAAAAGGATGTGATAATATGCATGATATTCATATATCTGAAGAAATTATGAACGGCATAACTGATAGGTGTAGGCAAATCAATTGCAATCCTGAAAAGTTAATAAATAGTATTCTTTATGACTATTTGAGGAAAGTTAAAGACCTCCCTCCAACAATTGATGCAGAAAAGATTTGGGCAATGCTTGATCATGATGGCTCTGAGGATGATGACGTATTGGAAAAGCTTTTCAATCTTGGAGAAACCGGTTGGGATTGAAATTCGACAAACACCACATGTGATAATATGATTTTTCTTGATACCTCATACATTAATAGTTTAATTATTAAAAATGACCCTTATCGCCAGTATGCTAAAAATATTAAACCTCTTTTGGAAAAAGAAGCAAAAATAACCAATATAACAGTTCTTATTGAAGTGTTTAATAGTATTTCTCCATATAATTTTTTTGGTGATGTAAATGAGTTAAAAAACTACTTGCTAAATCTATATGATTTTGACTTTTTAACTGAGGAGGACTATGAAAGGGCATTTGAATTTTTCAATTATTATAATCGCAGTGTGAATTTTTCCGATTGTACTATTTTGGTTTCTATGCAAAAACATGGGATTGGCAGAATCGCCTCCTTCGATGCAGATTTTGACAAGATTAGGGGATTTGAAAGGATTCATTAGGAATTCTTTTTTTCCTTTAAATTTCGTGATGACCAAAAATACCCAAAAATTCACAACCTTTATAAATACCAACAGACATAATTATTCTTAATATTCATATTAACCTAAGGTTATCTTAACTATGGTTTTTGTTTTAATTTGCGCAAATCATTTTAATTCAATTTTGAATATTATATCCTACATTTCAAAGGAGGATATTTTTGAGTAGAGGAAAACGACCAAAGTGGATGATTGAAATAGCGATTGAAAGAATGAACATTCTTTTTAATCGGGCCGAGATGGAATTCATCACCCATCCGGAAAGATCACATCGCTATGTTGAGCTTGCATTGAAGCTGTCCACCAAATACAATACTCCTGTGCCTGACGAATGGCGAAGGAGATATTGCAAGAGTTGCAAATCCTTTCTCAAGCCTGGTCGCAATTGCACCGTCCGGCTGGTTGACTCTGAGGTCAACATTTTTTGTGGTGAATGCGGTCACGCAATGAAAGTTCCCTATCACAGGGAAAAGAAGTTAAAAAGGAGAGCTAAATATGATTCAAAACAAAAAGGAATTGATGAACAGAGCTCTTAATGCGATGACAATCAACATTGGCAAAGCAGGCGTTAACGACAATGTTATAGAAGAAATCAAACGTCAACTCAAGGCCAATGAAATCGTCAAACTTAAATTTGCAAAAAATATCGCTCGCGATAAAGACGCTTACATCGACGAAATCGTCTCAAAGACCCGAGCAAAGCTCGTGGACGTGAGAGGTCACGTTGCTGTAATCTACAAGAAAAAGCCTTAAACATTATAAATTTAGAGTTACAGGCCCTATTTTTTTAGGTCTTAAATTTACAGTGGATTAAGCTACAATAAAAAATAATATTGGAGAATTAATATGACTACTGTATTTGATGTACCTGCAGATTTATTAATTGAAAAAGTCGCAGAAGAATTTAAAGAGAATGACAAGATAGAATCTCCTGCATGGTCCAATTTTGTTAGAACCGGTGTCCACAAGGAAAGAAAACCGGAAAACCCTGATTGGTGGTTTATAAGAACTGCTTCTATCATCAGAAGAGTTTACATTGACGGACCTGTTGGTGTTTCAAGTTTAAGAACTTTCTACGGCGGTAAAAAAGACCGTGGCGTACGTCCTGAAAAATTCATGAGAGGAAGCGGATCTATCATCAGAACTGCACTCCAACAGCTTGAAGACGCAGGATACGTAGAAAAAGTTGTAGGCGGAAGAGTTGTATCTCCTCAAGGAAGATCATTTTTGGATAAAATCTCCGGAGAAATAATTAAAGACATTCCTGAACTTGAAAAATATTAATTATAATTTTTAGGAGAGTTTGATATGAGCGAATTAGACGAAATTCGTCAAAGGAGAATGGCTGAATTGCAGGCCCAACAGGCTGCTGCCCAAAACCAGGCCCAACAACAGGCCATGGCACAGGCTCAACAGCAAGAGGCCCAAGCACAATTCGAAGCTCAGAAAAAACAAATCTTAGGCCAAATCATGACTCCTGAAGCTCGCCAAAGATTGGCAAATCTCAAATTAACCAAACCAGAGCTTGTCAACAACATTGAACTTCAGCTGATTCAGTCCGCACAGGCAGGAAGCCTAAGAGGAAAAGTAACTGATGACCAGCTCAAAGTCCTTTTAAGACAGATTGCAGGTCAGAAAAGAGAAATTAAGATTACAAGGAAATAATATTCATGAAGGCTGCTGTTTTGTATAGTGGAGGCAAGGACTCATCCTTTGTGGCAGTGATGCTTGAAAGGCTTGGCCTTGACGTGGAATTATACACAGCAAATTTCGGCGTGTACGATTCATACATTCCTGCATCAAAATCCGCAGAATCCCTGGGATTCAAGCACAATGTCCTGAAAATGGATAATGATATCCTCAAAAGAACATGCGAAAAGATCCTCGAGGACGGATTTCCCAATGAAGGAATAAAATACATCCACCGCATGACAGTGGAGGAACTTGCAAAGACTCATGATATTATTGCAGACGGGACAAGACGTGATGACAGAACTCCAAAACTTTCAGTCAATCAGATAAAAAGCCTTGAAGACAGGTTTGACACACAATACATCAACCTGGACAGTTTTGGCCACAAGTCAGTTAAGATGATTACCGAAAGCCTCTTTGAAATTTCAAAGGAAAGGTCAAACAGGGACACAAGTTCCGACTTTGAGGTTGAGATAAGGGAAATGATTGAAAAGATGGGTTCCGATCCGCTGGAAATATTCCCGGAACATTATCAAACTCGTGTTATCGGATATAAAAAATAATTATTATTACAGGTGAGAAAATGAGTAGAAATAAACCATTAGCTAAAAAATTAAGAATGGCAAAAGCAAACAAACAAAATAGGAGAATTCCAATCTGGGCTTATGCTAAAACTAACCGTAAACTTAGATACAGACCTAAACCTAGACATTGGAGAAGAAACAGTCTTAAATTATAATTGAGGGGTTAAAATGGAAAGAGTTTACACAATTCCACTTAGAAATGTAAAAGAAGTCAAAAGGACTATCAGAGCTCCTAGAGCAATCAGGGAGATCAAAATTTTCTTGACCAAACACATGAAAGCTAGTGATGTTAAAATTGACGAATCTATCAATCATGCAATTTGGGAAAGAGGTATTCAAAAAATACCTTCAAAAATCACTGTAAAAGCAGTTAAAGATGATGATGGTGTAGTAAAAGCTACTTTAGCAGAATAGACACGCGAAAATGTGAGGTGACAATATGTTGAAAAGAATAGACATTGTAGGAAATCCAAATATTGGAGTGTTTGTCCTTGCAACCGACAACTTGGCTATTGTTCCTTATAACCTTTTAGATGAAAAGGCAGACATTATCAAGGAAACATTAGAGGTTGAAGTTGTAAAATCTTCTATTTCTGGATCAAGCCTTATAGGATCTTTAGCTGTAGCTAATTCAAATGGTATTGTTGTTTCCCCACATGTTTTAGATAGGGAAGTTAAACAGTTTGAGGACATGGGTTTAAAAGTGGCCACCATACCTGGCCAGTACACTGCAGTCGGAAACATCGTTGCGGCAAACGACAAGGGCGCAATAGCCTCTCCGTTCTTAAGCCCTGAAGCAATCGAAGTGCTTGAAGAGACTCTTGACGTGGATGTAAAGACATCCCATATCGTCGGAAGCGACATCATCGGTTCACTTGTTAAGGTTACAAACAAGGGGTTCCTGATGAGCAAGAACGCACTTTCCTCAGAAGTTAACTTTGCTCGTGAAGTATTTGGTGTTGAGGGAGATATCGGTACTGTCGGCAGAGGAATTCCTCTTGTTGGCGCATGCATTTTGGCAAACTCCACTGGAGCAATTGTCGACAAAGACAGTACAGGTCCTGAAATGGCTAGAGTTGAAGAGGCATTAGGCTTTTTGGATGATGATTTTTAATTAATACAATCATGAGGGATTTTATATGATAACAAAAATTTACAGAGTTAAAGGTACTTTTGTAATGGGCGACGAATACCATGACTTTACCAAAGAATACAAGGCAACTTGCGAATCCGACATAGAAAGCAAAATCTATGCAAACTTTGGAAGCAAACATGGTATCAACAGGAACCAGATTTCAATCGACTCAATTGAGGAAATCGCTCCTGAAGATGTCGAAGACCCAATCGTAAAAGAAATTTTATAGGCGCATTGAGGGATTGACATGGAAGATCAACAAAGATTAAACAACCTTGTTAATGAAATCAATGTATACAGGCAACAGGCTGAATTGATTCAACAGCAAATTGAAATGATTCAAGCCTCCCTTGCTGAAGTTGACGCATTATTTGCTACCTTGGACGATATTGAAGGTAAGGAATCAGTTGAAGCTTTCGTACCTGTCGGTGCAGGTTCCTTTATGAAAGGGGAACTCAAAAGCACTGATGAAATCATCGTAAGCATAGGTGCAGGTCTTGCAGTCAAAAAAGATGCAGACGGCGCTCGCGAAATCTTGAACGGCCAAAAGGAAGAACTGAAAGACAGCATGGACAAAATGCTTGCTAACCTGCAGCAAACCACTGACATTGTCGGAAGTCTTCAGGCACAGGCTGAACAGATTGCAGCTGCTGCACAAGGTAATATGACCCAAAGAATGGGTTAAATTATCTTTTTTTACTTTTTTTTTAAAATATTTTTTTTAAAGCCCGA
>NZ_SUTK01000074.1 GCF_015062905.1 Methanobrevibacter thaueri
CATCTATCATGAGAAAATCCGGGGTCCGGGCGGACTGCCTCTGGGAACGCAGGGAAAGGTTGTGGTGCTTCTCTCAAGCGGAATAGACTCTCCCGTAGCGGCATACATGATGATGAAGAGAGGATGCGATGTCGTGGCGCTTCACTGCAACAACGATCCTTTTTCAGGTCCGAAGGTCACAGAGCTCTTCAATCACTTGGTTGACCAGCTGAACATCTACGCCAAGGGAAATCCTATCCAGAAACGCATAATAGATTACGGCGAATACCTGCAGGCGGCCAAGGACAACGCCCCTGAAAAGATGACCTGTGTTCTGTGCAAATCAGGAATGTATCACATAGCAGAAAAGTTGGCCCAAAAATTGGGTGCGGATGCAATAGTCGACGGAAGCAGCGTAGGGCAGGTCGCATCACAGACACTTTCCAATATCCTGGCCACAAGATACGGCGTCGACATGCCGATACTCTCACCGCTGATAGGCCTTGACAAGGAGGAAATCACAGCAATCGCAAAGGAAATCGGAACATTTGAAATCTCCAAAATTGATGACGGGGGATGCAGTGCTGTTCCGAAATACCCTGAAACCCGTGCGGATTTAAAGCGCGTGAAAGAGGCATGCGAAGCAATGAACCAGGATGTCGAAATCGAAAAGGCATTTGAGAAAATCAGAAAACTTGATTAGGTTTTCACTTTCCACTTTTTTTTAAAATTAACATAATAATTAAATAGTATACAAATCAAAAATAATAAATGACTAGTAAATAATAATTTACTAATTCGAGGTATTTAAAATGAAAACTACAGTTAGTGTAATTAAAGCTGATATCGGAAGTGTGTCAGGACACTGTGTCGCACACCCAGAATTAATGGATATTTGTGATGAAGTTTTAAACGAAGCTTTAGAAGCAGGTATCATAAAAGATTACTATATCTCCCGTTGCGGAGACGACATAGACTTAATCATGACCCACGACAAAGGGGAAGAAAACGAAGAAGTTCACAAAACCGCATATGACGCATTCATGAAAGCTACCGAAAGGGCTCGTGAATTGAAATTATACGGTGCAGGTCAAGACCTGTTATCCGATACCTTCTCCGGTAACATCAAAGGTATGGGTCCTGGTGTTGCAGAATTTGAATTTGAAGAAAGGCCATCCGACCCTGTTTTAGTGTTCTGCTGTGACAAAACCGAACCTGGTGCATTCAACTTGCCAGTATTCAGAATGTTTGCAGACCCATTCAACACTGCAGGTCTTGTAATCGACCCATCATTACACGATGGATTCAAATTTGAAGTATTCGATGTAATCGAACACAGAAAAGTTATCTTAAACTGTCCTGAAGAAATGTACGACTTGCTCGCATTAATCGGTTCCACCGGAAGATACGTAATCAAAAGAGTATGGAAGAAAAACGGTGAAATCGCAGCTGCAATAAGTACCGAAAGATTAAACTTAATGGCTGGAGAATACGTCGGTAAAGACGACCCAGTATGTATCGTAAGAGCACAATCTGGTTTCCCTGCTAACGGTGAATGTGTAGATCCATTTGCATTCCCACACATGGTAAGCGGATGGATGAGAGGATCCCACAACGGTCCAATGATGCCTGTATCCGAAGCAGAAGCAAACCCAATCAGATTCGACGGACCACCTAGAGTAGTGGGATTAGGTTTCCAAATTGCTAACGGTGAATTGATTGGTCCTGTAGACCTATTTGATGACCCTGCATTCGACCCAACCCGTGAACAAGCTGCTAAAATCGCAACTTACATCAGAAGACACGGTCCATTCGAACCTCACAGATTGCCTGCTGAAGAAATGGAATACACTTCACTTCCTGGTGTAATGGAAAAATTAGAATCCAGATTTGAAGACATGGATGATTAGATTTAAAGAGATTTACAAATCTCTTCTTTTTTTACTTTTTTTTAAAATTATAAAGCTATTTTTTGAACTCTTCAAGGAATTCTCTAAACTGGTCTGCAAACATTGAGTAGTCATCTTTATAGACAAAATCCTCGGCATCAAAAAGTGTGATTTTAATATTTTCTATTTTGTCCTTAAGGGGATATGCGTCGAATTCGGGAGAGTAATAGACGTCATCCTTAGTGGAGGTAATCCAGGTCTTTGCCTTGATATTGGATAACTTGTCTTCAACATCATAGTTTAATACAGCGTCATTCCTATATTTTAAATCATAGATATCTCTGGACATTCCGTCATCAATGAAAGTATCCATTAATATATCAATTTCCTCTTGAGAAAAATTTTGAAATGCTTTTCTCGATAAATATTGTGAATAAATCAGCAAATTAACCGAGGACAAGATTTTAGTTATGTTTTTATCATAACTGCCATCCATATAATTGTCTGATGAAAGGATTACGCTTTCTATGCATTTTGAGATGATATATCGATAATTGCTTGTTTTATAGGCACTGTTTCCAATCAGTAGAAATTCCATTTCATCGGGATATTCGCATCCCCAGGTATATGCTTCATATCCTCCGATTCCAGCACCAATGATGCCAAGCACCTTTGTTATATTGAATGCGTCAGCTAAAAATTTCCTTTTAAAATCCACACGATCTTTAATGGTGTATTTCGGAAAATCAGTTTTCAGATTTGTTGTAGATGGAGAACATGATTCCGGATAACCTAGAGATGTAATGGATATGTAAAAATAGTTAAAGTCTGCCAATTCGCTTTCAGGACCTATTAGTTGGTGTAAATTTCCAATTGAGAGGCAGTTTTCATTAAATCTATGGCAATAGATAATTGCATTGGTTACATTGCCGTTTTCGTCATATTTTGGAGTTCCTCTGGTGGTGTACTCCACCTCAACATCCTGAAGGATCTTTCCGTTAGCGAATTCAAACTCCTCTAAAACATGTTTTCTATATCCTAACTTTGATTTGTCAATCATGTCTCTCATAATTAATGGTATGTTTTGCAATAATATATTATTTTGTCTAATATATATTACTTTTAAGATGATGGCCTTTAAAAGTTAGGAATTCTAATTAGAAAGGAATAATCAAAATTCGGTATTATTTCTTATGGGCAGTGATTATTGTAAAGCTGCTGGAATTAACTGTTATGATGCAGTCGTCAACATCAACGTAGTAATTTTTCCCTTCTTTGCTAACAGTTGAATTTTCCTGTTTCAATTTGGAAATGCAGTAGCCTACAGGCTCTTCATCAATTCCCAGATTTTTCTGAATCCTTCCAATGCCCATTTCGGTTGTGTGGATTTTTTCAACGTTTTCTAAAAGTGCTTTTTTGTGCATTTCATCACCTTGCTTTTGCATCTTGACCGATGCCATGATTAGTTATTTATATATTACTCTACTATTTAGTATTATGTCATTTTTAAAATTCATTCTTAAAAATCCATTCAGGAGAAAGAACAGTGCAATTCTGGCTATTGTGGGCATTGCAATAGGCATCATTGTCATTGTGGCTCTTGGCGGAATCACAAACGGTCTTGTAAATACATTTGAAGACACAATTCATGCGGGAGGTGCTGATTTCCAGATTTCAGGAAAGGAAACCGGTGATTCAGCATATGGAACAGATACAATTGATGCGTCCTGGACAGATAGGATAGGGAATGTTTCCGGAGTGGATGAGGTCTATCCGATTTATGTCGTCATGACACCGATAGGCGATGATTTCAGGAACCTGCTCATAGGCATCGATCCTGCAGGAACAACAATGGCTGATATCTCAATGAAAGAGGGCAGGATATTTGAAGACGATGCCGACGAGGTGATTCTTGGTGAGATATATGCCGAGGATAATGATTACAAGGTTGGAGACAATATCGAAGTGGACGGCAAGGACTTTGAGGTTGTGGGGATATATGAAACCGGAGACTCAAACATGGCCGGAGGAGTCTTCACATCAATTTCAAAGGTCGGGGAAATAATGGACGATGAGGATTCCATTTCAAACATCTACGTCAAGGTCGAAAAGGGTGAGGACGCACAGGAAGTTGCCGACAGGATTGATGAAAAATATGGCGATAACATCACCACAATCACATCAATCATGGAAATGGAGCAGA
This sequence comes from Methanobrevibacter thaueri, assembly GCF_015062905.1. Lineage (GTDB taxonomy): Archaea > Methanobacteriota > Methanobacteria > Methanobacteriales > Methanobacteriaceae > Methanocatella > Methanocatella thaueri_A. The sequence goes on from NZ_SUTK01000074.1 coordinate 4,072, forward strand.
TGGCGGACATGCTCAACATGCTTCAGGCATCAACCTGGGCAATATCCCTTCTCGCCATTATAGTTGGCGGTTTGGGCATCATCAATACGATGCTGATGAGCGTGTTTGAAAGGACAAGGGAAATCGGTGTTCTCAAGGCTGTCGGATGGTCAAACAAAAGGATTCTTGGAATGATTGTCGGCGAATCAATAGTGATCACGCTGGTTTCAGCGGTCATCGGGTCAGTTGTCGGATTTTTGGCATGCACTCTATTGGGCCCTCAAATGGGAATAGAGCCGCTGTTCACACCAAAAATATTCATTCAGGCATTTGCAATAGCAATCATTGTCGGAATAGTTGGTGGGCTGTATCCTGCAATCAAGGCGGTCAAGCTGCCTCCGACAGAAGCGTTGAGGTACGAGTGAGGTGAAATCATGAATGCGGTAGAAATAAACGGATTATATAAAAGCTATGAGGGCGGAAAAATCAAGGCGCTGAACGGCATAAACCTCACAATTGAAGATGGTGAATTCGTATCCATCATCGGTCCGTCAGGTTCAGGCAAGTCAACATTGCTCAATATGCTTGGGGCACTTGACGTTCCGGATTCAGGTTCCATCACTGTTGCCGGCCAGGACCTTGCAACCTCCAGGAAATTAAATGAGTTCAGGGCGGAAAGGATTGGATTCATTTTCCAGCTGCACAATCTGATTCCGAACATTTCCGTTGCGGAAAACATTGAAATTCCAATGTATACACAAAAATTATCCTCCAAGGAGATGAGGTCAAGGGCACTGAAGCTGCTGGATGATGTCGGTCTTAGGGACAAGGCAGACATGAAGCCAAATAAATTGTCCGGTGGTGAGCGCCAAAGGGTGGCCATCGCCCGTGCACTTGCCAACAACCCATCAATTATATTGGCGGATGAACCAACAGGATCACTGGATTCAAAGACAAGTAGCAAAATCCTTAAGCAACTAATCGATTTGCACGAAGAGAAGAATGTAACA
>NZ_SUTK01000075.1 GCF_015062905.1 Methanobrevibacter thaueri
AATGATGAATACAAAACAATTAATTTTAGAAACAACTTTAAAATTAATGATTGAAAATAAGAACTCTATTATTTCTATTAGAGAAATCAGTAATGCCTCAGGAATTGCTATCGGTGGGATATATCATCATTTTTCAAATAAAGAAGAGATATATAATGAACTTACTGAAAGATATTATATAAACTATTATAAATTTGATTTTGACAAACTCCAGCAGATAAAGGGAAATGCAAAAGAGAAAATCCACAATGTCATGGCTGAAATTTTTAAGCAAAAAGAAACCGGAATCCCAATTGAATCGATTGATGATGAAATAGACTACAGATCCATATTGTTGGTTTTGAGTGGAAATGGATTTTCTTATGAAAAAACTCCGGAGCTTAACCAAAGTATCCTAAAAGAATTAAGGGAATTTTTAACTGAAATTATCAAGGAAGGTCAAGAAAATGGGGAAATCCGACAGGACTTCTCACCTGATGATATTGTAGAATCACTAATAATCATGTACATGGGAATTCAATATAGATGGGAAGTATATTTGATTGAGGATATGATTCCTGCCTTTGAAGATAATTTTAATTTGGAATGGGAAAAGATAAGATTTAGAGAATAATTAACAAGTGTGGTTAGATGAATACTAAAGACTTGATTCTTGAAAAAACACTAAAATTGATATTGGAAAAAGGCACAATTGACATTTCAATTAGTGAAATTCGAAATTGTACCGGACTGACAACCGGTGGGATATATTATCATTTTTCAGATAAAAACGACATATTTGAAGAAATTTTACAAAAGTATATGGTGGATTATATTAAAATCGATTTTGATAAAATCCTCCTTGAAGGTTCATCAAAGGACAGAATCCATGATGCATTGTTTTACATTTTATATCATTACATAAACGGTGTGGAAATTGAAAGCATCAACGAAAAAATTAATTATAATAGCGTAATACTTCTTTTAACCTCAGTGGGATATGCCCATGAAAGAGTTAACCAGATAATTTCACAAACCGGGAACGATGTTAAAATGTTTTTAACTGACCTTGTCGAAGAGGGCAAAAGGCAAAATGAAATCAGACAGGACTTCTCGACTGAAAACATTGTGGAATCATTGTATATCCTGTATATGGGAATTCAATATTATTGGTTGGTTTTCCCGGATTATGATGTTGATTTGATGTTTGAGAAAAACTTTGATATGACTTGGCAGGCTATCGAATGCCAATGAAAAATAGTGACTTCGTGTCACATCCTCGATTATTAAAAAAAATAGTGTTGAACCTGCTCAAAAAGAGCAAGTCATGAAAGGATTTTAAGATTTGATGTATTTTTTCAAATCGTCGACCTTGTCTGTTTTCTCCCAAGGAAGGCCTTCGATACCGAAGTGACCGTATTTTGCGGTCTGCTTGTAGGTGGTGTCCCTCAAGCCAAGGGTCTCGATGATACCGTCCGGGGTGAGCCTGAAGTTGTCGCGCACAATCTGTTCGAATTTAACGTCCCCGATGTCGGCGGCGGTTCCGAAGGTGTCCACCATGACAGAGGTAGGTTCGGCAACGCCTATTGCATATGAGAGCTGGATTTCACATTTTTCAGCAAGTCCGCTTGCAACGATGTTTTTGGCAATGTATCTTGCCATGTAGCATGCGCTTCTGTCCACTTTGGTGCAGTCCTTTCCGGAAAATGCTCCTCCACCGTGGCGTGCATATCCTCCGTAGGTGTCGACAATGATCTTACGTCCGGTAAGTCCGGCGTCCCCGTGAGGGCCTCCGATTTCGAACTTGCCTGTAGGGTTGATGTGCTCTTTTGTATCCTCTGTAATCAGTCCTTCAGGGATTACTGCCTTGAAGAGCTTTTCGCGAATGTCGTTTTTAAGGGTTTCCTGATCATCGGAAACTGTCTCGTCATGCTGGGTTGACAATACGACAGCATCGAGTGAAATGACGTTTCCGTCCTTATCGTAGTTTACGGAAACCTGTGCCTTACCGTCAGGCCTTAGATAAGGAATCTCTCCGCTTTCCCTTAATTCGGTCAGTTTGTTTGTAAGCTTACGTGCCAGATCGATTGGATACGGCATGAGTGATTCGGTTTCGTTTGTTGCATAACCGAACATCATTCCCTGGTCTCCTGCACCGGTTTCCTCATCTCCCCTGTCGACACCCTGGTTGATGTCCTGGGACTGTGCATGGAGCCTGTTTGAAACGGTACATGAGTTTCCGTCGAATTCAAGTTCCGGCTTGTCATATCCTATTTCAATGATTGTATCCCTTATGATCTTTTCAATGTCATCATCTGTTAAATCAGTATTTGAGGTAATCTCACCGAATACCATACAGAAATCAGTTGTCACACAGGTTTCGCATGCGACGTGGGAATTCTTGTCGCCTGCCATGTAGGCGTCCAATATCGCATCGGATATGATGTCTGCGACCTTATCCGGGTGTCCTTGTGTTACTGACTCTGATGTAAATGTCCTATATACTTCACTCATTTTATCACCATTGGTATTAAAGAATAATCCTAATTCAGGAAAATATCAGCTTTCCCAAAATCATTAATTTTCATATTATATTAAATTATATAATTCATATATAAAATAACTTTGTGTCTCATTTTTATCATCATATTTCCAATTACTTTAATAAGCATCAAAAATAAACTATATAATGATTACAATGAAAGACAAAATCAGCATTATTTTACCAATCTTCAATGTTGGAGACCACCTGAGAGGCGGAATTGACTCACTGGTAAACCAGACAATAGGAAATGAAAACCTTGAAATCATAATGGTCAATGACTGCTCAACAGACGGATCGGATAAAATAATCGACGAATACGATGCAGATTATGACTGCTGCATTGCAATCCACCACGAAGAGAACAGCGGAGCCGCATACACTCCGAGAAACACTGGAATTGAAGCGTGCACCGGAGATTACATAATGTTTCTCGACCCGGATGACAGATACACCCCGGACGCCGTTGAAACCCTGTACAATACGGTGACTTCCAATGACGCACAGATGGCTTTCGGACGCTTCAGAAGAATCTTCGAATACGGAGGAAAGGTCCAGAAATCATACTCCCCATACAAGGACGATTTGGAAAACGCATATCCGGACGAGACATTCGAGTCTGAAAACTTCATCAAGGTTCCCGATTTCCTATGGGACAATGTGGTGGAAAAGCTGCTTTACGGAAAAACCATGGAAGTGACCTATCCAAGGGACGCTCCACTCGATACAATCAAGGTCGACAGCATCGAACAGGAGCCTGATCTGCTTAAGATGCACCCGTCAATCTGGAGCAAAATCTACAGAAGGGACCTGATTATGGACAACGACATCCGTTTTCAGCCGTTCATTTCCGGAGACGACCTGGCGTTCTATGTGGAGGCGCTCATCCATTCGAAGGGCATCGTGTTTTTAAACAATTTCATGTGCTACGACTACTACATCAGGGACCTGCCGGACGACAAGTCAATCACAAACAACGTCAATGTGCGTCTGCTTGATGAGCTTATGGAATCATACATCTACAGCAGAAAATGCACCGAAGGATTTTCAAAGGACGTTCAGAATGCAACAGTCAATCCGCACCTCCTGCACTGGATGTACACATGGAAAAACTCACCGTTCACCCTTGAGGAAAACAAGCTGCTTTTAAGCAAGGTGAACAGGCTTAAGAAAATCCATCAGACCGACCTGAAGACCAAGTGGCTTCTCTCAAGCATGACAACTGCGCTTGAAACCAAAATCAACATTTCCCGGGAATAGCTTACAAAGGTCATTATTTTTCAAAAGATTAATAAAAATCAAAACAAATATAATATCTAGGAGAATTAGCATGGAATATGATTATTTGATTGTTGGATCCGGTCTTTTCGGTTCCATTATCGCTTATGAGATGACCAAAAAAGGGAAAAACTGTTTAGTAATCGAAAAACGTGACCATATCGGTGGAAACGTATACACTGAAAATTTGGAAAACATAAACGTCCACAGATACGGAGCGCACATCTTTCACACAAACAACAGGGAAGTGTGGAACTACATCAACCGCTTCGCCGATTTCAACCGCTACACCAACTCACCCGTCGCCAACTACAAGGGAGAGCTCTACAACCTGCCGTTCAACATGAACACGTTCTACCAGATGTGGGGAGTGAAGACCCCAGAGGAGGCACGTGCCAAAATCGAGGAGCAGAAAAGGGAGTACCATATCGAAAACCCGAAAAACCTTGAGGAGCAGGCAATATCCCTTATCGGAAAGGATATCTACGAGAAGCTCATCAAGGGATACACCGAAAAGCAGTGGGGAAGAAAGTGCAGCGAGCTTCCTGCATTCATCATCAAAAGGCTTCCGGTAAGGTACACATTCGACAACAACTATTTCAATGACCTCTATCAGGGAATACCTATCGGAGGGTATACAAAAATCATTGAAAAGATGCTTGAAGGCGTTGAGGTCAGGTTAAACACCGATTTCTTCGACGACAGGGAAAAATGGATGGGTATGGCCGATAAGATCATATTCACCGGAATGATAGACCAGTACTTCGACTACTGCTACGGAGAGCTCGAATATCGTGGGCTCGACTTCGAGTTCGAAACCCTCGACATGGAAAACTATCAGGGAAATGCCGTAATCAACTATACCGATGCTGAAACCCCTTTCACACGCATAATCGAGCACAAGCACTTTGAAAACAGCGAATCACCAAAGACAATAATCACCCGTGAGTATCCGAAAGCCTGGACGAAAGGTGAGGAGGCATACTATCCTATGAATGACGACAGGAACTCCAAACTGTTTGAAAAATACCAGAAGCTTGCTGAAAGCGAAGGCAATGTCATTTTCGGAGGAAGGCTTGGAATGTACCAGTACTTCGACATGTGGCAGGTAATCGACGAGGCCCTCAAGATTGTAAAAAATCTAGATTAGTAGGTTATCTAAACCCTAATCCAATTAAAAAAAAAATTATTCTTTTTTAGGA
>NZ_SUTK01000019.1 GCF_015062905.1 Methanobrevibacter thaueri
GTTGGCGGCAGGAATTATGGGAAGCAACGCCTCATCAATGAACTGGATTTTAAAATCAGGTGCTGGAGGAGTCGTATCCAAATCATTTTCACTTAATCCTCATCCGGGCTATCCGAACCCGACAACAGTAGCGGTTGATGGAGGAATCCTGAATGCGATTGGCCTTTCAAATCCTGGTGTTGAGAATTTCAAGGAAGAACTGAAAAAGATTGATCATGAGGACAATGTAGTTATCGCTTCAATTTATGGGGCAAACCCTTTAGAGTTTTCACAGCTTGTGGAGGAAGTTCAGGAATATGTTGACATGATTGAACTCAATATCTCCTGCCCTCATGCAATGGAAGGGTATGGTGCGTCAATAGGTCAGGACTGTAACTTGAGCCATACCATCGTATCGGCTGCAAAGGACGCTTCTGATGTACCTATCATTGCCAAATTGACTCCGAATGTCACTGACATTACTGAAATTGCAAGGACCTGTGAGGATGCTGGAGCTGACTGTCTGTCTTTAATCAATACATTGGGTCCTGGAATGAAAATCAATATCGATGTTGCAAAACCGGTACTCTTCCATAAGTCCGGAGGAATGAGCGGCAAGGCAATAAAACCTATTGCCGTCAGCAATGTCTATTCTGTTTACGAGGCTGTTGACATTCCTTTGATTGGTGTCGGAGGAATCTACACCTTTGATGATGTTGTCGAATTTATCTTTGCAGGCGCCCGTGCTGTCCAGATAGGAACTGCCATCATGGATGAAGGCGTTGAGGTATTCGGCAAAATCAATCAGGGTCTCGAAGAGTTCATGAAAGATAAAGGTTATTCTTCAATTGATGAAATGGTGGGGATTGCACATGATTAATGAACCGAAAATCGTTGAAATAACAGAAATTGTCACTGAAACTCCTACAATTAAAACATTCAAATTCGATTGGGATTTTGAAACACTTGGAAAACCTAATCCCGGCGAGTTTTTAATGATCTGGAATTTCAATAATGAAAAGCCTATGTCAATATCCCAAATCAATGATGATGAGCTTGCCATAACCGTTAAAAACATCGGCGAGTTCACTTCCCAATTGCATGACCTGCAGGTTGGAGACCAAATCGGAGTTAGGGGAAGTTACGGACATGGATTTGACAACTCATTTATAGGCAAAAAAATCATAGCTATCGGTGGTGGAGTTGGTATGGCTCCAGTTAATGCAATAGCCAGTGATTTGGCCACAAATAATGATGTCAGTGTCATTTCAGCTGCCCAAACAAAGGATGAACTGTTGTTTTTGGATTCACTTGAAGAGTTGGGCATCAGTGTTTATCCGTGCACTGATGATGGAAGTTTCGGATTCGAAGGATTTGCAACAAATTGTCTTAGCGATTTGCTTGAAGATTCAACTTATGATTTTGCATTTGTCTGCGGACCTGAGATAATGATGAAAGGAATCTTTGATATCCTTGAAGATGCAGGAATACCTGGCCAATATTCCCTTGAAAGATATATGAAATGCGCACTGGGAGTGTGTGGTCAGTGCTGTGTTGACAGTGAAGGATGGAGAATCTGTGTGGAAGGTCCTGTTTTTGAAAATGACAAGATATCACAGATTACTGAATTTGCAAAATACAGAAGGGATGCTTCCGGCGTTAAATACTGAGAAGGACATGATAAAATGGGAATTGACATTAAGCAACACTTGACTCCGCCAATGCTTTTGGTAATATTTCTGGTTATAGTCTCATTGATGATTGTATTTCCCGTTTTGAACATGATTATCCTGGGGGCCATTTTGGCATATGGAATAAAGCCGGTAGCCCATAAAATCCAGTCAAAGCTCAAATTCAGCTCAATATCAATATTGCTTGCAATGGTGGTCGTTCTCATACCGTTGATATTGCTGATTGCATATATCGTCACGGAGCTTATAGCGATATTGTCAGGCGCATCATCCACAAGTACCTATGCTGACATCAATTCATTGCTGTCATCCATATCTGCGTACCTGCCATGGAGCTTTGATGTAAATTCCATTTCAACATCAATCAACACATCCGTCCAGGAAATCGGAAGGTATGTCCTGAACTATCTTGCCAAGTTTGTAAGCAGCCTTATGAATATCACACTTGACCTGTTTATTCTTGTATGTTCAGTGTTCTACTTCGTCCGTGACGGAAATAATTTTATTCAATTCATAAGGTCATTTGTTCCTGACGATTCAAAGGCCTTCTTTGACAATACAATTGAATCGGTGAAGGACGTATTGAGAAGCATTTTCTATGGACACTTCCTGACATCAGTAATAATAGGAATATTGGGAGCGATAGGCTATTCTATTCTTGGTTATCCGTTCGGAATCTTTTTAGGCGTGATAACCGGTATCCTACAGCTTATTCCGGTATTCGGCCCATGGCCAATATATTGGGGACTCTTCTTTATGGATCTGCTTTCCGGAAATTACCCAAGGGCAATCACCGTTCTTCTTTTCGGATTTTTCCTAAGCACAATAGACATGTATATAAGGCCGGCCCTTTCAAGCCATTATGCAGATATCCATCCGCTGATATTGCTTGTAGGATTCCTGTCTGGGCCTCTTGTTTATGGCATTGTGGGTTTTATTGTGGGTCCTTTGATTTTAGGAATTACCTATGCTGTTTTGGATAATTATAGAAAGGAATATATTCTGGGAGATGAGTAGATGCAGGAAAACGTAGTGATTTTGGACATAGATTATGTCACATATGAGGAAAGGCCTGTAATCAGATTATTTTCAAAAAAAGGTGATGAAAATATAATTCTAATAGATGATACCTTTGAACCTTACCTGTATGTGATGTCAGATGATGTTGATGAGTGCATGTCTGAAATCAAGGACAATATTGATGTTGTCCGTGTTGAAAAGGTTATAAAAAAGGATTTCCAAATCGAAACTGAATTTGTCAAGGCCACATTCAAGCATCCTCAGGAGCTTGCCAAAAATCGTGACGCACTGAGGGATTTGGAAAGCGTAATCCAAATAAGGGAATTCGACATTCCATTCTACAGACGCTACCTGATGGACCGTGACGTGATTCCAATGACTGAAGTCACAGCAATCGGAGAGGAAATTGAAACATTCCTGGATATGGATTCAACAAAGCAGGACATTAGGATAATCAAGCTCACCGATGAACTGCAGAGGGTAGAGGAATATCCTCAGGATTTCAGGATTTTGAGTTTCGACTTGGAAGTCAGAAACCCTCATGGCATGCCTGATTCTTCTGAAGATGAAATCATCATGATTGGTGTGGCCAGCAATTTCGGCGTCAACCAGGTAATATCCACCAAAACCAATTCCGAAGACAGGGGAGACTTTGTAAATCAGGTTGCATCAGAAAAGGAAATGATTGAAGAGTTTGTTAAAATCATCAAGGACAACAATGTTGACATCATTGTAGGATACAATTCGGATAATTTCGATTTCCCATATCTGAAGGACAGGGCAAAGATACTGGGCGTTGATTTGGATATTGGAATGGATGAATCCGATGTCAAATTCATTAGAAGAGGATACTCAAATGCTGCATCATTTAAGGGCTTGATTCATGTTGATTTGTATCTTGTAATGAGAAGATACATGACACTGGACAGATATACACTGGAAAGGGTTTATTACGAACTCTTCGGTGAGGAAAAGATTGATGTTGCCGGAGATCGCATTTGGGAGTTCTGGGACAGTGGCGGCGAGGAGCTGGACACATTGTTTGATTACTCTCTTGATGATGTGGTATCCACTTTGAAAATTGCGGAGCAGACCCTACCGCTTAACCTGGAACTTACCCGTATTATAGGTCAGCCTCTGTTTGACGTTTCACGTATGGCAACAGGTCAACAGGCAGAATGGTTTTTGGTAAAGCAGGCCTATTTTGACGGTGAAGTCGTGCCGAATAAGCAGGGATCAAACTTTGCAGACCGTGCTTCCGCTGAAGACAATGAAGGAGGATACGTAAGGGAGCCCGAAAAGGGTCTGCATGAGAATCTGGTTCAGTTCGATTTCAGGAGCCTATATCCGAGCATCATCATTTCAAAAAACATATCTCCGGATGTGATGACTCTGGGTGAAATTGAAAATGAGGATGATTATAACATTTCACCTGAACATGGGGTTAAATTCAAAAAATCTCCACAGGGTTTCATTCCATCAGTCATTGATAAGATTCTCCAGGAGAGGTTCAGAATCAAGCGTCAGATGAAGGAATCTGATGATCCTCGTGAAAAGATAGCTTTGGATGTACAGCAACAGGCCATTAAGAGATTGGCAAATACCATGTATGGGATTTATGGATTTCCACGATTTAGATGGTATTCCTTTGAATGTGCAAAGGCAATTACCTCATGGGGAAGGCAGTATATCAAATCATCAATAAAAAAAGCTGAAGAATTCGGTTTTTATGCGATATATGCTGATACTGATGGTTTTTATGCAAAGTACAGAAAAGAATAATTTTTCAAAAAAAAAGAAAAGGGTTAAGAGAAAATTGATTTCTCTTATTTTTTAATTTTTATAGTTGATTTTGCTTTTTTAGCAGTAACATACTTGTTTGCTGAAGTGATTACAACTTTATGTTTTCCAACTTTTAATTTGGCAGTACTGAGTTTTGCAATACCTTTTGAATTGGTTTTTACAGTATAGGATTTTGCTTTTTTACCAGTATATACCTTAACTTTAATTTTTACTCCTGGAATTACTTTTTTAGTCTTTTTGTTTTTAACAGTGACCTTAAAGTATTTTTTAGCGCCTTTTTTGGCGGTAATTTTCTTAGGAGTAAATTTAGCTGGAGCCTTTTTGATAATGATTTTTGAAGTAATCTCTTTAGCGGCAAAGTTTTTGTTGTCTGCACCTGCAATAACAACTCTGTAGGTTCCTGGTTTTAAATTGTCAACTGACAATCTTAATTCACCATTCATTCCAGTATTGCCGTTGTAGTTGTAATATCTGTTTTTAGAGATAAATAACTTGATATTTACTTTTGCAGCATAGATCGGCTTGTTGTTTTTAGTGTTGGTTACTTTTAAAGTAAAGTATTTGCCTCCTTTGTAGTAGGTGGTTAACTTTTTAGCTGTGATTTTTGCGCTAGCCTTTTTAACTGTAATTGTTTTAGTGGCTTGTTTAAAGTCGTATCTGCTGTCTGCAGAGCTAACTATAACTTTATGTTTGCCGACTGCTAATGAAGCACTATATGAAATTTCACCTTTGCTGTTGGTTTGGAACAAGTAATCATTGAATTTTTTGGAAGTGCTGTATAATCTAACTAAGACATACACTCCACTTACGCCTTTACCGTCTTTGGTAAGTTTTATTGTTTGGGTGGCTCCTGTATTATAATAGACTGTGACGTCTTTAGCATTGTTTACAATAGGGATTTTGAGAATAGTGAAACTTCCTTCGGTAGTTTTATTATTGATGTTTTTGGTGTCATTGTTGCTTATGGTTAAGTCATAAGTTCCGCCGACAAATCCTTTAACATTGATTTCACTGGTACCGTTCTCATTGGTTTGGAAATAGTAGTCTTTTTGAGTGGTAGACGGTAAGTAAAGATGTAATATTGTGTTTTTAACTGGATCTCCAGTTGCCACATTGGTTACAGTAATTTTAATCTTTTTATCGCTGCCGTAGTACTCATGATAATCATCAATTATGATGTTGATGTTAGCTTTATTGATGGTTATGTTTTGACTAGTTCCGTTTGTTTTATTGAAATTACCGGATTTGATGGTAACTGTATGATTTCCTACATCCATAAAGCCCCATCCTTGTCCATTCATTTTATTGTTGTCAAAGGTTACTTCTCCATTTTCATTAGTTGTATTGGAGATGGTGGATACGATTGTGATTCCACTACCGCTAATACCGCTTATGGAAATTGAACCAGCTGTTATTCTGTACTCTAAATTAATAGTTTTATTTGCTAAAGCTTCATTTGTATCCATATCAGTGATTTTATAGATGAATTTTCCGCTTTGGTATTCAACAACATTGTTAATAGCTTCAACTTTGATGTTGTAAACTCTGTTTAAAGTGACATTGGTTGTAGCGTTTTTATAGTTGATGTTTAATATTGCGGAAGTGAAGTTTCCATTTTCAAGTTTGATAATTAAAGTGTTATTATTAATCACTTTTGATGCAATTGGAATAACTTTTGTTTCATTTCCATCTTTGTATGTAAGATTAAGAGTTAAGTCGTCTGCAGTGATTTCAACAATTTCAGTACCATTTATAATGGTTAATTCAATGTCCCCTTCTTTAGTAGAGTTAACTTTAATGGTTGAAGTGGCATTGATTCCATAAACGGTCAAGTTAAAACTTTTTGACACTTCAGAGTAGGTGTCGTTACCGAGGTACTTAACAGTAATGTTGTAAACGCCGAAACTGAATTTGTCAGTTAATGTGATAACTGAGTCGTTGCATGTGAATTTGATTTCTTTGCCGTTGCTGTAGACTTTAGTGTTGTTCACAGTAATTGCAATGTTAGTTCCGTTAGCTGCAATAACAGTAACGGTAAAGTTGGCAACTTGTTCTGATCCTTGCGCTAATGATGCAGGAACAGAGATTTCAGTACCTACTTTAAGGGTGGTTCTAGCGGTTAAGTTGTTTTCAGCAGCATATTTGATGTCAACATATGCACTGTCAAAGGTCTTATTTACATTAAATTTGATGGTTTGTTTGTCGTCGAGAAGTGTAATTCCATCAATAGTTGCATTTTTAGTTTCATTACCCACTTTGTAGAATAATGTAAGGGTTAAATTGCCTACAGTAACATTAACTGGATCTGAACCATCATTAAGGTTTAAAGTAATAGTTACATCATTGTTTGAATCTAAGTTTGCAGTTTTATCGGGGTCAAATGTTTGATTACCCCATACTTTTAAAGTCACTGTCCTGTTGGATGGTGCATATGTGCTGTTACCTACATATCGGACATTTAAAGTGTGAACGCCAATAGCTAAATTTTTGACGGTAATTACTGAGTTATTATAATCAAAAGCAACTTCTTTACCATTTTCAAGAACTCTTAAATCGTTTTTGCTGATTGTTAATTCATTATGTTGATTATCATAAACATGTACGCCAGTAATGTTATTGTCATCAGTTATCTTAGTTTTAGTGGCGTTTGCATCAACGCTTGTAGCATACCTTACGCCGATTGTTTTTGTATTAACTGCATCAGTATAGTTTAAAAGTATGCTTTTTATAAGTCTTTCATATGTGAATCTTATTGTTCCATTGTTGTAAGTAAATGCATTACCAATATTTTCTGATATTACGTTTCCTTCTTCGTCAATGTATGTTACATTTATGCTGAAGTTTTCCTCATCTAATTCGAGATATTTAACTCCATCAAAGACTTTTATGTCATTGATTTCAAATTCGTCCCCAGTCTTTACAATATTGTCTGGAGATTCCAATGTTTTATTTCCTAAAATAGATAATATAATATTTTTTGTGGAATTAGCATATGTAGCATTACCTAAATAATTGAGGGTAATGTTATGTTTTCCAACGGTTAATTTTTCTGTAATACTGAGTATTGAATTGTTGTATGTGAAGTTAAGTGATTTGCTTCCTTCAAGTACCTGTAAATCACTTGCGTTAACATTAATGTCTTCACTTTCATTGTCTTTTACAGCAACACTAATGTTCTTGTCTGCATCATAGTCAAATTCACTGTCAACAGCGTCAATAGTAGTATTGATTTTTTCTTGTGTTGCATCATTGCCTGCGTCTTCTCCGTCGGCAAGAACAACTTCTGCATCTGCACTAGCTAATGGACTGTCACTATCTGCAGTGATGTTTTCACTAGCACAAACAGACCCGATACTTACTAATAGGAATATTGCCATCGCTATTAATAAGATATAAGAGTTTTTAAATTTCATAAATTTAGTTCCTCCTTTTTATGAAAATCATATTTTTTGAAAAATAATTTATGATTTTCAGTATAATAATATTGGTATTTTTTTACATTTAAAGGTTTGTCTATTTTCAAGATATTTTTAATATTTTCAAGTTAAAATTAAATTTAAGGTAAAATTTTAATGATATGTAAAAATATATTATCGCTGGTTTAAAAAAAAGATTTATGAAGAATAATGACTATTCTTCAACATATGAATCTATGTCAATGTCTAAATCGTCACAGATTTCTTTTAATTGTTCATATAATTTTTCATCAATTGCCACACCGTTTTCTTCAGTATCAGCAATTCTTTTGACTTCCAAATCTCCCGGAATGGCTACGGTTTCACCGGTTGCCCTTACTTGTGAGATAAAGTCTTCGGTGTTGGCCTTGAATTCGTCAAAGTCACCGAATTTGGAAGGGTCGATTACAACATATAAGTCACCTTTTGTACAGTCCTTATCAGGTGAAGCTGTACCGGTTACTCCAAGACCATATCCTGCCTGTACTAATGGTCCGGTTAAGATTTCAATTAATAATGACAATGCGTATCCTTTGAATCCTCCGAATGGTAAAATTGAACCTTCAAGTGCTGCTTCAGGATCATTTGTTGGGTTTCCATCTTTGTCTAATGCCCAACCGTCAGGCAAATCAAGTCCTTTTCTTTTTGATTCGATGATTTTTCCACGTGCGGTGACTGAAGTTGCCATGTCCACGGTAATGTATGAATCTGATGGGATTCCCAATGCAAGAGGGTTGGTTCCGATTAATTTATCTTTACCGCCTAATGGTGCGATAGCAGGGTCGGTATTTGCTAAAACCAAACCGATGCAGTTTTCTCTTAAAGCCAAATCTGAGTAAAATCCTGTAACTCCAAAGTGATTGGTATTGTGTACACCTACACAGGCGATACCTACATCTTTAGCTTTTTTGATTGCAAGCTGCATTGCCTTGTATGATACCGCTTGTCCAAATCCGCTGTTACCGTTGATTAATGCGATTGCAGGAGTTTCCTTTTCGATAGTGATGTTTTCCTCTAAATTGATTGTTCCTGCTTTGATACTAATTAAATATTGTGGGAATCTTCCAAGCCCATGTGATGTGAATCCTTTTAGGTCTGCATCCAATGTAGCTTCTGCAACTAATTCTTGATCTTCTTCGCTAGCTCCAAGCTTAGCCAATATCTCTTTTACAAGAGCCATTTCCTTATCTTTCATTATCTTCATTCTTTCACTCCCCTCTTTTTCTTAATAATTAGTATTCAAGTTCAGATCCTTCAAAGGCTTTGACGGTGATTTTTTCATCATCTGTAACTTTTCCTATTATTTGGCAATCACAGTATTCCTTTAAAGTTTCCATAATCTTATCCGCTTCTGTCTCTTCGCAGATAACAACAAAACCGACACCCATGTTGAAAACCTTGTACATCTCTTTGATGTCAACGTTCTGTTCATAAATAAGTTTAAATATTTCTGGAACTTCCGGAAGATTGTTGATGTCATATCCTACGCCTTTTTTCAAACGTCTGAGATTGGTGAATCCTCCTCCGGTAATGTGTGCAAGTCCATTAATTTTATATTCTTTTTCAAATAGGCTCACGATAGGTTTTACGTATAATTCAGTTGGTCTGATTAGCTCTTCACCAACGGTAGTTTCACCGTTAGGCATCTTGTCGTCAACAGTGAGTCCTGCATCATCAAACAATGCTTTTCTTGCAAGGCTGTATCCGTTGGAATGAATTCCGTTACTGTTGATACCTATTAAAACATTTCCAGGTTCGATATCCTCGCCGGTAATGATCTTGTCGATATCTACAAAACCGATACCTGTTCCTGCAAGGTCAAAGTCTTTAATGATTCCTGGAAGTGAAGCTGTTTCTCCTCCAATGATTGCGATTCTTGACTCGTTTGCACCTGTTACCAAACCTTCAGCAATTTCAGCTGCCCTTTTAGGGTCAGGTTTTTCAACGGCAAGGTAATCAACTAATGCAATAGGTTCCGCTCCGACACATAGGATGTCGTTAACAACCATTGCAATGCAGTCTATACCTACGGTATCGTATTTGTTCATCATTTCAGCAATTAAAATTTTACTTCCAACGCCGTCAGTACTCATTGCGATTGCTTTGTCGCCTAATTTTACTAAAGCCGCATAATGACCACTGTCGGTAATAATATCTCTACATTCCAATGTTGATTTGAGTTTGTCTGCTAGTGCAGAGACAGTAACTGCTTCCAAATCAATATCTACACCGGATTCTGAATAAGTAACCATAATTACACCTATTAAAAATAAAATATAATGTTGTAATAGATTTACAACATTTTCATAATACTATATATTTTGTTTTATATAGTATTTAATTATTATTAATGAATTCTCACACAGTCTAAATTAACTGGAGTTTTGGTCTCGATTTTATAACTTCTATGAATAGATGATGCCAAGTCCACTGCTTTGTATGGGTCTCCGTGACAGGTAATGACCTTTTCAGGTCTTGGATTGAGTCTTTTGACGTATTCCATCAGTTGTCTCCTGTTGGAGTGACCACTGAATCCATTGATAGTTTTAACTTGCATTTTGACACAGAATTGTCTTGTTCTGCCGTCGTCATCTTCGAGAGGAATCTCTTTCCATCCTTTTTGAACCCTTCTACCCATGGATCCTTCGGATTGATATCCTACAAAGATGATGGTGTTTCTTTCATCTTCACATAACCATTTGAAGTATTCGACTGAATTTCCTCCAGTCAGCATACCTGAAGTTGATAGGATGATTGCAGGCTGTTTTGCTTCAACAATGTCCTTTCTTTGGTCATGATTTTGAACCTTCTTAAACATGTCTGAGACAAATGGGTTTCTTCCCATGTGGAAGATTTGATCTCTTAAGTCTTTGCTCAGGTATTCTGGCCTTGCGGTGTGAATCGCTGTAGCTTCCCAAATCATTCCGTCAATGTAGATTGGCACTTCTTCAATCATTCCATGTCTCATGTATTCTTCAAGAACGACCATCAGTTCCTGTGCCCTTCCTACTGCAAATACCGGAACCAGTACTTTTCCGCCACGTTTAAGTGTTTTGTAGATGGTTTTCATCATTTCTTTTTCGGCATTGTTTCTGGAAGGCTGCACATCTTCCTTTCCACCGTAAGTACTTTCCATAATTACGGTTTCAGCACGAGGGAATCTGTATGTGGCAGGTTCAAGCAGTCTTGATGGTTCATATTTGAAGTCTCCGGTATATACAAGGTTGTGGGCTCCGTCCCCAATGTGCATATGGGAGATTGCTGAACCTAAGATGTGTCCTGCATTATGTAATGTTAATCTTATGTCCGGTGAAATGTCTGTTACTTCACCATAGTCAAGTGTGAGGGTATTTTTAATTTGATGTTTCACGTCTTTTGATGTGAACGGTAATGGATTGCCCTCCCTGTGAGCAATATCCAAGTGGTCAAATTGTAAAAGTGTGGTTAAATCTCTGGTTGGGGTTGTACAGTAAACAGGTCCATCATATCCATAATGGAAAAGGTAAGGTACAAATCCGCAATGATCCAAGTGAGCGTGAGATATGATGACTGCATCCAATTCTTCAATTGAAAATTCAGGAGCATTTAACATTGGAAATGCATTTTTATTATCTGATGCAGCAACATTAACACCACAATCAAGTAAAACACGGCTGTTTGGTGTTTGCAATAACATTGATGAACGTCCTACCTCTTTGAATCCACCCATTGAACTAACTCTTGCCCAATCGTTTGGGAATTTACTTCCTTGGTGAATTTGACGTCCAAGCCTTTGCAGTAATTTTTTCCTGTCTTTACTGCTGTTCTTTTGAATAGTCCTGATTTTTCCAATGATGTCTGAACTGATCGGTGGGGTTCTTAAAATTTTAGGCGCCCATCCGGTATTCTTAACGATACTTCTTGAGGTAACACCGTATTTTCCAATAACGAGTCCAGGTTTTTTGGCGGTGATGACCACTTCACCGGTTACTGTATCAAAGTAGATATCGGTAATTTCAGCTCCATCAGGAACTATTTCATGAATTTTATTTATAGTTGCTTCCGGTTCAAGTAAAGCACTTTTGTCAGATCTAATAATAATTCTTTTTCTAAGTTCTTTTGCAAGTGACCTAATAAGATCGCCGTTTTCAGTAATAATTTCTGGATTTTTAGTGTAGACTACCACTTCCGGACCTTCAAATTCCACTTTTGAAACCTGAATTTCATCTGGTAGTTTACTTAAAATCTCTTTTTTAATATCTTCTAAAATGTCTGAAGTCATATAATCCCTTCAAAAAAAGTTTGTGTAGGATAATAGTTTATGAAAGCATTTAAGCTATAATTAGTAAAATTTCATAAACTATCTACACGGTTATATAAAAAATAGTTAGTTATGAAAAATTAGCTTATTACTTATAGTTTTCCAAGAATCTCATTAATTTTTTCATTATCTAACATTTCAAAGCCGTTTTTATCCACTTTAGCGACTAAATATCCGTTACCGGAGAAGGTGTCACGTTCAGCAGCGGCTCTTATAGCTCTTATGGCTATTTCAATTCCTTCGTCAGTTGTTAAATCATCTCTGAACCTGTCTTCAAGAACACCGTAAGCTACGATTGAACCTGATCCGGTTGAGATGTAAGTATCTTCAATCATACCTCCAGCTGGGTCTAATGAGTAAAGAGATGGTTTGTCTCCGTCCATTCCTCCGAGTAATGTTTGAACATACATCGGTCCGGAACGTAGGATGTTTGCAGTTAATGATGCAGCTGCTTTAACGCTGATTGCATCGTTGTTTCTCATCTGATAGAGTGAAACTTCTGCTTCAATGACTTTCATTAAACTTTGAGCATCTCCCACGGAACCAGCTATGGTGGTTACAATGTGATCGTCAATTTTAAATATTTTTTCTGCTACTTTGTGAGCTACAAGGTTTCCCATACTAGCTCTTCTTTCGCTTGCAAATACAACTCCGTCTTTACAAGTAATTCCGACGGTTGTTGTACCTTCTAGTATTTTATCATCCATTTAAATACACCTCATATAAGTATTTAAAATATCTAATTTCAACTACTTATAGGTTAATTTAACAAAATATAAACTAATCTGGCGATTAATTTTATTTAAAATCAGAATCAATAATTAGTATAAACTAACAATATTAATATTAACTATTTGCATATATAAACTTTTCTTTTATGGGGGGTGTTTATGAAATATAAAAAAATCGGAGATATCCTGATACTTGACAGCAATTATCAAAATGACGATTTTTTGGAGTTGTCCCGAAAGCATAAAGTAAAGACAATCATGAAAATCGACCATATTCAGGGAACAAAAAGGGAACCGGTTTATAAGGTCATTTATGGCAGCGATACCGAAACAATCAACAAGGAAAATGGGTGCCTGTTCAAGCTTGATTTGACTAAAGTCATGTGGTCTAAAGGAAACAACAACGAAAGGTTGAGGATTGCTAAATTGGTTGATGACGGAGAGACCGTAATAGACATGTTTGCGGGCATAGGTTATTTTTCTATTCCAATCGGTGTTCATGCAAATGCCCGTGAGGTTATCGCAATTGAAATCAATCCCAATTCATATCATTTCCTATGTGAAAATGTCAAACTGAATAGGTTGGATAACATCACCCCGATTTTGGGGGACTGTAAGGATGTCACTCCCAACTTCAAGGCGGACAGAATCATAATGGGTTATGTCAAGACAACTCATCATTACCTGAAAGTGGCCATTGACAGTTTAAATGAAGGCGGAATCCTTCACTATCATGAAACGGTTCCCGAAAAGTTGATGACATCAAGGCCGATTGAAAGAATCATTTCTGAAGCTGGCGGCCGTGATGTTGAGCTATTGAAAATAAATAAAGTAAAAAAATATTCTCCTGGAGTATGGCACGTTGTTATTGATGCTCGGATAGATTAGAGATCTTTTCTAACAATATATCGTTCAACCATTCTTTGTTGACGTATTTATCATAGACGCATAGCCTTTCAATTAGTTTAAATCCATCATCTTCAGTCAGTTTTTTAAGCTCATCGATTCCAGGCCATGGAGATGTGATGTTAACGTAATCAGGACTTATCGGTGAAACGCCGCCCCAATCGTCAGCGCCGCATGACAGGAATGTCTGGGCTGTGGCCCTATTAAGATTAGGTGGAACCTGAATGCTGACGTCAGTATCTTTAAATAATAATCTGGCTGCAGTAACTGTTCTGATCATATCCAGTAAGCTTGGTTCTGGCCAGTCTTCCATTTCAATCCCAGGTATAGGTGTGAAATTTTGAATGATGACCTCCTGAATATGACCATACTTGTCATACAGGTCTCTGATGGCAAGCAGGGATTCGGCAACTTCTTCATGGGTTTCGCCAATTCCAATCAAGATTCCTGTTGTGTATGGAATCTTAAGTTTTCCTGCATTTTCAATGGTTTGTAGTCTGATTTTCGGATCTTTGCCAGGACTTTTATTGTGGGCTGGCAGTTCCATCAGTCTTGAGGATGAGTTTTCAAGCATCAATCCCATTGAAGCGTTGACCTCTTTCAGCCTTTTCAAATCTTCATAAGAGTAATTTCCGCCGTTGGTATGTGGCAGGAGAGAAGTTTCGTCCAATGTCATCTGACAGATGTCGACGACATAATCGACCATTTTTTCATAGCCATATTCAGCCAATTTTAAGCGGACGGCCTCCTCCTCATCGGCATCTTCGCCGAATGTAAACAAGGCTTCCTTGCACCCATATTTTTCTGCTTCTTTCAAATCATTCAAGACTTCTTCCTTGCTTTTTAAAAGAATCACATCTGGATCGTCAGGATGCTTTTTAAAATTACAGTATCCGCAGTCATTTCTGCAGATTTCAGTCAATGGTATGAAAATGTTTTTAGAATAAGTAATAAGATTATTCTCCCTATATTTCACTGCTTCTGACATGTATTTAATGATTTCACTGTCAGTCGCATTTAATATTTGGAGAATATCCTCTTTAGTTAAATTTGATGTCATGTTTAATCTTCACGTTCAGAAACGGTAACTTCCACATAAAGCGGAGGAATTTCATTTTTATCTTCCCAAATTGCGATAATAACATCAAAACTTGGAAGTTCAAACACTTTGTATTCAACAACAAGACCCATTGATTCAAGTTCCTCTTTCATTCTCATGAATCCCTTGTTGTCAACATCGCTTGTAACGTTTTCGCTTCTTTTGATGTTTTTATCTCCAACTTTAAGAATATCTGAAATTTTTTCAGATGTGGCATCCAATTCAGTTCCGCCTAGAATTTCACCAATTTCAGCAAGCTTTGATTCGAATTCATCGAGGGGCAGAACTTTTCTGGATCTGCCTCTAACAATCAATATTCTTTCGTTATCTATTGCAGGTCTTGAACCTTTAAAGGCATCGAAAAATCCCATTACCTGACCTGCAAGTTCATAAGTCTTTTTCATTAAATCATATCCTTAGATATTTAATTCTTCTTTTAACTCCCCAAGGGTAGTTACTTTTTCTGCATAAGCATTGTGTCTGTGGATACTTTCTTGATTTTCTTGACGTGCTGTAATTAATGTATCATCTGGGAAATCACCATATTTTTTAACGATTTTTTCCATCATGTTTCTAACGCAATCTTCAACGAAAACAGGATTTCTGTGTGCGTTCATTACTGTTGCGTTTTCATCAGGTCTTTTGAGTAATTCACATACTGGGGAACTCATTGATGTTTCAATGATTTCAATCAAATCTTCCGCTTTGACATATTTGTCTTCTGGAACTTCGATCAACAATGTTCCTACTCCTCTTTGATTATGTGAGGCGAAAGTGACTGTATCTAAAACCTTTTGAGTGGTTTCCTCATCTAAAAATTCTAATAGTTTTGTCTTGTCGGATTCTCTGACAGATTCCTGTGCACATGGACACACTGTCATTCCAATAAGTTCTGCGCCTATGCTTTTTCTAATATCTACGTTACCATCTTTGTCTCTTAACCCAATGGCTTTAGCTTTTAGGTGTGCCATTTCCTGGGTTTTGTTCTTGGTAACAGGAGATTCTTTCATGAACATAAAATCAGTTGTCATTGAGATTTCAACACGTTCTGCATATTCGTGTTTAGTCATCATTCTGTCAACTATTTTTGCACATAATGATTCAACGTCTACGGTAGAGTCTTTAGCTACATCTTCGAGGACTTCACTAATGGCTTCCGGGTTCCTGGACATGTGTACTCCTTTTTGGTCACTTGGTAAATCTACAAATGCATCAAAGGTAGGTACTAGTATTATAGGTCTTTTATTTGTTCTTTTAAGTTGTAATAATTTTTTAACTCCAGTTACACCCACTCTTGTTAGTTTTATAGGTATATTTGGAGTATCGTCCTGAGTATCGGGTAAGCAAACTGCCAATTTAATAACCTCTATTTAAATTAATTTAAATATTATAATATTTGTATTTCTTTTTATATAAATACCTAATAAAATCAACATTGACACGGCAATATTTTTATAACTATGAAAAAAATTTTTTACAAAAATAGATAATAAGAAATAAATTAAAAAGTAGTTTGGTTAAACCACTTTTTTTTAAACAAAATTATAAGATATTGGATGATCCCATATCTTCTTTAATAACATCAAGAACAGTTTGGGTATATGTTCTTTCTATAATTGGGTCTTTCAATAATTCTTTAATAAATGCGTTCAATTCATTTGTGTTTCTGAATTTAGCAATTAAGAATGCGTCGTATTCTCCAGTAACATCATAGATTCCAACAACATTTTTGTTAAAGAATGTTTTTTCTTCCCAATTTTTAAGTTTTCCACCTTTAACTCTTACTCCGATAATGGTGGTCAAAACGAAACCTAATTTTTCGTGGTCAATAACTGGGGAGAATTTTTTAATCACGCCAGATTTAACCATTTTATCAATACGGTTGTGAACAGTTCCAACAGAAACATCTAAGCTACGAGATATTTGTCTGTAAGAAGTTCTAACGTCCTCATTAATAATTTTTAAGATGTTAATATCAGTATCGTCAAGTTTTACTACATTATCTTTAGTTTTCACCATTTCCAATCTCCCTATATAGTTTTTTTTATACTATTCGGTCAATTCGTAGATTAACCATATAATTTATAATACTGTTTTTATAATATATAAAACTTTGTCTATATTATCAATTATTTACTAATTTTTATTAAACAATAGTTATGAAGTAATTTTTTCTACACATGTTTTTTTTAAAATTTGATTGAATAAATAAGGCTATTGGATTTTTTTATTATTCATTATATAATTTTAAAATTTACCTAAATATCATTTAATTTAATCAGAATATTTTTAATATCTTCAATTCCAGCATCACTTTTAATGCCTATTGGGTTATAGTGGGTCCTTATGGCTTTGAACCCTTCCTTTTCAAGTTCATTTAAAATTAATTCAAATTTTGGTGCACTGATTTTTAGTGATTTGCATATGCTGTGAACGTCATAAAATGTTGCTGGAGCATCACATTCCACAAGACATTTGTTCAATAGCTTCAATGCCTCTTTTTCACTGTTGATTTTCTTGTTGTCTGCTTCATCAATCATTTTTTGGATAAATTCGCCATCCTGAATTTTTCCCAGCCATAATGGTCCTGCATGAACTAACTTTTCACCGCAGATTGGGCAAACATCATCAATAGGGCTGGCCAGTCCGTTGCTGGTTTGCCTGTGCAGGCAGTGCTTACAATGGCTGATATACCCGATGTTTTTTAGGGATTCGTCAGTCCTTTTTGAACCTTTTTTGATTTCAAGGTATAATCTCATGTAGTGTTCAGTGCTGTGTGACATCTTCACTTCAATTAACTTGGCATATTTTGAAAGAGTGAGTGCAACAAAACCTGCCAATATCCTAATTCCTGTCTCATGGCAGTATTCGCTTTTATAAGGCTTTGAATTATATTTTCGGATGCAGGGTTCTTCATATGTTCCGCACAATGCTGATGTGTCGGTTGCAGTAACGCACATCAGTGAGTTTCTACGGGCGCAATACCCTGCTGAGTCTAGAAACGGTGAGGGGGTACCGAATGGATCTATATCGATGACATCGAATTCCCCACGTTTCATCCTCAGGAACATGCTGGCGTCATGCTGATACACATGAACATCATTCAAATTGTTCAGTTCAATGTTGTGTCTTTCATAATGATTCGCTGTTTCGCTTATGTCATTGATTGAAACTTCGCCAACACCATCAATTTCATTTTTATATCTCGTGCCTCTGATTCCGCTTCCTCCAAACAAATCGCAGATGTTTATTTCACGGTCTTGATCTTTTTGAAATGTTTGGATTGCAAGAATGGATAAATCCCTGTTCATTTCCATATGAGGGTTATAAAATACGGGTGCTGCTGATGAAACCTTTTCATATTCCGGAAATTCGATTTTTGTCAATCCTTCTTCAATACTTACTATTTTATATTCGTCCATTACTTCTCACTCTTGATTTTTTCAATAACTAATATTTTAAATATTATTAGATTTAAATTTATTTCCTCTTTTAAATTTTTTGTTAAAACTGAGTCTTTCGATTGAAATATTCAACGGTGGCCACAGACAACTGCAATTTGAAATATATCTTTATATAAGGACCATATTTTATAAAATTCTTAATTTTATATACTTTGATAAATATAATTCATAATAATCAACACAAAAGGTATCAAAATGTCAAAAAGATCAAAAATTGTAGAAAAGATTTTGGAAAAAAATCATCGGGAATATATGGATGATGCCGATGCAGCTGACGAACATTTGAAGGAACGCTCCGCTGTAGAGGATGAAACCTACAAAATACCAAAAAAGGTATATCACACAAAAGTTGAAAGCAAGAATCTGTTCGGATGCCAGATGCTAACTTTCAACGATGTTGAAGATGCAGAGCGCATGGTAATATACATTCATGGAGGAGGATACGTTAACGAAATCAGACTGCCCCACATTTCCTTTTGCGACAGACTTGCAAAAAAAATCAACGCATGCGTATTCTCTCCGATATACCCTCTCGCTCCAAACCATACCTATGAAGAAAGCTATGAAATTGTTGAAAAACTGTATAATCACCTATTGACAACAGAAAAACCCATTATAATCATGGGAGACTCAGCCGGAGGAGGATTTTCTGCAGCATTCTGCGAATATCTGGCAGTTAAGGATATGCCTCAGCCTGAAAACCTAATTCTGATATCACCATGGGTTGACATGTCAATGTCCGGAAACTATGACGATGTTGAATATGACCCTATGCTTGGAATTGAGGGTGCTCGTGAAATAGGCAAAGCATGGGCCGGAGACCTGGACACTAAAGACTATAAGGTAAGTCCGCTATTTGGAGAAGTGGATAAGCTTCCTAAAACTACAGTATTTGTAGGGACTCATGAAATAATCTATCCTGACATTGTCGAATTTTACAACAAGCTGCATGATAATGGCGTTGATGCCGAACTGATTGTCGGTGAGGAAATGAGCCACGTGTATCCTCTTTATCCGATGGTTCCCGAAGCAAAAGAGGCATTCAATCGGATTGTTGAAATACTTCTAGATTAATTTGAATTAGTATGGAGATTTAATCATTAAATGTAGTCATAAATCTCCCTTTTAATTTTCTTTTTTTCCAGATTGTGCCTTTTTCATCGAGTTCTGCTTTTCAATTAATTCGGAATGGGAATTGAAAAGATCACTCGTATTTTTTTTAACGGCTCTCTGATTAACCATCATGGTCCTGAGGAAGTGATTTTTCACAATATCTATTTCTTCAAGTAGCTCATTATTTGTGGTTAAACCTCTTTGCATGATAGATTAATATATCATAACACAATATATATTTAATAGAGAGAGCATTTTTTGAGTAATAAACTTTTATTACTTGAATGTGCACGTGATATTTTTAAATATTAGTATGATTATTTAATTTAAATGGTGATATTGTGTCAGATATTAAAGTTCCTATTGCAAAACCGATAATCGGTGATGAAGAAATTGAAAATGTAGTTGAAGTATTGAAATCAGGAATGATTGCCCAAGGGCCAAAAGTAGCTGAATTCGAGCAAAAATTTGCTGAATGGGTTGGAGCAGAATATGGTATTGCTGTCAACTCAGGAACTGCTGCGTTGCATACTGCATTGCTTGCATGCGGCATCGGTCCGGGCGATGAAGTGATTACAACTCCATTCACATTCATTGCAAGCGGAAATTCAATTGTTTATACTGGCGCAAAACCTGTGTTTGCAGATATTGATTTGAAAACCTACACCTTAAATCCGGATGCGATTGAAGGGCTGATAACTGAAAATACAAAGGCAATCATGCCGGTTCAGTTATATGGTCAGTCTGCAGATATGGATAAGATTAATGAGATTGCTGAAAAGCATGGTCTGATTGTTATCGAGGATGCTGCTCAGGCTCATGGAGCAACTTTCAACGGTCAAAAAGTTGGAAGTATCGGAGATATGTCCTGCTTTAGTTTTTATCCAACAAAAAATATGACTACCTCCGAAGGAGGAATTATCACCACTGATGATGAAGATTTAGCCGAAAATGCAAGAATTTTCAGGGCACATGGAGCATCAGTCAGATATCACCATGATGCAATAGGTTATAACTTTAGGATGACTGATATTTCCGCAGCCATAGGCCTTGCACAATTGGAAAAAATTGATGAATTCAACGATATTAGAATTGCCAATGCTGATTATTTGAATAAGGGTTTGGCTGATGTTGATGGAATCATCACACCTTACTGTGCCGACGGATCAAAACATGTATATCACCAGTACACAATCAGGGTTGAAAAAGGAGACCGTGATGACTGGGTTGACTTAATCAATGATTATGGTGTTGGAACAGGCATTCACTATCCGATTCCATTGTATAACCAGCCTATTTATAAGACATTAGGCTTTGAAGGGAATTGTCCAAATGCAGAACTTGCAGCGGATAATGTTATTTCCCTACCTGTTCATCCATCATTAACAAAAGAAGATTTGGATATGGTAATTGAAGCTGTTAAAAAAGCTTCTGAAGAGTTAGATTAAACTCTAACTTTCATTCTTTTTTTTTTAAATCAATTTCAACTTTATTTTAGCATTTCGTTTACAGTATCGACTTTGGCATCCAAAGTCCTGTTTTCCATGTCTCTTCTGTCATCCACTTTTATGACTGTATATACTCTGCCGATTCCAAGTTCGAAAATGGCTTCCTGGGCGGTGGCAATTGCAGAATATAATTCTTCAAGGTTATCTGCTTCGATTTGTGTTCCCATTCCGGTCAGCTGGTAGTTTAAACCTGAATCCTTTATTGACTGGACTGCAGCGGTCACATAATCTTTACATTCAGTAGTTTCTGTTCCGACAGGTAATATTGCAAAATCACAAGTTATCATTTTTTCACCTACTAAAATTATTTATTTATTGTTTAATAAAGTAATTGGTGATGGTGAAATTAGATAAGGATGAATTTAATGAAATGATTTTTACAAGAATCAATAACTTGATTCGTGATTATGAGCTAATCAAAGAAGGAGAGTTGATAGCCGTTGCATTGTCAGGCGGTAAGGACAGTGTATTGACTTTGCATGCATTGAAGAATTATCAGCAATTTCTGGATTTTGATTTGGTGGCAGTTAGTGTTGATGAAGGTATTGAAGGCTACAGGCAGCATGGAATCGACTCAGCTGTTCAAAACGCTCGTGACTTGGATGTTAAACTTGTTCAAAAGTCATTTAAAGAGGAAGAAGGCTTTGCCTTGGATGATATTTATTCTGATTTTAAAAGTGCATGCATTCCATGTGGTGTGTTCAGAAGAAACATTCTGAATAAGACAGCTTATGAATTGGGTGCGGCCAAAATAGCTACTGGCCATAACTTAGATGATGAAATTCAATCATTTTTGATGAGCTTTGCCCGTGGAGACACAATCAAATTCTCTAAATTCGGCCCTGAACTTGATGTGATTCATCCTAAGCTCGTTCCAAGAATCAAGCCGCTGTGGAACACTCCTGAAAAGGAGGTTGGAATGTGGGCGGTAATAAACAATATTGATATCCACCTTGATGAATGTCCTTATTCCCATCTGTCTTTGAGGGCAAAAATCAAGGAATTCCTGAATGTCAGCGAAGATCAATATCCTGGCGTAAAAAATAATGTGATGGAGTCTTTTAAACAGATTTTAATGTTTGAAAATGATATTACTCCAAGCCTTAATGAATGTGAAGTCTGTGGTGAGCCGACTTCATCAAATGTCTGTAAGGCCTGTGAGTTAAAAGATTTAATTTCTCAAAATCGCGAAAGCCATATAAATGATAAATAAAGTAACTAAGATGGCTCCCTCTTTTTTGTCATATTTGTCCTGTGTCTTACCGAATATGAAACATAATATGGTAACGAATAGCATGAACAGGATGTCAATTAGCATGCTTGAGTCCAGTGGTATTGCACTTATTGCGCTACTTGCACCAAGTACGAACAATATGTTAAAGATGTTTGAGCCTATCACATTACCTATGACCAGCTGATTTTCCCCTTTCTTTAAAGCGGTAAGTGAAGTCACAAGTTCAGGTAAAGAGGTACCTATTGCAACAATGGTTAAACCTACCAATGTTTCGCTCATTCCGAATGCGATTGCTATTGCTGAAGCGCTGTCTACAACCAAATCTCCACCGATTATGATTCCCGCAAGTCCCACAAGTATGAAAATAATGCTATATGGAAGGCTGTATTTCGGTTTTTCGACTTCGTTTGCGCCTCCGGACTTTTTAGTGTCATAAACAAGATATGCAATGTATGCAATCATGATGACAAGTAAAATTATTCCTTCGATGTTTGTTATGTCCCATCCTATTATTATGAAAACCGCCCATAATATGGTAATTCCCACAAGGAATGGCAAATCTTTTTCAAGGACCTGTTTTTCCATAAGTAACTCACTTAGAAGTGCCGCAATACCAATGACCATCAGCATGTTGAACAGGTTACTTCCAACAACGTTACTTACAGCCATTGCGTTGCTTCCGTTAAGTGATGAAGTAATGGAAACGGCAGCTTCAGGAGCACTGGTTCCCAATGCCACAATTGTCAGACCAACAATGATTGTAGGTATTTTTAAAAGGGAAGCGATGCTGCTGGCTCCATCAACAAAAAAGTCAGATCCTTTAATCAAAAATACAAATCCTACAATTAATAAAACAACTTGGATTATTATTGATGTGTCCATTTTCTACTCCTCTTCAATTTCCTCTTCAGGCCCCAAATCGGTAACGATGACCTTATCGATTTGATGGCCGTCCATATCTATTATTTCAAAGACAAATCTTCCACATTCATAGATGTCCTCTTCATTAGGGATTGTACCGCTAATACTGAGTATAAATCCTGCTAATGTGGTGTAGTTGTCTTCCTCTTCATCAGGTAATGAATCTTTAAACTCAAATAGCTCTTTAAATTTATCAATAGGGTATCTTCCATCAATCAGCCATGTTCCGTCAGCTCTTTGAATCGCTTCAGGTTCATCTTCCTCATCAATTCCAGGAATGTCTCCTACAATACCCTCAAGCAAATCGTTCAATGTGATTAATCCTTCAACGCTTCCGAATTCATCGACTACAAGGGACATATGAACATATCCTTGATTTTCCTTGAATTCCTTAAGTAATTCTAATGTTTCAAGGTGTTCGGAAACCACTAACGGCTCTTTCACGATTTTGTGCACATCAAATTTATCCTCAGTGAACATTGCTGAGAGGATGTCCTTTGCCTGAACGACTCCAATGAAGTCATCAAGCTCTCCGGAGGCAATTGGGAAAATTGACCTTTTACTTTCGATAATTTTTATCTTATTGATTTCCCTGTCGTCTTCCAAGTCAATCCAGATTATCTCATTTCTAGGAGTCATTATACTTTCGACTTTTTGATCGTCAAGTTTGAAAACCCTTTTGATGATGTCTTCCTCTTCTTTTTCGATGGTACCGTCTTCTCTTCCTTCTTTAATCATCAATTCGATTTCTTCTTCTGTCACAACATCTTCACTTTTATCTTCAATTCTCATCACCCATAAAAGAAAACGGCTTGATTTGGCCAAAATGAAACTGACAGGTTTTGAAACTTTTTCAAGAACCAGCATGCTTTTTGCAACTCTTAGGGCGATTCTTTCAGGGTCATTCAATGCAATGACCTTCGGCACAATCTCTCCAATAACCAATGTCAGGTAAGTGGTGACGATAACGACAATCGCAACACTTATTGGTTCGTTATATGGTATGAAAGAGATAATTTTGGATAGTGGTTCAGCTAATGTGATTCCACCAAATGCACCTGTCAAAACACCAATCAGGGAAATTCCAATTTGAACTGTTGATAAAAATTCGTTAGGGTCTTCTAATAAATCAAAAACAATCTGTGCGTTTTTATTTCCTTCTTCTAAATATTTTTGCATTTTTGCTTTTCTAATGGATACGACGGCAAGTTCCGCCATTGACAAGTATCCAGTAAAAATTATTAAAACTAATATAATAATTATTTTGAGTGTCGTCCCAATCATTTTTAACAAACCATTAAAACTATTTTAATTCGCTGGCCTTCATAAAGCCAGTGTTTCCATATATTTTGTCCTGCATTTCCTGAACTGCTTCGGATGCTTCTTCCCTTGTAGCCACCTTTTGGAAAATGCGTCTTGATTTAACTTTAAGGGTTTTTCCACATACGCATTTGCGTGTAGCCACGCCTTCTTTTGCATATAATGCTCTTCCACAGTCACAACGAAATATCAAATACATGGTCTTTCCATTATAAAATCAATAGTAATTATAATATTATCAATATATTATTTATAATTAATTATTTAAATACCAAATATTTTCATGAATAACGGTATGAAAACTTTGGATGGTAAAATCACCAGGGTTGCAATGCTGACTCCCAGGTTAGTTCCGATAACTACAAGAAGTATTCTGAATATGTTATTGTTCCACAGGTCTCTAAAACTTTCAATATGAGCCAGATTCTTGATGTCGCTTTGTCTGACTTTTCTGAATTTTGCTTCGCACAATCCTGAAAACCATCCTGCAGCAAGCAATGGGTGAATGATGGTCAGTGGCGCTACCACTCCTCCAACGATTGCGGACTGGATTTTTGAACCTGAAAGTATTGATCCGATGAATCCCATAATCATGCTGATGACTATGAACTCATAGATGTTCCATGTGATGTTTATCCCGCTAAAATATGCCAGAAAAAATATCACAACAAACAAAATAGGGATTAATGCCAAAATTATTTTAGCCCAAGGAATTCCCTTTTTTTCATTGATTACTTCCAAATCTCTTATGTTGGGCAAGGTTTCCGGATTATCCAGATATCTTTCAATTCCAGGCTTATGTCCTGCTCCAACGACTGCAATCACATGATCCTGTGGGATTCTCATTATGCTTCCGGCGAGGTAGGCATCCCTTTCATGAACAAGAACCTCGTGAACGCTAGGGGCCTCATCCTTAAACATTTCCATTAGCTCGTCCAGGTTGTCGGGGTTTTTAAGCTCCTCGACATCGACATCCTCATCATCACCATATCCGAAAGCGGAAGCTATCATGCTGAACATGAATTTGGCCTTTTCCGTAAAGCCCATTTTGTTCAAGGCCCTTTGCAAGGTTATGCTAATGTCCCTGTCGATTAGGGCTATTGGGATTCCCAAATCTTCGCTCGCTTCGATTGCACCAATCATTTCTGAGCCTGGCGCAACATCCAGCTCCGCTCCAACCTTGGATTGGAAGTAGCTTAAGAGTGTGGTTGTGAAAAATAATCCTACCTTGTTTTCTTTGATGATTTTGCTGACTGAAATGGTGTCATCCTGTTCAATACCCATCATTTCCTGTTTTAATTTGGTGTATCGACCTCTGTCAAGCTCGATGGCAACTACATCAGGTTGGTATTCGTAGATTGCATCCTTCACTTCTTCAACACTTTCCTGTGATACGTGAGCGGTACCTATAATTTTTAAACATTCTCTTTTCAAAAAAACACTTCTTTGTAATTATATTATCTAATTATTATTAAATCTACATATATAAAGTTAATTCATTATCATGATATATCGCAACATTGTCGGTTATGTTTCTCAACACTGACAACTCAACATCTTCCAGGTAACCGAGTTCGATCAGTCTTTTGGCAGTTCTTGAATTTATGAATGCCTCTTTTGCCAACTC
Organism: Methanobrevibacter thaueri; assembly: GCF_015062905.1. Lineage (GTDB taxonomy): Archaea > Methanobacteriota > Methanobacteria > Methanobacteriales > Methanobacteriaceae > Methanocatella > Methanocatella thaueri_A. Next base: position 26,172 of record NZ_SUTK01000019.1, read on the forward strand.
ATAATCTCTGGTTGCCAAAATTGCGGTTTGCGCATATTCGCTTAGCTCGCATTCATTCAGATTTTCACTAATCCAGTACAAAATCTCGCCAGCTGCCAGAAAGTCCTCAATTGCAAATTTTCCTTTTACTCCTGCCATTACGACATCAATATGGCTGCTGGCCAGCTGAATGCTTTTTAGGCCAACCGATTTGGCATTGACCATTGATCCGACAAGCACCTTGGAGTTCATGTTTTCAAGGATTCTGGTTCCGTTGGTTGTTGTTAAAATTAGGGTATCTTCGGAGGTTTCGAAGTCTTTAATTTTCGAAGGGCTGTTTCCGATTTCAAATCCCTCAATTTGCTTTCCATTGCGTTCGCCTGCAAGTATGCCTCCTGTTTTTTCCTTTAGGCTCAAGGCTTCTTCAGGGGTAAAGCACGGGATTATCCTTTCAAAATTGTTTAATGCCAATGTTATTGTTGTGCTTGCCCTCAGGGCATCGACCATAATGGAAACGTCACCGCTTGAACTTTCCTCAAAACTCAATGTCACTTTCATGATGTAATTTATATTAAATGATTATATAATAATATTTATGAAGATAGTCACAACCCCAATGTGTGAAGAAATCGTAAAGATTGCAGGCATAAAGGATTATGTTGTAAACAAATTTCCCAAAAAGGATGATGGGGATTTGGCAATTCTGCTTTCGGAAAGTAAAGTGGAGATGGATGCGCTTCAAATCAAAATCAATACCTCAACTCAGATTTTTGAAAGTATCAAGGAAGTTTCAGGCATTGCAGGCAATGATTTGAGCGATGAGGAGATATTATCATATTTTGATGATTATGAGCTTTGCAGGAAATACCTTAATTCCGATTTCAAAAGGGATGTCAATGTCAAGGTATATTCCGAATTTTTAAAGGATATCGTTCAGGATGTAGGTTTCAATATAGTTTGCGATGGCTTTGATTATGTGATATATCCCGATTATCTGAAGAATAACGTTATTGAAAGTGATAATCTCGTTGAAATCCCGTCTCACAATTCCATTTCCAAAAATCCATTTGATAAGGCCGAATTGAGATATGGCATTTTAGAAAATTTAATATAATATATTAATTATAAATATGTTTATTACAATTGCATTTTTAGAGAGTGTTAGGAATGTATGAAACATTGATATTTACTGGTGGAGTTCACAAAAGTGAAGAGATTAGAGAACTTATTGAAGATTTGGGAGGATTCATTCTTCAGGACAGCATTCAGCAGATGGAACTGGTATTGAACATGGCTGTTCCTCTGGAAGATGTTGACAAGATTGAAGAAAAATCCAAAGAACTGTTGGCAAAGATATCCGTTGCTCCTATGGCAGGTTCTGAAATAGCTATTGTCTCACCAACACTTGCAAGGCACCATTTGCCTCATGCTGCATGTGACATTTCAGAGTATTTGCGTGAATACGGTGCAAAAGATAATATGATCGGTCTTGCAAGGGGAGACGGCAAAGGAACTTCTGGAATCACTGAAGAGGAACGTGATTTGATCGAAGAGCATGACATTGCCATTTTTGCTTTAGGCAGCTTTGAAAACTGCATCAAGGAAAAATCTTTCCTTTATGATAATATTGACATACCAGTTATTGTAACAGGAGCACCTGAAATCGATGTTAATGAGCTTCCTGGCGCTGATGCATATGTTGGAGGCCTTGGAAGGATTCCAAGAAGGCTCAGAAGAGGTCCGGATATTCGTGCGCTTGATAAACTTGTTGAAACTGTTGAGCAAATTTTAAGTGACAAAAAACGTGAGATGACTCTTGACCCACCATTAGTGCCATCAATCGTTGTAAAAAATGCAATTGAAAATCAGATCAGAGAAATAAAGGATGTTATTTCTCCAACACCTGTAACTTCACAGCTCAATGGTGTACGTGTAAAATTGAATTATGATACCTATGCCGAAGATATAGGCAATGTGGTCATTGACGGCAAAAAGTTATCAGAAATCGCTGAGATTAAAAAGTCCAAAATGTATGATTACATATTGGTGAAAATTAATAGTGAGAGTTCTCTTGTTGAGGATTCTAACTAACTCTCTTTTTTTTTAAATTCTTCTCATACCAAAGAAGTTGACGGCATCAACCAGATCGTTGAATTGTTCCAGTTCCCTTTCTATGACATTTTCGTCAGTCATGTCTATGCTTAATTCGCCGTCCACTGTCAATGTGTTAGGCCCACGGCCGACAAGCCTGTCTACACCGTCTGCACTCAGGATTCTTTCCGCATCAAGCTGGTGAACAAATGACCTTCCTGGTATTATGACGGAATCCCTGATTTCGGATAGGTCAAGTTTTTCCAAATCCTCTTTTGTAATCAGACATGCTATTTCCTTTTCAACGGCAACAACATTGACATTGTTCTCCACATCAATTCTGTCAAAGATTTTGCTGATGTACGGTTCGGCTATTTTTGAGGTAATGATTGTTGCCTCACCGGTAATTGGCTTTATGAATTGCAGGAACACTTCGTTTTCATCTTTTGCGATTGCAAATGGTCCTCCGGTTTCAGGGTCACATATTGGTGTTCCGCTGACCCGGAATTTGTATTCGGAATTGATTTGCCTTACCAGTTCGCCGAAGTCTTCAACAGGCTGTGATTCGATACCTTTTATGATAGGTTCATTGCCCAGAATAAGCCCTTCGTTGAAAGTGTTTGCAAACCTCATCAAAAGCATTCCCTTTGCACCCCACTCCTCTAGGGAATTGCAAGTTTGCCTTAATACGTCTCCATCATTGACGCCAGGGATGATTACTGCGGCACCGGTTAGCTTAATGTTTTCACAGAATATCTGGCAGGCTTTAAGGGCCTCTTCAGGATTAGGATCTTTCACCCATTCCTTTCGAAGCTGGGGATCTGTTGAAAAGACAGTGAATGAAACTTCATTAACGCCATTATTAATTAATCTTGTAGCCATTTCAGAGTCGCTTATGCCTTTGCCGCATGTATATCCCAATACAGAAGATATTGAGAACTGGTTTAGGTTGGCGGTTAGGGTCTCTAGATGGGGATAGCAGCTTATGTCTCCTCCGCCACTGATGTATGCGCTCACTTCTCCTTGGGGCATTCCCATCATCATTGCGGTTTGAACCTGGTTGATAACTTCAAATGGGGACTTAAAATCTCCTTGGGTTTCGGAAACTCCTTTGCTGCATCTTTCACAGCCTATCTTATTGGGCAGGCAGTGTGCGCATCCAAAACTTTTTACATCTTTCACCTTTCTGAAGTAACAGTATTTGCAAAAACCGTTACAGTCTCTTCCAGGTATTCCTCCGACATCTGCTACAAGTTGCATATTAGTTAATTTTATTTTCATTTTATTTATAAATTCATGATTTTTTTCTCAGAAATTTTTGTATTACTTTTAGTATTATTTATTACTATAAACCTTGAAAGTAATAATTTTTTATTTTCTTTTATTTTTTAAAATAAGGATTATTTTTTGATAATATTGTCTAAAACGTTAATATTTTAATTTAAATGAATTATTATCAAAAAATTTTTAGAATACAATAAAAAAACAAGTTTTAATCAATAATTAAAAGTATTACTTTTGGCCGTTTTTTTCTTAAATAAAAAATATTTTATTATACTTTATAAACTTTTCTAAAATATCCCA